>LURN01000017.1 GCA_001628405.1 Candidatus Thioglobus sp. REDSEA-S12_B1 | reverse complement strand
TCTTTCCGCCTTGGATAAAAAGTTACGAGAGCACATGCAAATTGAACTCAAGGCACTTCATCAAAAACTTGAAGCAACTATTGTTTATGTAACGCATGACCAGCGAGAAGCATTGACTATGTCCGATCGTATCGCGGTTATTAATAATGGACGTCTTGTTCAAGTGGACGCTCCTAAGGCTCTTTATGATAATCCTAATGACCTATTTGTTGCTGATTTTATTGGGGAATCAGTTCTTCTTCAATTAGAGAATTCAAACAATGGACTTGCTCTTCGTGGCAAGCCCATAAAGATGACAAATCCTCAACCTAAAGGTGAGAATCCACACTGCCTTGTTATTCGACCTGAACTACTAGTGATGTCTAACTCAAAGAATGATTCTTTGAATGATCTTTCCGGAATAGTCAGTGCATCGGTTTATCAGGGAGAAAGCGTGCTAGTAATGGTAGATCTTGGAGATAATATTAAAATTAGTGTCAGATTACCTGCTAACAAGTCACAAAGTAGTAATATTATTCCAGATGTAGGTAAACCAATACATCTTGGTCTTCATGCTGATGATGTCATTATTGTTGAGGGTAGTATTGAATGAATTTAGCTACCAACAATCAATTAGAAGGTCTTAATAGCACGGCACTTGCAAAAGCACGTCGAAAAGAAGGTCGGTTGTTTTTTAATTTATCACTTCCTTCACTTATCACTATTCTGATTGTTGTATTTATTCCAGTATTCTGGCTATCATCCCTTTCATTTTTTGACCGTGCAGGTGACTTTTCTTGGGAGAATTATGAACGTATTTTTCAAAGCCAACTCTATATCAAGACATTCATAGTTACTCTTAAAATAAGTTTTATTACCTTATTCTTTTGCATACTTCTTGGCTACCCATTGTGTTATTGGTTGTCACAACTTCCTGACAGATTAGCAAGCATACTGATGATTTTTGTTTTGTTGCCATTTTGGACCTCAATCCTTGTTAGAACGTATGCATGGCTGGTAATTCTTCAACGCAATGGAATTATCAACGACACACTTCTTTCAATCGGATGGATAGATGAACCTCTTCAGTTAGCTCATAATCTAACCGGAAGTATTATTGGTATGGTGCATATTTTATTACCATTCTTTATTCTTCCTCTATTCGCCTCAATGCGCTCAATTGATAACAATTTTATTAGAGCCGCAATTAGTCTAGGTTCAACACCTCGAGGAGCTTTCTGGCGGGTTTTCTTCAAAATGTCTTTGCCTGGTTTTTTTGCCGGCACAGTGCTGGTATTTGTTCTTGCATTAGGCACTTATGTAACACCGGCCTTGCTTGGAGGTGGAAAAATACAGATGCTTGCTCAACGAATAGATTCAACCATAATGCTCTATTCGAACTGGGGCGCAGCGAGCGCGCTGGGTGTAGTTCTTCTGGTTTTAGCATTTGCGATAATTTGGATTTTCAACCGAGCCTTTGGTATTGATAAATTGTTCATGAGGTAGAAAGAATGGCTGCAATCGAAATGGTAGGTAAGCGAAGAAATAACAATCTCTGGCTGGGATTTGTTGGAGTTTGCATACTTTTCTTTCTTGCACTTCCGACATTTATTGTAATTCCAATGTCATTTTCTGGAGCCTCATACTTAGAATTTCCTCCTGAGTCTTGGTCATTTCGTTGGTATGAGTCTTATTTTGGCTCGAGTGAGTGGATGAGATCAACCAGAACTTCATTGCTCGTTGCCTTTTTGACCACAATTATAGCCACTCCATTAGGATCAATAGCAGCCTATGGATTAACATTTACATCAGCACGCGTTAGAAATGCTTCTCAGCTAATTGTTGTTGTTCCTATTCTAGTGCCGGTCATACTGATTGCGATAGGTGTATTTCATCTTTATGCCAAACTTGGTTTGAATTACACAATCACTGGAATTGTTATTGCTCATACTTCATTGGCGGTTCCATTTGTAATTATTACTGTACTTGCAGGTTTAAAGAATTATGATTTTAATCAAGAGCTTGCTGCACGAAGTCTAGGTGCGTCTCGTCCAAGAGCTCTTTTAACTATTACACTCCCCCAAGTTAAGTTCTCAATCCAAACAGGGGCGCTGCTTGCATTTATTACATCATTAGATGAGGTAGTTGTTTCGATGTTTGTTTCGGGTGGAGAAAATGCTACGATTACAAGAAGAATGTTCAATTCTTTGCGAGATCAGGTTGATCCAACAATTGCTGCAATCTCAACCTGTCTAATTTTTGTTTCTGTCAGTGCTTTAGTTACCGTACTTATTTTTAATAAAAATCAAAATAAGGACCAGTCATGACTACTTTGAATATATCAATAATATATATACAGGCAATCAAAAATGGGTTGAAATCTTATGTCTAAAAATTTTGGAGAATCTACAACTACCAGCGCAACATTTGCTGGGTTTCCTGAAAGAAATCTAGAAAAGGTTTCTCAAGGGAGCATTGTTGTTTTTGGTGCGCCTGTTGACTCTACTTTGCCTCGAAGAAGTGGATGTTCAAAGGGTCCCAAAGCTATAAGACAGGCCACTATGAATGCCCTATCTTGTTACTTTAATTCTCCATCAAAGACGGTCGTATCAATTGACACAGGAAAGACTACTCGATTTAGAAGTGAAGCGGTTGGGATAGATCTTGGAGACCTTGCAGACTGTACTGAAGTTACATCGGAGACTTTAACACAAGTTCAAAAATTAACTGCCGGGGTTAATAATCAGGGTGGACTGCCAGTTCTGCTTGGGGGAGATGGAAGAATTCTAGAGGGATTTATTAATGGCCTCCAGAGCTCTTTACCTGAGCTTGGACTGCTTGTTTTTTCAAACCGATTAGATTTACCAGAAGCAAACAATCTACACTCTAAAGCACTTTCAACGCTTCTCACATCGAAGCCTAGCTCTGATAGTTATCCTCTGCTAGCTATAGGTGTAAATGGCATCCAACCTCATGAAAACTGGAAGGAAATAAAAATGATTCATGGAAACATTATTTCCGCTGATGATATTCATGATCAGGGTATAGAAGCTGCCTCAAATGAGATTCAACAATTCTCTCTTCAGAACAAGCAAATTTTGTGCGTAGTAGATGCTGGAGTTTTGGATACTGGATATGCAGCAGGAACACCGAGTCTAAACGTCGGCGGTCTATCACCTTTGCAGTTAATTGATATTCTTTCTAAAACTAATTTTGCTGAAAAGTTAGTAGGTGTTTGTGTATCAAATGTTGCGCCTTCACTTGATGCTCGAGGTCATTCTCAATACGCTAGCGCTGAGGCGCTATTAGCAATACTCGGCGAGAGGCTTTTTGAGGATATTTCGTGATGAGTACAGTCGACTTAAACCTATCAATGCAGTCAGTACCATCTTTTTTTGGTGCTCCAATTGGTGATATTGAAGACCTTTCAGAGAAAAAAATAGCTGTTGCAGGGCTATTCTGTGACCATTTTTCTGAGGGCGAGCCAGGCGCGAGATATGCTGCAAGACAATTAAGGTATGCGTCTCTTCCGTTGTTAGCTAATGGCCTCAAAATTTCTACTCCTAGCAACATTATTGACGTTGGTGAGTTGAATGTTTTTCCAATTGAGCCTATAAAAACGCAGTCAATTTTAGAAGAACAAAGCTATAGGATTCAACAAACCGGTGCTAGACTTCTCGCATTGGGTGGAGACTATAGCCTCATTCCTGCTTTGGTATCTGGGCAGTTAAAGGCAAATCCTGATTGTCATTTGAAATTTATTCGAATTTCACGCAATCTGGATGCATCAGAAATCCTAGATACTCAAAAAAACCCAATGAATCGGTCATCTGCAACAAGGCAAATTGCTGAATTCTGCGGTGGTGCAAGATCAATTGCAATGCTTGGTGTTAGTGATTTAAGCTCCATAGAGGAGTATGAATATTTAACTGATGGCTTTGTTCGTTCTGCTCATCAACTTTCAAAATCCTTAACAGGATTATCCGAACAGATAGTCGATGATCTGCAAGACCAAGAGGTTGGCGTTTATCTTAGTGTAGATGTCGATGTTCTTGCATTACCTTCTATTCGCTCTAATTCTCCATACCTTGGAACTGGTCTTTCGCCGGAGCAGCTAGCTTCAGTCATCTCTGAACTTGGAAAGCTACCCATCATAGGTGCTGATGTTACTGGATTTATACCGGACCTAGATCTTTCGGGCAGCGCTGCGAGCCTCACTGTTATCGAGATTATTAGGAGCGTGATTGAAGCAATGTCTAAGGAGAGTGCCTTATGCCACTAAGAACCGCTCCAATTCCACGTATGGCCGGCCATTTGTCATTTATGAGGTCAGTTAGGGCAAATTTTGAGGATTTATCATCTGGATCACTAGCAGTCATTGGTGCTCCGATGGAAGATAGTAACAATCTAAAATCTGGCGCACGCTTTTCGCCTTTGGCAATAAGAGAAACGTCAGTCTATTTCGGTTGGTATGCCAATCCACAATTCAGTAATCCAATTAATATTGATGAGCTAGAGTTGTTTGACACATCATCAATCAACGAACAACTGTTTGATCTTGGAGATATTCCAATTTTAGGACAAACTAAATCCAAAGCTGATGAGCTAATTACTCGTTCAATTGAAGAAGTCTATAAGCGCAATGCAACGAGCATTGTCCTTGGCGGAGATAGCAGCATTATTGCTCCAGTTTCAAGAGGCATTGCAAAAGGTAAGTCTGCCGCATATATTCAGATTGGTGGGAAAACGCCAGGTACTTCGAATACAGAGCTGAGTCAAGAAACTTCTGTACCACTTGCTTCTCTGTTATCAAGCGGAGAAGTTAAACTGAAAGATACATGTATCCTTGCCCCTTCTGAGAATCCTTCTGTAGAATTTTTAAAGGAGCTTAGAGGCGCTAGCGCAAAAATATTTTCATCGAGCCAACTCAGTGACATGGACTCTAATGAGATTGCAGATTTAAGCCAAACATTATCGAAACGTAATCTACCAGTCATTGTTAACCTTGACCTATCATCAGTATCTTCAGAGCTTCATGGCATGTCGGATAAGCCAGTATTTGACGGAATGAGCCTAAAACTGTTAAGGCGAGTTTTAGTGGCAATTGCCAAAGCGCCTATAGCCACCCTAATTTTGACGGGTCATAACCCAACAGTCAATGGACTAAGCATAGTAAAAACTGGCCAGCGTCTAATCGTTACTGCGCTGGTTGGATACCTCTGTTCACGCCTGGGACTTATTAACGATTTCAAATCTAATGGTCATTAAACAAAGGAGAAAACTTTAATTTATGTCAAATTATCCAAAAATGAATACTGTTGCCTCCTCTCTGTTTGGAGCACCACTAGGGTCACCAGAACAGGTTAAACCGGGAGTTCTTGGAGTCGTTGGGATGCCATCTGATTGGACGCATTCTAGCCGTATTGGAACTCGTTTTGGTCCAGACGCACTTAGAGCAGCAACAACAGAAATATCCAAATCTACACCAAATGATCAAACTGAATTGTTCGACCCTACTCTGAAAAGTGTACTTCGAAAACGACAAGATGATTGGATTATTGATTGTGGTGACGCTGATATTTTCCCTGATAGTGTTGAGGATACAACTGAATCAATAGCTTCTATGACAAGAGCAATTACTGCTAATGGAGGAATACCTCTTGCATTAGGAGGAGACCACTACAACGGTTACCCTTCCTGCCTTGGTTATTCAAGAGGTCTTTTAGATCGGGATCCAAATCGAAAGTTTGGCTACATCCAGGTTGATGGACACTTAGATTTTACAAATCGTCTTGGAGCGTGGGGTAAATACAATCATGCTACTAATGGTCGACGCATTACTGAAGTCTCTAATATTATTCAAGCAAATATGGTTTGGATTGGCATTTCAGGCTGGATTGATGGAGGCGAGTATGAGTTAATTGAGAGTATGGGAGGAAAGGTTTTCTCTTCTCAGGATGTTCATCGCCTTGGATCCGCCAAAGTTATGGAGCTTGCTATTGAGCATGCAACAAGAGGATGCGAAAGCCTATATGTTTCTCTTTGCATTGATGCTATGGATGCTGGCTATTTACCTGGTACAGGGTCAATTGTTCATAGTGGGATTACTCCAAGACAATATTGCCAAATGCTTGATATTCTCTCTGAAGCACCATTTGATGGGCTGGATATTGTAGAAACCTGCCCACCACTTGACCCTTCAGGACGCACACAACAAATTGCTGGACATCTACTCTTGCGCACTCTTCGTAAGTATATGTTCCAAACTGGCGAGTAAAATTGATTATGCACATTTTTGAAGGTATTAAATCTTTTGGCTCTCTATATCATGACAAAGAGCCTCAGCCCCTTCCGACTCGCCCATGGGTTGTTGATTTCTCTATATTACCAGTACCCTATAAGGGTATGAAACCTGGCAATATTGCAGAGTTTGAGCCTAGTCCTGATTGGAGTCGATGGTGGTTGGGAGATACCTCAAGCAATCCTAAAAATACATTAAACTGGATTGTTCTTAGTGACAATACTCGCCGTCTTTATATCTGCGATCGCATGATTCTTGTTCGCGTTAGTTGGCAAGATTTATATGATGCGGGATATGTTGATGGAAAAATGATCGTCATTGATGGAAAAAACTATAAATGTCGATTAATGACTGGAGGTAATGATTTTTATGATGAGGATAATGGTCTAAGCGGCGCTCTTCCAGCTGATAACGAATGGGATCGTTTTGTCTCTGGTGGAGAAACGATTAAGGGTTTGCCATCATTGACATCCAATGATAAGATTGGAGTCTTAAGTGATGAGGTACTTCAAGCACCGCATAATCAATTCTGGAATTGGGCTGGTGCATACAGCTGGACTTCAATGCCATATTTAAACCGGGACAATGCTCGTTGTTGTCGAGGTTACGAGGCCGGTCAGTGTTTTTACTTAAATACCTTTGATCATCGGCATGAGGATATTGGTTGGCGACCTGTTTTAGAGGAATTACTATGACTATTCAACATAACAATGATCAAGAAACAAAACATAACTTCATTGCAGGTGAATGGCGTAATAGTTCAAATCACATCCAAAATATCAATCCATCCGACACAAATGATGTAATCGCTAGTTACGCAATTGCCACAAAAGACGACGTTCAAGATGCAGTTTTGGCAGCAATGAGTGCACTACCAGCATGGTCATCCAGCACTTCTGGAGAGAGATTTGATATTCTTGATGCAATCGGCACGGAGATTATTCAACGTAAAGAGGAATTAGGCGACCTTTTAGCTCGCGAAGAGGGAAAAACACTCAAAGAAGCGGTGGCTGAGGCTCATCGTGCGGGTAGCCTCTTTAAGTTTTTTGCAGCTGAAGTTTATCGCTCTGATACAGAGGGTTATCGTTCACTTCGGGAAGGCGTATCGCTTCAGGTTCAGCGCGAACCAATCGGTGTAGTTGCTGCCATAACACCCTGGAACTTTCCATTGGCGATTCCTGCATGGAAAATTGCACCAGCGCTTGCTTATGGCAATACCGTTGTTTTCAAACCTTCTGAACTGGTATGTGGTTCTGCATGGGCTCTTGCAGAGATTATTTCTAGAGCAGGTCTCCCAGATGGCGTATTTAACCTATTGATGGGACAAGGCTCGGAAACAGGCGCTGCTATAGTTGAACACCCAAATGTGGCAGGCGTCACCTTCACTGGCTCTTCAGGTATTGGTCGCAAGATTGGCGCCAGTGTATTTGCACGAGGCGGCAAGATACAGCTTGAAATGGGCGGTAAGAATCCACTCATTGTGCTTGATGATGCTGACCTCGATAAAGCTGTCGAATACGCAATCAATGGTGCATTCTTTTCTTGTGGACAACGATGCACTGCATCTTCTCGACTCATTGTCACTGAAAATATTCATGACTCTTTTGTTGATGCAATGTTGAAACGTATGGAGCTTCTTAGAATTGGAGATGCTCGAAATCCAAAAACAGATATAGGTCCCGTTGTTAGTGAGGCTCAACTAAAGAAAAACCTTGAGTATCTTCGGGTTGGTTTGAATGATGGTGCCAAGCATTTAACGGGTGGGCTTCAAGTTGAACAGGAGACACCTGGGTGGTATTTATCGCCAGCACTTTTTACTGGTGCTAAGAGCGAGATGAAGATTTGTCGTGAAGAGATTTTTGGACCAATTGCTGCCGTAATGTCTGTAAGTGATTACGATGAGGCGCTTTCAATCGCAAATGACACAGAATTTGGTCTTTCAGCAGGTATTGTTACAAATGATCGCTCGATAATTGATCACTTTATAGCCAATATAAATTCTGGAATGGTGCAGATTAATCTTCCAACTGCTGGTATGGATTTTCACGCCCCAATTACTGGTCGTAAAAATTCATCATTTGGACCACCTGAAAAGAGTAGTTATTGCCGTGAATTCTTTACAAACACAAAGGTGGTTCATGCAAATTATGGCAAACGCTTAAATTCTAAAAAGGAGGAATCATGAAATCTCTAGCGGGGTATCGTGTACTTGATCTTTCAAATGTGCTTTCTGGACCATTCTGCGCTTGTCAATTAGCTCATCTTGGAGCAGAGGTAATAAAAATTGAAGTACCTGTTAGGGGTGATTTAGCTAGGCAGTTGGGTTTGGATAGTGAGCTCAATCAAAAACTTATGGGTGCTACTTTTCTCGCTCAAAACTCAGGTAAGCGCTCAATTACCATTAATCTTAAGTCAGCAGAGGGTGTCGATGTATTTAAGCGCTTAGTCAAAACTGCTGATGTCGTGGTCGAAAACTTCAGGCCAGGAGTAATGAATCGTCTTGGTGTTGGCTACGAGGTACTTAAAGATTTGAATCCAGATCTAGTTTATTGCGCAATATCAGGCTTTGGACAAGAAGGCTCGTTAAAGAGTCGCCCAGCATATGATCAAATCATTCAAGGCATGTCAGGCACTATGAATATTACAGGTGATAAAGAATCAGCCCCTCTAAGGGTGGGTTACCCTATCGCTGACACCATTGGAGGTTTGACCGCTGCCTTCGCAATTTCAGCAGCACTAGCAAAACAAGATGGCCAACGCGGAACCTTTATAGATGTTTCGATGCTTGAGTCTGTCATGTGTACGATGGGTTTTCAGATTTCAAACTACTTTAACGCTAATAAAGAACCTCAAGCGATGGGTAATGAAAATTTTACGAGTAGCCCATCGGGGACATTCAGAACTAGCAATGGCCAAATGAATATTGCTGCTAATAAACAGGAGCAGTTTGAAGCAACGTGTCAGGTCTTAGGCCTTAATGAGCTGCTTGAAAACCCTAAATTTGCTACCAGAGAGGCACGACTCGAAAATCGTAGTGAGCTCTCTGAGATTCTCAACTTAACCCTGATGACTCGTTCAACAGATGAGTGGACTGAATTATTAAACGACGTAGGAGTCCCCTGCGGCCCTATATTAACCGTGCCAGAGGCGCTTGCTCAACCACAGATTGCAGAGCGAGGAATGGTAGGTACTTATTCCGATGTTCCGGGAGTAGGTCGAGATATTCAAATTACTCGAACAGGTATCAAGCTAGATGGAAAAGCACCAACTGTTGATAACCCGCCTCCAATGCTTGGAGAGCATACTGACGAGATTCTGGGTGAACTTGGCATGACAAATACTGAAATCAAAACCCTTAAAGAGCAAAAAGCGATATAAGTGACTATGTACTGGCAAGGAATTACACTTTATTGCTTACTAGCTTTTTCCCATACTGTATCATTTGTTCTGGTCAAGTAAAAATCCCCATTTTCTAGTTAACCAGAATATACAACAATAAGATAATTGACATTATGAATAAAATCGACATTGAGGTGAGTGAAGTTGGCCCTAGAGATGGGCTTCAAAGTATTAGTCAAATCATGTCCACGGAGTCTAAAAAGCGTTGGATTGAGGCTTTGGCTTTAGCGGGTATTCCAGAGATAGAAGTCGGTTCATTTGTTCCAGCTCGTATTTTTCCTCAGCTTGCCGATACAATGGAGATCGCAAAGTTTGCTAAAACTATTGAAGGCCTTAAAGTGGCTGCGTTAGTTCCAAACCTAAAAGGAGCTGAAAATGCCATACTGGCAGGAGTAGATAAGCTGACCATTCCTCTATCTGTCAGTGAGACTCACAGCATGAGAAATGTCAATCGAACACATGACCAGATGCTGGATGAAGTGAAGCGAATAGTCGAGCTAATTAGAGATCTTCCAATCGATGAGAGGCCTTTAATTGAAGGTGCACTCTCAACCGCATTTGGCTGCACTATTGAAGGCAGCATTTCGGAGGATCGGGTCGTTGAGCTGGCGGAGGCATTAATGGAGGCAGGATGCAGTGAGGTTGGCCTCTCCGATACAACCGGTTATGCCAATCCTGTTCAGGTTAAGCGACTCATTGGAAAGGTTTGGGATGCAATTGGTCGTGATCATCTTACGGGAATTCATCTGCACAATACTCGTGGTCAAGGTTTGGCTAATGTTTTGGCTGCGGTGGAGGTAGGATTAACTACAGTTGACTCATCTATGGGAGGTATTGGTGGCTGCCCTGCAGCTCCAGGTGCTAGCGGAAATATAGTGACTGAGGATCTAGTTTTTTTGCTAGAGGCGATGGGACTCAAAACGGGTATTGATTTTGATAAGCTTTTAGATGCCAGAGATGTAGTTGCTAGAGCATTACCGGATGTAGAGTTATATGGTTTTACACCAAACGCTGGGCTACCTCTTGGGTCTTCTTTGGCATAGCAACGTTTAACTCTTTAAAGAACGTTATCAGCAGAGACTTCTATCGCGTGAAGCATAGAGCGGCCAAATGAACGCATTGTTAAGAGAACGTATGAATCATCGCCGTCTCTATAAATGACTGTTCCTATATGCTCCATAACTGTTCTAGAAACGTTTCCAACTGAAAATACCTCGGGGCTAAGATCAATCGGACATATTCTCTCAAGGACGTCTCTACTTCTGTTACCGCTAACTCTGATCATCGCCCATGTATCAGATTGATCTGTATAGTATGCGGGAGCAGATAAACGCTCAGAAAGGTGTGACTCAGCGTCATCCCCTTCATAAGAAAAGTAAGCCAAAACTTGATTTTTTTGCAGACGCCAAAGCGTTATTGAGGAATCCTTCGAATTGGTAGAATTTTGCATCTCTGGTAGCTTGAGTCCGCAAGACTTGTTAATTGAAGATTCAATATCACTGAACTTATCTCTAGGAAGAGCAACCATCACTAAGGACTTATCTGTAACCTCAGTTATAGTAAAGCCATCAAGCTCTATTTCAACGCCGCCAAGAGGCGACTCTGCTAATAATTCATAATCACTCACGTAAACGCCCTCCTTCAGGATCATAGAAGTGTGGACTACAAATCTCAACCTCTATATCACTCCCTCTAACTAAATCAACTGCTCGGACAAATTCACCTTTTCTGTTTAGTCCATCTTTTATAAAACCAAGTCCAATATAGCAACCTAGCATTGGTGAGTAGATCGATGAAGAGATCCAGCCCTGGTCATTTTCAGTAGTTGGCTCGTCTCTAAGACCTAGTAAATGAGCACCAGCCATTGAGTGTCCCTTATCAACAAGGTCTCCTTTGTTGACTGGCTTGAAGCCAACCATCTGCATACGGTCACTACGCTGCAACTCTTCTCTCAATCCGAGCTTGTATCCAATAAAGTCTTTTTTACCTGAGACCATTCCGCCCATTCCCAGATCATACGCACTCGTTTGTCCGTTTAATTCTGGACCTGCCGCGTGCCCTTTTTCAATTCTCATAACACCAAGAGCTTCAGTTCCATAAGGAACAACATTAAACTCTTTGCCAGCCTCCATCATGACTCTCATCAATGAATCACCATAGCGAGTTGGAACTGCAATTTCGTATGCCAATTCACCCGAAAAAGAAATCCTAAAGAGTCTTGCAGGTACTCCACCACAAACCGAAATTTCTGCAGCAGCCATAAACGGAAACCCTTCGTTTGAAATATCATGCTCAGGGTCCACAATCTTCTCTAAAAGTTTACGAGAGTTTGGTCCTGCTACAGCATACTGTGCGTACTGCTCTGTCACTGAGATCATGTGCACATCCAGATCAGGCCAGAGCACTTGATGACAGAACTGTAGGTGACGGTATACGCTGACTGCGTTTGCGGTCGTTGTCGTCATCACGAAGTGGTCTTCAGCCAGCCTAGCTGTCGTTCCATCATCCATAGCCATGCCGTCTTCTCTGAGCATTAGGCCGTATCTCGTTTTGCCCACTGGTAATTTTGCAAAAGCGTTGACGTAAACTTTGTTCAAGAATTCAGAGACATCTGAACCCTTAATATCAATTTTTCCTAAGGTTGTCACATCACAGATACCGACAGAAGATCGCGTTTGAATGACCTCACGGTCTACGGATTGACGCCAGTGGGTCTCTCCGGGCTGAGGAAACCATTGTGAACGATACCACATACCTACCTCAACAAATACTGCGCCCTGCTCCTCTGACCATTTGTGGCTCGGAGTGTAGCGTGTAGGATAGAACTCCATCCCTCTTCTTCTTCCAGCAAAGGCTCCAACTGCGACTGGAGAGTATGGCGGTCTAAAGATCGTCGTTCCTGTCTCCTCCATGGTCTGACCCATGTTTTCAGCCATGATTCCGATACCTAAAACGTTGGCAGTTTTGCCTTGATCAGTCGCCATACCTAGAGTGGTGTATCTCTTGACATGTTCAACTGATTTGAAACCTTCTTGGTTAGCTAATTTAACGTCTTTCGCTGTGACGTCATTTTGGAAGTCAACCCAGGCACGATTCTTTCCGCTCGGGACTCCCCAGTTAGCGACAATATTGTAAGCAACCGATGGCGTAGTCGCAGGCTCCAGATCTGAAGCCTTGTAGCCCAAATCCTGTGCAACAGATGAACCGAGATCATGACCCTCTTTGATTGCGTCATTAAGGACCATCGTTCCTTTTGCTCTTCCGGCAACCGACATTCCAGGAGGCGCCTTGTCATCAGGAACAAAAGAAGCAATATCTTCATTCCATTTCGGGATACCTCTGTGGTGGCATGTTAAGTGTAAATTCGGGTTCCATCCTCCAGAGACTGCGAGTGAATCGGTATCGATCGTTCTTCCATTTGAGAGCTTGATTGACTTGAGTCTTCTTCTGCCCTTTGTGTCTATTACATCAGTCCCCATAAAGATTTCAGCGCCCTGAATTCCCATCACCGGACTGATGGAGCGTGAGTCAATGACCGCAACGACCTTCACTCCCTTTGCTCTGAGATCTTTTGCAGTTTGCCAGCCGTCATCATTGTTCGTATAAACCGTTACTTTTTGACCTGTCGCAACTGCAAATCTATTCATGTAGGACCTGACAGCCCCAGCGAGCATAATTCCTGGGCGATCATTATTTCCAAAGGCGATTGAGCGCTCAATGGCTCCCGCGCAGAGGATAGACCTTTTCGCATAGATTCTCCAGTTCACCTGTCTAGGCTTCTTGGAGTCTTCTCTCGACTCAGAGGACCTGTTTTCGAGTGCGCCGTATATGCCGTGGTCGTAGACACCAAAAATAGTTGTATCTGCCATCAAGGTCACGTTGTCCATTGCGCTCAACTTATCAACTGCGTTCTTTGCCCATTCGCTTCCTGAGATACCATCAATCTTCGCGGTCTCAGAATTTAAGCGCCCACCCATCAAAAAGTCTTCATCAGCCAGGATGACTTTGGCGCCCGAGCTTGCAGCAGTTAGGGCAGCTGACAAGCCTGAGGCTCCAGCTCCAATAATAAGAATGTCGCAGTATCTAAAACCTTTGTCATAGGTATCAGGGTCAGGCTGTTTAGCAAGCGTACCGAGTCCTGCTGAGTTTCTAATGGCTGGCTCATAAATCTTTTCCCAGAAAGCCTTCGGCCACATAAAGGTCTTATAGTAGAAGCCCGCACCGAGCATCGGTGAGAAGAAATCTGTAATCGCCATCAAATCAAAACCGAGAGGACCTCTATGGTTCTGACTGTTTGCTTCTAAACCATTGTAAAGCTGGGTTACGGTTGCGCGCGTGTTGGGTTCTTTGTATGCGCCACTCCCAATCTCCATAATGGCGTTTGGCTCTTCCGAGCCCACAGTGACGATGCCACGCGGACGATGGTACTTAAACGATCTGCCAACCAAGTGCTTATCATTTGCAAGCAAAGCTGAGGCGAGCGTATCACCCTCGTAACCCCTTAAAATGTGTCCGTTAAAGGTAAAGGTTATCGTTTTATCCTTATTGATTAAGCCGCCATCTTTTCTGTTTATCTGACTCATTTTCCTCTACCCATTGCCCTTGAGACGTCTTGAGCAAGCTCAACATTCGTAATCTCGTGTGTTAGCGTATTCCTTGTGACCACCAGCCATGACTGGTCACCCTGCTCGTGGTACCAGAGCTCTTTGTGATCACCAGCAACATTTTCTCTGATGTATTGATACTGATAGAAGTCTTCTGCTGAAGCCTCATCCTCCCAATTTGTTGGTCTATTGATGAGGTCAGTTGACCCAAGATAGACGAATTCTTCTGAATCTCGAGGACCTAGCAGTGGATGATTAATGATCATGTCTTGTCCTCCTTAGTGTAAGTTAGGTTGAGCGCCAACGCCCTTCTCATCAATGATAGCACCTCTCCTAAATCGATCCAGCTTGTAGGCTGATGCAACTTCGTGAGAATGATTCGTTGCCAGTAAGTGTGCGTAACAGTAGCCGCTTGCAGGAGTCGCCTTGAATCCTCCGTAACACCAACCGCCATTAAAGAATAGCTCTTCAACCTCTGTGCTATCAATAAACGGTGAACCGTCCATTGACATATCCATGATTCCGCCCCACATTCTAAGCAGTCTTGCGCGACCGATTGATGGCATAATCGCCATTCCTCCAGAGCATACATCTTCTACAACCGGTAGGTTACCTCTCTGAGCGTAAGTGTTGTAGCCATCAATGTCACCACCAAAGACGAGTCCGCCTTTGTCCGACTGAGAACAGTAAAAGTGTCCAGCACCAAACGTAATCACGTTATCCATAACCGGCTTCAACCCTTCAGTGACAAAAGCCTGAAGTACGTGACTTTCAATCGGCAACTTAATGCCTGCTTTTGCCATCACCCTTCCAGATGACCCTGCAACACAGACAGCCACCCTGCCAGCTTTAATTTCACCTTTCGAGGTTTGAACCCCAAGACATTTTCCATTCTCAATATTGAATCCAGTGACTTCACAGTTTTGAATAATATCAACACCTAAATCACTTGCACCCCTTGCATAACCCCAGGCAACTGCGTCGTGCCTGACTGTTCCGCCTCGAGGCTGAGCTAGCGCTGCCTTGATTGGAAAGCGTGGATTGTCCATATCTAAGAATGGGTACCTCTCTTTAACTTCTTTGGCCTCAATATATTCACAACCAGCGTCAGCAAAAAGCATCGCGTTACCTCTTCTAATGAAGGCGTCTCGCTGAGCGTCTGAGTGGATTAGGTTCATGATTCCTCTTTGAGAAACCATCGCGTTGTAGTTTAAATCTTGCTCGAGATTCTCCCAAAGCTGCATCGACAATTCATAGAAAGGCTCGTTTCCTGGAAGCAGATAGTTTGAACGGATAATGGTTGTATTCCTGCCAACATTACCTCCACCAATCCATCCCTTTTCAAGGACTGCAACGTTGGTGATTCCATGATTTTTCGCCAAGTAATAAGCTGTCGACAAGCCGTGGCCTCCGCCGCCAACAATGATTACATCGTATCCGTCAGCTTTTGGCTCAGCATCTCGCCAGGTTGGCTCCCAGCCTTTGTGGCCAGTTAATGCTTCTTTAACAACCTTAAAGGCAGAATAACGAGTTTTACTCACAATTTAACTCCAAGGGTAAGGGCTATTAGAAACTGGGTGTAATTTACCCTCTTTGAAGCGACTAAATCTGAATGGCTCTAATAAATCTTGCTTTTGTCCCAACAATTCTTCTGCAACTAGGCAGCCAACTCCGATCATTTTATAACCATGGTTACTATCTGCAATGATCGTAACATTGTTGTGAAAAGTATCAATAACAGGGAAGCTGTCAGCTGTAAAGCAACCAACACCTCCAGAAGGCTCTTTATGATATTTTGGCATCGTGCCTTCAAACCTCTTGTGACAATGAGCGAGGGCTGATACCCACATATGGGCAAACTCAGGACCTGAAACAAACTCTGGGCTAGACGGACCATACGGATCAATGGCAACTTCTTCAGCTGGCTTTTTAATCTCGTAAGGTGACGCGCCACCTTGAATTCCACCAAAATGCCAGTCAGGCTTGTAATAGATACCCCACATTTGATCTGTAATCAATGAACCATCAACAGTCGAATATAGAGGTGCATCGGTATCAACGTGAAGAACTGGTGGCATTTCACCATCATTCGTTTTTAATAGTTCAGGCTCAACCCTTAGAACACCCTCTTCAAGCTGCCAAAAACGCCACATGTCGACGTCTTGATGAACATTGCCATCAAGATCTTTGACTTCTATCTGAGAAGGCAAATCGAGCATACTCCAAAAATCTCTGACCCAAGGTCCAGCTCCAATAACAACTTTATCACAAGCAATTGCGCCTTGATCGGTTTCAACGGCAGAGACAGAACCATCATCACCCTGTGTAAAACCAGTAACTTCAACTCCAGTAATAATTCTTACACCTAATGCCTCAACCTTTTTAGCTAAGCCATACATAGCTTTAGTGTTATTAGCGTAGCCGCCTTTTTTCTCATGCAGAACCGAAGTAATACCTTCAGCCTGCCAATCGTCAAACATATTCAGCATGTACTCACGAGACTCGTCTTCCCCTTCAATAAAGACACTCTCATAGCCAATTTCTTGCTGCTCAGCATGGATCTGCTTAACATCCTCTCTCATGCTCTCTGGAGAAATTTGCATATATCCAACCGGATGATAACTAAATGCTTCAGGATCGCTCTCCCAAATACTGACGGAGTGAGCCATGAGCTTGCGCATTGCTGGTTGAAAATAATTATTACGAACAACGCCGCAAGCGATTCCTGTGGCTCCTGCTGAAATTCCAGATTTATCTAGAATGATGATTCTTCCATCAACAGACTCTCCAGATTCAGTTAAACGCTCAGCTAAACGCCATGCGGTAGATAGACCATGTATTCCTGCACCAACAATAACGTATTCAGCTTGACTTGGTAATGACATAATTGTCTCCTTAAGATTTTTTATATTAAAGGGTTAATTTAAAACTAAATAATTAGTAAGCATAATTATCAATATTTTGATATAGCAGTCAGGTTAAAAAATTCAAATTGAATTGAAAAAAATTCTATTTACATGAAAAAAATATTTATATACTCTATTCACACAATATAAAAGGGGTTTCAGTTTTGTTTTTTTTAGCGATAAATCTATACATATAGCGCCAGTAAAGGATATGAATTATATGCATTTTGGTCAGTATGTTTGCTCTATTTTTAGAAAAAATAGCCCAATTTGAACAAAAAATATGAAAAGTAAGTATACTTGTATTCAACATTTAGGAAATTTTTATGTCTCGTAGATATTATAAGTTACCGCCATTAACTTCACTAGCGACGTTCGAAACGGCTGCTCGTCATAGAAGTTTTAAGGGTGCTGCAGAAGAGCTTGGAGTGACTCCAGGTGCGGTGAGTCACCAAATTAAGTTTCTGGAAACGGAGCTGGGTCTGTCTCTATTTGACAGAAAGCATCACGGTAACAATTTAACTGATCATGGTGAATCTTTGTTTGCTGTTCTTCAGAGCAGCTTTACTGCGGTCTCATCGACCCTTGCAAATCTCAGGCGCTCAGCGAGCGACAAAGAGGTCATTATCAGCGCAACAACTGCAGTATCTTTTATGTGGCTTCCGCCTCGCTTAGCTGAATTCTGGAAAAAACATCCAGAAATCCCGGTGAATCAACACGTGACAGATAACACTGACTCGCAAGGCGTTGCGGTTGACCTGAAGATTTGTTATGGTTTTGTTGAAAACGAGTCGACCCAAAAGCACACACTCTTTCAGGATGAGCTGGTCCCTCTTTGTAGTCCTTCCTTTGCCAAAGATAACCCGAGTACTACAATCGAAG
Source organism: Candidatus Thioglobus sp. REDSEA-S12_B1 (assembly GCA_001628405.1). Classification (GTDB taxonomy): domain Bacteria; phylum Pseudomonadota; class Gammaproteobacteria; order PS1; family Pseudothioglobaceae; genus Pseudothioglobus. The sequence continues at coordinate 37,331 of LURN01000017.1, read as the reverse complement.
ATTTAGCTCAGGCACCTCTTATTCATCTGAGAGCTAAAGACAAGAATTGGTCGAACTGGTTTTCATGGTTCAGTGCTCTTGGGTACAAAGGAAAGATAGCCCCAGGAACTCACGTCAATAACTACATGATTGCCCTTCAAGTTGCTGCTGACGGGATGGGAATTGTCTTAGGATGGAAGCACCTTTGTAAACCTAAGATTGATAGCGGTGAACTGGTAATCTATGGAGACACTTCGATTCCAGCGCCTTCTGCGCTCTACATTATGAGTGAGAAAGAGGACCTGCTGCCAGAGAATGTCAAGATACTAAGAGATTTCTTAATCGCCAAACCCTAGCTCTATCTCAATTTAATGAAATAAATTCAATTTTTTATTTGAATTTTATTGCTATTATTTATTGATTAGCAATAGTATCATATCGTTTTTTTTAGTGCTTTTTATATGTCTTCAATTCCACTAAGCAACCTTGATGAGGTTCTGACCACAACAGACAAGGCCAAAGGTTTGCCAAATCAGCACTATGTCAGTCAAGAAGTCTTTGAGGAAGAAAAACAAGCCATACTTTTTGATAACTGGTCAGCAATAGGAACCGGAAAAGATATTCCAAACGTTGGTGATGTTAAGCCGATTAATTTTTTGGGAATGCCATTAATTATGGTTCGCGATAGCAATAACCGCATCAATGTCTTTCAAAATACCTGCCGCCATAGAGGAATGATTCTGATTGAAGAGCCGACCAATATAAATGGGGTGATTAGCTGCCCTTATCATAGCTGGTGTTACAATTTGAGCGGAGAACTTTGCGCCACCCCTATGGTTGGAGGCACCGATACCAATAGCCATGAATCTATCAAAAATGATGAGCTGGGTTTATTTGAAATACGCTCAGCGATTTGGCAGGACATCATCTTTGTTAACATATCGAATAGTGCTCCTGAATTTGAAGAGTACGCCTCAAAAGTCATTAATCGATGGTCTGAATTTGAAAGGCCAATTTACCATGGCGGTCAGAGCTCTTCTTTCACTCTGACCCTTGACACCAACTGGAAGCTTGCTGTTGAGAACTACTGTGAAAGCTACCACCTTCCGTGGGTTCACCCCGAGCTGAATGTGACCTCAAGCATTGAAGATCATTACCATATCGAGGAGAGAGGGCACTTTTCAGGCCAAGGCTCTTACATTTATAACCAGATAAAAGATGAGAGCGGAAACGTGTTTCCTGACTTCGATCATCTCTCTGAGAAATGGGATACGAGTAGTGAGTATATTGCGCTTTACCCGAATGTACTTTTGGGCGTTCATAGGGATCACTTCTTTTCAATCATTCTTGAGCCATTATCGACCAACAAAACTCGAGAGCATGTCTCTATTTACTATGCAAAAAATCCATCAGAAATGCCTCAACTTGATGGACTGATTGATAAGAATGCGTCTTTTTGGAAAACGGTATTTAGCGAGGACATTGGCGTTGTCGAAGGAATGCAGCGCGGAAGAAGCGGCCTCATGTTCGACGGAGGCAAGTTCTCCCCTGTCATGGATAGCGCTACGCATTGCTTTCACCACTGGGTGGCCTCAAAAGTGCAAGGTTTCAGGTCAAAGAATGCGACTAGCTTATAGCTTTGCTTGGTAGGCGATTAGAGTATTCTCAAGGAGAACAGCGATGGTCATTGGCCCAACTCCGCCAGGGACTGGTGAGATTGCTGAGACTTTATCTTTAACATCATCAAAGTCGACGTCGCCCGAGAGAGTGCCGTCCTCAAGACGGTTGATACCCACATCAATAATCACAGCGCCCTCTTTAACCCAGTCTGATTTGACCAGTTTTGCCGCTCCTGCTGCAGCAATGATGACATCGGCCGCCTTGGTTTTCTCAATAATGTTTTTTGTGCCTTTGTGGCAAACTTGAACCGTAGCACCGGCATTGAGAAGCTCCATTGACATTGGCCTTCCTACAATATTTGAAGCACCGATGATGACGCAGTCTTTACCTTTAAAATCATACTTAATGGACTCAAGCATCTTCATCACTCCTCTGGGAGTGCAGGGACAAATAAACGCTTTGTTTTGACTCAGCTTTCCAACATTCTCGCTGCTAAATCCATCGACGTCCTTTTCAGGGTGAATAGCTTCAATAATCTTATTCGAGTTGATGTGAGCTGGCAACGGGAGCTGAACTAAAATTCCATCAATTGTTGGATTCTCATTCAGTCGATTGACTTCATTGAGCAACTCTTCTTCAGTAATATTAGCTGATTTGTGAATCTGATCAGAATAAAAGCCAACCTCAACGCAGGCTTTTGTTTTGTTTCTGACATAGACCTGAGAGGCCTCATCATCACCCACAAGTATGACAGCTAAGCCAGGAGGCCTTGAATACTGTTTGACCTCATTAGCAATATTATTTCTAAGCTGTTGAGCAAGCGCTCTGCCATCAATAATCTTCATTTAAAGATCTCCAAGAAATTAGTCTATAGTTCGTTATTATCATCAGATAAACCAAATAAATTGGTAATTAATTTCACTTAGATTTGAATTCAATGGCTAATTAGAAACGCAGTTAGTCGATGCCAAGCAACTTTCTTCTCTTAGTTGCCCAGGTCTGGATTAAATGATCCACTGCAAGACCGATAAACGCCACGCATAAACCAAGCATTAGACCACTACCAATATTGCCTCCAGAAAAAAGTTGTTGCATTATTTCTTGGCCTAAATCTTCAGTACCAATAAACGCACCTATAATAACCATAAACAATGCAAAAACAACGCACTGATTGACGCCCAGCATAATATGTGGGAAAGCTAATGGGAACTCGATTTTAAACAAACGCTGAAGTTTTGTTACGCCCGACATATCTGCCGCATCAAGCAAAGATTCTGGTACATTTCTCAGACCTTCTACGGTGTAGCGAGTAGGCGGAATCACAGCGTAGACAATGACCGCAATTAACACTGAAGTGTCAGTCACACCAAAGAGCATAATCACCGGAATAAGATAAATGAACGACGGAAAAGTTTGAAAAGTGTCACAAACCAAAAGAATGAATTTGGTTGCCCTCTTATTTTGCACACAGATTGCACCAACAATCGTACCAATAAAAACAGAAACAATGACTGCAAACGTCAGCATATACATAGTTATCAAGGCTCTTTCCCACCAGGGTGTTAGAGCGATAAACAACATAAACGAACCAACGACAATCGCAGAACGAATGCCACCGATAATGTAACCAACACCCATTGTTAGAACAAAAGTTGCTATTGCTGGCATGGCCAGAAAAGACGCTTTCATTGGCATCAACACTTCCACCAGTAACCACGTGTTAAATATTTTAATACCCGCTCTCCAATTTGAAACCATGTAGTCAACGCCTGCCTGCCAAAATGGCTCAGTGGTAATGCCTTTGTTGTGAGGAATCAAATAAAAATAATTAATACCTTTTGCAGTATCAGCAAACACCCAGTTACCAAACCAAGCAAACAAAAGAGCGGCAAAGAAAACTGCAACAAACAAAAGAGCTGTTTTATTTCTCTCAACAAAAGAAAGGTCTGCAAAGTAGTCGGTTTGCTTATTGGCCCAAGCCAAAGATAATTTATCTAACACTATAGCAATCAGGACAATACAGATTCCTAATTCTAGCGCTTGACCTACCCTTAGTTGGTTTAGAGCGAGTAATAAGTTAAAACCCAGGCCCATAGCTCCAATAAAAGAAGCAATCACTGCCATAGCCAAGCACTGCATAATTACCTGGTTGACGCCAATTAAAATGTCGCGCCTTGCAGTAGGTATCAAAACTTTAAACATCAGTTGATAATTATGGCAACCACTCATCCTGCCTGCATCTAAAACCTCTGGAGAGACTCTTTTGAGACCTAGCAAGGTGAGTCGAATCATCGGTGGTGTTGCAAAAATTATTGTTGCAATCGCACCCGCATGGTCACCAATACCAAAGAACACAATTACCGGTACCAAATACGCGAAATGTGGAAACGTTTGCGCAACGAGGAGAAATGGCGTTATTACTCTCTCAAACGTTCTACTCTTGTAGGCAATCACACCAAAGGTAACACCTAATAAACCAGAGACCGGCGCAGCAACCAAAACAAAAGAGAGTGTCTGCATTGCGGGCTCCCATTGGCCGAATACAGCCAAGTAAATACAACTAAAACCAGCCAATATAGAAAGACCCACACCTTGAAGTTTATAACCCAAAATAAAAGCACCTGCAGTTAATACTGTCCAAGGAATAGCAGGGACACTGGCGTACCACTTACCCTCATTTTCATTCAACCAATCCCAGCCGGATTGATCACTAAAAATATTGGCAAGTGAAACGACTGTCTCAAAACCACCAATCAATAATTCCCGAATTAAATTAATTAAAAACAATAAAGTGGCGCCAATAGCTCGGGTAAATAATCGGACTCGACCATAGTCTTCATAGTCTTCAATTTCTGGGTCGTAAACTGGTGTCTGCCAAAATTCAAATATGAGGTACTGAGAAAAATCTTGCAACATTGATGGTATTTCCCAAAACGTACTTCTTGTCACCTCACCAAAAAACCAGTTATACAAAGTAGGTATAAACAGAAGACCCACAATAATGCCAACAAATCCCTTGCTAATAATTTGAAACCAATTGACACGTAACCAATGTGATTTATTGACGCTCTCTGCAAAGCTTTTGTATAAGAGCCCGGCAGTTACCAATAAAGCTATTAGAATATAGGTGGCGGAAGTGTTAATGACAGGGTGATAAAAAGTCAGCTCAGGAATTCTAATGAGTTGAGGAGGAAGTTGCCAATTCAGAATCATTGACATGGATTCAGCAAAACCAACCGAAGATTGTATTTCACCCTTATCAACAGACTTAGCAAATAGATGACGCTCTACTATCAAATCATGGTAGAGCCCTGTCATTGACATGAGAATAAAAAACACAATGAGGACAATGCCGAATTGGGTCAGTTTAGGGCGTTGAGATAAATAATTGATAAAGTTCATATTACTAACCTTAAGCGTTGCTTTCTAGTGTCGAATTTTCACCAAATAACACATGAATTACTTTAGATGAATGAACAACACCAACAATATCATCATTTGCATTGAGTACGGGAACTGATTTAGGGTCGCCGAGCACAGCTTCGGCAACAGTTTCAATAATGGCATCTTCGGAGACCCTTAAATCACTAAAGTCTTTTTCATCGCCAACAGGCTCCATCACTGATTTAATTTTAAGAACCTTCTCCCTTGGAACATCCTCTGTAAACTTGCGAACGTATTCTGTTGCTGGATTAAGAACGATATTTGCAGGGGTATCCAATTGCTCGATAATGCCATCTTTCATGATTGCAATTCGATCGGCAAGCCTTAATGCTTCATCAAAGTCATGAGTAACGAAAAGAATGGTCTTATTTAGAACACTCTGAAGCCTTAGAAACTCATCTTGCATCTCTTTACGAATTAACGGATCTAATGCTGAGAAGGGCTCATCCAAGAACCAAATGTCGGGCTCGACAGCCAATGACCTGGCAATACCAACGCGCTGCTGCTGACCTCCAGATAACTCTCTTGGAAAGTAATTCTCACGACCAGTTAAGCCAACAAGGTCAACCATTTCTTTGGCTCTTTGCATGCTGTCTTTTGTGCTATTGCCTTTGACTTGTAGTGGAAAGGCAATATTTTCTAATACGGTTTTATGGGGTAATAATGCAAAACTCTGAAACACCATACCCATCTTGTTTCGACGAAGTTCTATCAACTCCTTATCACTCATTGAGGTTAAATCTTCTCCCTCAATATAAATATTACCTGCAGTGGCATCGGTTAATCTTGAAATACAACGAAGCAAGGTCGACTTGCCCGAGCCTGAAAGACCCATAACCACAAGCATCTCGCCCTTTTTAACCTCGAAGGAGGCATTATTAACGCCGACCACACAGCCAGCTTTTTGAAACTCTTCAGCAACAACTTTGCCATTGGCATCTTGAAGCATTTTTTCGGCATTTTTGCCAAATATTTTATAAACGGAATCGCATTTAATTACAGGTTGCTGATCAGACATAATATCTTCCTAAATTCTTTGAAACAAACAAAACACTACAAGTATATAAAAATACCCCTACCCCCTCATTGTTATTAATTTAGAGGGCAAGGGTATTTGACAAACACTCCTTATTAAATAAAGAGCGTTCTAGATTAAAGGATTATTGGGTGAAAGCCTTCCAAACATCCTCGTTATCTGCAAGCCACTTAGCTGCAGCGTCCTCATGAGACATCTTATCAATATCAACTAGAGCAGCCATCTGACCGATCATTGAAGTATTGAAGTCCATCTTCGTGTAGGCCGTATACGCATCTGGATGAGTCTTAGGGAACTTGTAGTTTGCTGCCTTCTTCAACCAACCTCTAGGAGAACCACAGGCTCCGTCACCACCTTCTGTTTCACGGCAACCATAGAAGTATGGAGGAAACTCTATGAATACAAAACCTTCACTATCCGTAAAGTTAGGTGTCCAGTTAAATATAATGATACCTTCACCAGCAGCTTTTGCAGCATCAATAGCGGCCCAAAGAGCGTCTGCACTACCAGTTTGTTTATAAGTGTATTCATCATCTAAACCAAGAGCTGGAATACGGTCTTCAAATAGATTCTTTCCAGTATCCGGGTCAACGTGCCAAGGACCGTCTAACCAAACACCTTTACCGCCAGAATCGGCAGTGGCAAACTTTGATCCACAACCCTTAAGAGCTTCCCAATTTGGAAGTCCAGGACATATATTTTGGTCGATTACCCACTTAGGAACACCCATATCTTCAATAGTCAAGGCAGAATGAGTACCAGCCTCAATTAGACCGCCCTTCTTCATGGCTGTATAGTAAGCGTGGCCAAAGGCTCCTTCCCATACTTCGTGAGATATAGTAACGTCTCCAAGACGAATCGATTCATATACACCTGAAGAGTCAGCAGGAACGTATTCTACGTTATTACCCATAGACTCAAAAATACCACCGATCACGTAGGACATAACCACTTGGCTTGACCAGTTGTGAATTGGTATAACGATTGGCTTTGAAGAGTCTGCAACAGCTTGACCTGAAACAGAAGCTAAAGACAACGTTAAAGCAGCTGCAGCTACTTTACTTGTAAACTTATTCATTTACTTCTCCTTTATTTAATTAATTAAATATTTTTAAGACTATAAAAACCTTAAAACATTCAACTTAAAAATGATTTTTATAACAAATATAGTCCTAAAAATCACACTTACAATCTCAAATAAAATTACCTATCTGAGATGTTCCTTTACTGAAAAAACTACATCCGAACTCTAGTTTTTTCAGGATCATAAAACGGAAAGCGAACAACTTTTGCGGCTAACCTTTTATGATGTCCATCTAATTTACCAACCTCAACTTCAGTACCTATCTCGGATTCTGAAACTGAAATTCTACAAAGCGCAATGTTCTTCTTGAGAATCGGTGAACGCGTTGCGCTTGTAATTATTCCTATCTGTTGTTTCCCAATATACACCCCATCTCCATGGAGTGCAACCTCGTTACCGTCTAATTCTAACCCAACCAAAACTCTTTGTGGAGAATTCTTGCGAAGAATTAAAGATTCTTTACCGGAAAAATCGTCCTCTTTTGTCTTCAGCGGAACGGTGAATGCAATACCTGCTTCGAATGGATCAGTCTGGTCACAAAACTCATATCCAGCAAAAATTAAGCCGGCCTCAATGCGCAGCATATCAAGCGCATTCAGCCCTAAAGGACAAATACCAAACTCCTCTCCAGCCTCAGAAATTGCATCCCAAACGGCCTCGCAATCCTTAGGATGAGCGAAGACCTCATAACCAAGCTCGCCGGAATATCCCGTTCTGGAAACCATTACAGGTATACCAAATTCACCACCAATTCTTCCAATCGTAAAGCGGAACCATTTAAGGTCCTCTATCGTAGTCTGTAATTTAGGTGTCCAAATAATTTTAGAGAGAGTCTCTCTACTTTTTGGCCCTTGAACTGCTACGTTGTGAAGCTGATCTGTAGAGGATTTAACACGAACATCTAATCCCCTATCATCTGCGATTTTCCTGAGTAATTTGCCGCCATCGTCAGAACCGCCAATCCATCGGAAGTTGTTTTCATCCAGTCGGAAAAGCGTGCCGTCATCAACCATACAACCATTGTCATAGCACATCGCTGAGTACACTACCTGGCCAATGGCGAGCTTACGGACATCCTTAGTAATGGCATACTGCATCAAAGCCTCAGCATCTTGGCCGTAGACTTCAAACTTTCTCAGCGGTGCAAGGTCAATCATGACGACACCTTCACGGCACTGCCAGTACTCCTTGATTGCACCTAAATTGGTGTACTCAAGTGGCAACCAATAACCATTATAGTTGTCAAAGTTTTTAGTTAATTTTGAAGTATTCTTGTGAAAACCGGTTTCTTTAGTCATAGTCGGAATTGATTGTGGGTCAGGCCTAAATGCCGTTGCCGATGAAAAATTGTTAGACTCGTCATAAATCCTAACATGAATATCAGTTGGATTCCAGCCATTGGCTGAGGTTGTATCGTCTGGACAAGCTGAGGAGACACACACTAGGTCGTCAACCGCTCTTAATAAAACGTAATCTCCAGGCCTTGACCAAGAGACATCGGATGTCAGTGAATGGCACTCCTCGATGGCGGTATTAAAGAAGAGATTAACCGCAGCCCAATTTTTTCTGGGCTTAACCCCGTACTCAGCGAGTGACGAGTTAAAATTATCTGTACAGCTTATGTGCCCTGGAAAGCCTCGATCTTCGTAATACTTGGCGTTACAAGCTAAACCAAAAGTGTCGTGTCGACAAACAGTATCTTGAATCACCTCGACGAGTGGAATCGAGTTTTGGTTATAAAACTTATCGTGCGTTCCTGGAGCAGGATAACTAGCTAGCATTTGTGATCGAGTCACGGTTGGGTCGAGACATAACTCTACATTATTATTTAAATCTTCCACCAAAAAAGCTTGAAAATCTGAGCACTGCTGCCCCTCGACATCAATGATTTGGATGTACTCACCTGCCTTGACCTTATATGCAACTGCAGTCGAGTCTTTAACCCTAATCTCTTTTGTTGGTTTTGCCAAGGGCTCAGGTAAACGCTCTGAAGGTTTTGTTGGATTTTTTCTGAGAACGTTAATTAATATTTCTGTTGGTGAATTCTGCTGATCGACCAGCATTGGACCGCCCTCAGCATCAAAAACGCACAACAGGTCATTATCTATATAGAAGGATTGGCTCGATTCAGCCGGACTTGAATCTGAAAATAACTCGGCGCTATTAAGCTCTTTTGAGCTAATCTGGTTTGAATTGAGCACCTGTTTGAGGACTTCGGAGCAATCTTTGGAAGAAAATTTGTTTGCTTTATTGTTCGGCTTTGTCCTCCAATTTAAGGAGTTTAAGGCGGAGGCTTTTTTAGAATCAAATGCCAAAACACTACAATTTTGATCTCCTTCGACATCTACAACTTCAACTGAATCGCCCCTCTTTAATTCTATCGAAATTGCTTCACCACCATGAATTTGGTATGTCTCGTAGTCCCCATGGTACTTAATATTCGAAACTCTCATTGATTAAAAACCCCTTTTAATAAAGTTTGAGTATACATTGTATTATTTATAGATTATTTTGTATACAGCCATATATTCAGAAAATACTTAATATATAAATGACAATTTAATTTTAGTTTTTCAGCACCCCAGGGGGTGAGGTGCCGATAAACTAAGGAGAAAATTTAATGAGATGAACTCTCTTAAACTCTCCCCTTTTTGTTGCTTACTGCAATTAGAATTTACGGTAAGCGTTATTTAGATCGACGATCGGATGATTTTCTGACATTTGGAACTTAATTAAAAGTTCGCGCGCAATCATATCCCTTTCTTGCTGGTTGTCTGGCAATTCAATAGAATCTGGAATGGTGACCCAACCGTTAATATTTCTATCAAATACAGCGGCTTGATCCTCTTCATAACCCATATGAACGTCCTCTAACCAGTTCAAATCTTTCCAACCCATCTTGTCAATATACTTCTGTAAAAATGGGGTGATATAGTTAAGATCAGGAACGAGGTTTACATCGTATCGATAACCAATGTGCTGACCAATGTCTTTTTCACGATCTGTGTCAAGACCGTCAGCTCCAACTATAAATTCTTGTTCTTTGTTACTCATAATTTCTCCTCTCCTTAAAAGCGTGTCAAATCTGGACGACCAACAGTATGCTGTGAACCTGCAATAGGAACTTGAGCACATGCTGATGCTTCCATAGTTAAAGCAGCCAAATCTTCTGGCTCTAGTGAGTGAATATTTGTCTTACCGCAAGCACGAGCAAACAGCTGGCACTCTATCGCTAAGGTATGTAAAAAGTTATATACTCTCTCTGAAGCAGCATCAGGGTCTAAACGCTGTCTAAGAATTGGATCTTGAGTCGCAACACCAACAGGGCAACGGCCTGTATGACAGTGATAACACTCGCCCGCATTAACGCCCATTTCTTTAGGATAATCTGATTCAGGAATATCCCTGTTACAGTTAAGCGCCATCAGCGCAGCGTGACCGATCGCAACTGCGTCAGCACCTAAAGCTACAGCCTTTGCAACGTCACCACCGTTACGAATACCGCCAGCATAAACCAGTGAGATTCTACCTGTCATGCCGACATCGTCAATCGCTCTTCTAGCCTGACGAATCGCAGCAATTCCTGGTACGCCAGTTTCTTCAGTCGCTAGATGAGGTCCAGCAGCGGTTCCACCTTCCATACCATCAATATAGATACTGTCACACCCCGTTTTAGCAGCCATACGAACGTCATCGTAGACTCGAGCAGCGCCCAGCTTTAATTGAATTGGGATTTGCCCATCTGTTGCTTCACGAATCTCTTCAATTTTAAGAGCTAAATCATCCGGTCCTAACCAATCCGGATGCCTAGCAGGAGAACGCTGGTCAATACCTGCTGGTAAAGAACGCATCTCAGCAACCTGATCTGTCACTTTTTGACCCATTAGGTGTCCACCAAGACCAACTTTACATCCTTGTCCAATGAAAAACTCAACACTGTCAGCAAGACGCAAATGGTTTGGGTTAAAACCATAACGAGACTGAATACACTGATAAAACCACTTATCTGAATAGCGTCTCTCATCAGGGATCATTCCGCCCTCTCCAGAACACGTTGCAGTACCCGCCATAGTTGCACCTCTTGCTAAAGCCGTTTTAGCTTCATAGCTCAGAGCTCCAAAGCTCATACCCGTAATGTAGATAGGAATGTCAAGCTCTAGAGGTCTTGGCGCTTCAGGACCAATGATAGTTTTAGTTAAACACTTCTCTCTGTAGCCCTCGATAACGAAACGCGTAAGAGTTCCTGGCATAAAAGTCAAATCGTCCCATGTCGGGATCTTTTTGAATAAAGAGAAACCTCTCATTCTGTAACGACCCAAATCAGATTTGATATGGATGTCATCCATCACACCTTTAGGAAAGATAAAACTTTTACCTAGTATGCTTTTTTCGTCTATATCACTCATAATATTTCCTTTAGTTAAATTTGTTAAAAGTCCGATTAAAGAATAAGTTTTTTCTCGTTAGGCTCTAAATTGTCATAGTTCCATAGCGTCTTACCAGAAACATACTTTTGCATCTTCTCTACACCATTTGGAGCCTTCATATCGTAGTTACCCAGCTTTTCAGTAAGATAACGAATATCAAGCTCTGTCATCTCGCCTGGAACGCAGTCCACCCCAAGATCTTCAACTTCACCGCCCACATAAATGGTGCCATCATACATTGAGTCTCCTAGGTTCATTCCTGCATCACCAAGTATGATCATACGGCCACGCTGCATCATGAATCCAGAGAAAGCGCCTGTCTTACCGCCAACAATAATGGTACCGCCTTTCTGGTCGATTCCTGTTCTTGCGCCAACGCTTCCTTTACAAACTAGGTCGCCGCCACGAATCGCTGCACCAAAAGTTGATCCGGCATTACCATCAATAACAACTGTGCCAGCCATCATGTTCTCTCCACAGGACCATCCAACACGGCCCTTGATATGAACGTTTGGTCCATCAATCAATCCACAACCAAAATAGCCCAAGCTATCACTAAAAGTTAAGTTAAGTCGGTTCAAGATACCAACTCCAACGCCGTGCCTTGACATCGGATTATCAACTGTAATATCACCGATACCTTTTTCCATTAACGCTCTAATCTCACGGTTAATTTCTCTAGGAGTCATCTCAAGAGCATCAATTGAGGCGCTCTTGCTAGTGTCTACGTCAAAGGAATGAAAATACGTCAGATTTTCGCTTTCATCAATCGAGAAAAATCTCTGCTGCGTTCTTCCCTTTAACTGCTCTTCATGAAGTCCCATTTCATGAGACTTATCCTGTTTTAGTTTTGCCATACTTTTACCTCCCCGTGATATGGGTCAAATGTTTCAATGTGATGATCAAATAACGTTCTGATTGCGACTTCCTCCGAAGCTAGAGCAATCATATCGTCACCCTCGTAGACAACCATTGGCTTTGCAGCCATAACATCTTTGGCCATACCAAGTTGATCTCTAGTTGCTACTAAATAAGTAAATACGCCATCTAAATACTCAACTGAATCTTTCATTGCAGACTCTAAATCTTGACCTTGATTTATTCTGTCAGCAATATATACAGCAATGAGCTCAGAGTCGCAGTTTGAAGAAAAGCGATGTCCTTTAAGCTCTAGTGCACGTCTATTCGTCCAGTAATTTGTTAGCTGCCCATTGTGTACAACAGATACATCGCTGAAAGGATAAGCCCAGTAAGGGTGTGCAGAACGAATATCAACATCAGATTCGGTCGCCATTCTTGTGTGACCGATACCGTGAGTACCACTAAAATCATTGAGGCCATACTGCTCTGAAACAACAGCAGCATCTCCCAGATCCTTAATTAACTCCAGAGAGTTACCAATTGATAAAATTTCAACGCCTTCAATATCTTCAACAAAGTCAGCTAACTTCTTCATATCACCTGAGAACTGAATCTCGTAGCGATGTGAATACTCAGTCGCACTCTCTTTCTTAACAATCTTAGCGCCTAAGTCTTCCATTCTTGAGTTTACAGCTGCAATTCTATTTTCTATTGCCGCGTGTATTTCAAAGCTTCCCTCAAGATCAGCTGCTTCGGCAACCTTAAATCTCACGACATGGTTCCCATTATCTTCGCCATACATAGCGTAGCCAGTTGAGTCTGGACCTCTATGCTTCAAAGCTTGCAACATGGCTGTCATTTGCTCACCAATGTTTACATCCTTGCCGGCATTCTTATGAATAATTCCTGCTATTCCGCACATAAAATAATCTCCCTTTCCCTGAAAATTGCCCGCCATTTGGCGGGCACTCTAAATAAAAACCTAAATGGATTCAGCCTATGGCAAGCAATCCAAATATGTCTCCATATCCCAATCTGTAACCGTGTGATTGAAACGCTCCCACTCATCCGTTTTGTAATGGTGGTAAACCTTGTACATCTCATCTGGCATCGCTGATTTAATGACCTCATCATTTGCAAGCTCATTCATAGCTTCACCAAGAGACATCGGTAGCCTCTTAACGTTCTTACCTGCCTCCATCGCCTCATAGATGTTTCTCTCTTCAGCTTCACCAGCGTCAATATTGTTATCGATACCGTCACCCATTGCTTTGAGAAGAGCAGAGCCCATTAGGTATGGATTCACCATCGAGTCAACTGAGCGATACTCAAAGCGACCTGGAGCAGATACGCGAAGCGCACACGTTCTGTTTTGGTAACCCCAGTCTGCAAAGATAGGAGCCCAGAATCCTGTATCCCATAAACGACGATACGAGTTTACTGTTGAAGATCCAATAGAAGTTAGTGCTGGTAAATGCTTAATCACACCACCGATCGAATTAAGCCCAATCGGTCCTGGCATTTTCTCATCGATAGATGGATCTGGCATAAATGTATTTTCACCGCCCTCTTTATAGGTAAACACTCCAGGCATTCCTGGAAGCTCTCCGTCGCCGCCTGCAATTTCTGGATGGAAAACATCTTTTCCACCTTTCCATAGAGACATGTTGTGGTGACAGCCTGATGCTGAAACGCCCATAAACGGCTTACTCATAAAGCATGCAATCAGTCCAAACTCACGAGCGACTTGAGCACAAATTTGACGATAAGTAGTCAAACGATCTGCATTTCTTAAAACGTCATCGAACTGAGTGTTCAGCTCTAACTGACCTGGAGCATCCTCATGGTCACCCTGAATAATGTCAAGACCCATTTGCTCTGCATACTCGATAACCTTCATGAAGACAGGACGAAGCTCCTCAAACTGGTCAATGTGGTAACAGTTTGGCTTGGTCACGCCGCCATCAGTACCACCATTTTCACCGCGCTTAAGCCACATCATCTCAGGCTCAGTACCGCAACGCATGTCTAAACCATACTTTTCTTGGAATTCTTTGTGCTGTCTGTATAAGTTTCCTCTACAGTCAGACGTTAATGCTGCACCCGCATTCTCTTTTTCTTCACGGTTTCTATAAAGTCTACAAAAGACTCTTGCAACTCTCTTATCCCATGGAAGCTGACAAAAGGTCTCAGGATCAGGAATACCAACAAGCTCAGATGCCTCCGGTCCATATCCAATATAGTTGCCATGTCTATCAATAAATAAGTTAGCAGTTGATCCGTAGACTAACTGGAAGCCTTTTTCAGCCAATCTTTCCCAGTGTCTCGCAGGAATACCCTTTCCTACAATACGACCAGTAACTGATACAAATTGGTAATATATATATGTAACACCTAAAGCATCGATTTTAGCTTTAACTTCTTTTACAAGTTTATCGCGTCCAGGTTCATTAACGTGTTGTTCTAAATCTGTCATTTAATCTCTCCGAAAAAATAAAAAAAATCTTTTTAAGATTTGCCCCCTAGTAGATTTTATTCAGATTCATGAATCAATTAACCCAAATAAAAAACCAGACAATTTACTTCTAAAAATTGAATAAATTACTCCAATAATGATTCAATTTATTAACCCTGAAAACTGAAGGATTCAGTAAATTATGAATGGGAGTATACTCCTGTTAATATTCCATTGTCAAGAAATTTTTTTTATTTTAAAGAAATTTAAAAAAGTCTTGATTTTTTTCTAAATATTGAGAAAAAAACAAGAAATAAAACTGAAAATTTTATGATTTAAGGAAGGAAATGATTGATTGAAAATCAACCAAAAATAGAGATTAAAAAATTAATCAGAAGTATTTGAAGAAATAATGGTCAGAAACTGACACTCATCAGTGATAATTTTCTTAGGTCCATGCGGGGTGTCGGAATCAAAGTAAAGCGAGTCCCCTTTTTTAAAGTGGTAGACCTTATTGCCATAAAAATAATCCATCTGTCCTTTGAGCATATAAATGAACTCAACACCTTTATGTTGAAATTCAGGAAACTCATAATCTCTAGACTTAATTGTAATTAAGCAAGGCTCCACCTTTAGTGAACCCCCAACAGTGTGTCCTAATAATTGATAGTGTCGACTCTCATCAGAACCGGCCCTCTCTATCGTTAAGCCGTTACCTGATTTGATAAAAGTTGGCTCGACATCTTTGTCGTGTTGCCTAAATAAAGAAGTAATAGAGATATTAAGCGCATGACATATTAACTGAATTGTTTTAAGAGAAGCGCTGATCTGACCATTCTCAATTTTTGAGAGCATGCTTGCTGAGAGAAGGGATTGTTTTGATAATTGCTGCAGTGTTACGCCAGCATTCTTTCTGGCAATTCTTACCTGCTTGCCAATTGAAGCCTCTAGCTGCTTATCACTCCCAAAACTTGGAAGATTTTTATTAATAATCGAGACGCCCTTCTCTTTGGGTGTTGATTGCTTAGAAGATGACACGATAGAATAATTTACTTAGAATAAAAAAAATTATACTACAAGGAAAATTTACAATTCAAGAAATTGTTAAAAAGACTACTGATCAACTATTACGACCTTGATCTTCTGCTTCTTCTCTGCTTGGTCGGCTTAGAATCGTCGCCTTGAAAGATAGACTTTGATCCTTCTGACATCACTCCAATCTTTTGTTCAATTTCTTCTAGGGTTGGCGGCGATGAAACAATGTGATGATCCATTGCTTTTCTCATGGCTCTGACATGATCAAAACTTGTGCCGCAGCATCCACCGATAATCTTGGCGCCAGAGTTCATTGCAATCCGAACATACTCGGACATCAATTCTTCGGTTCCTGAATAGGTGATGTTTCCATCAACGAATTCTGGAATGCCGCAGTTTGCTTTAGAAATCACAACGGTATCAGGCTCAACGTTTTTTGAAATATCGTTGATTGTTGCAAGCAAATCTGGAGCCCCAATTCCGCAGTTGGCACCGAACCCATTCAAATGAAGGTCTTTGGATCTCTTGGCAAGATTCGATGGGGTAACCCCCATCATCGTTTTACCTGCAGTATCAAAGCTCATTGTTGCGCAGACTGGAAGCCCAATATCCTTGACCGCCTCCATGGCGGCCTCTAGCTCCTCCATCGCGTACATTGTCTCAAGCCACAATACATCGACGCCTCCCTCTGCAAGGCCCTCTGCTTGAGCTTTAAATGCATCCGTTGCTTCTTTTGGTGTCATCAGCCCGTGTGGCTCAATCATTTCACCTGTTGGTCCCATAGAGCCGGCAACAACTACCAAACGGTCTGCCTGATCGGCAACCTCTCTAGCAATAATTCCGGCTGCCTTATTGAGCTCAAAGACTCTCTTTTCAAGATTGTGTAATTTGAGTCTAAATGAAGTGCCACCAAAACTATTGGTCAGAAACAAATCAGAACCAGCATCAACAAAGCCCTGATGTAAAGATCTTATTCGGTCCTTGTGATCGATATTCCATGGCTCAGGAGGGTCTCCCGTTTCAAGCCCCATCCCGAACAAGTTGGTTCCAGTCGCGCCATCAGCTAGAATATGACTTTTTTCTTGGAGGATTTTAAAAAAATTATTCATGGAAGAAATTTAACTCAAAAAATTGAGTGAAATTTTACTCACTATTAATGACCTTAAAAATTTAAATCTATATTTAAAAAAATATTACAAAAAATAATACATTTGATGATTGTTTTCTATGAAACTACTTTTAATTAGAAAATAATTCAAAACGCCCAATTTAAAACTTCTATCCATTTCAAAAATTACCACACTATTTGTAATGCAAATTTTTAAATAATTCATTAATGATAGCAACTAATCTCTATATAATTTGACATTAAAAAATAAACTCACAAATTGTGAATATTTTATTAAACCAGAAAATGCAAAATTGCATGCCAATACTCAGCTATATTGGTGAATTATTTCTGTATCAAAGAATTAAAAATCATCACAACTCCCTTCCCTTAAAACATAGGAATAATGAACGAAAATTCTAACTCACATGAGGATGTGATCAGTCGCTTTATAAGTTATGGCGAATCTAATTTTGAATCCAATGTAACTCAAGCTAGACCTACTCAGAGTGCTGCTCAGCTTGGCGTTTTGAGATTGATTTATGCTTTTCGTTTCTCGGGTCATTTGAGAGCTAAGCTAGACCCGCTTCAAAGACCAAGACATCACTCGACTCCACCCTTCACACTTGAAGAGTTTGGTCTGAGTGAGTCAGACCTAGATAAAACTTTCGACATGGGTTCTTATTTGGGACCGAACTGCAATACACTTAGGGAGCTTTTTGACTCACTCAACAAAACGTATTGCAGCAGTCTAGGCGTTGAGTACATGCACATTCCAAACCTCGAAGAGAGAAAGTGGATTCAGACCAAGATTGAAACGATGTCAATGGAGACTGAAAGCACTCCAGAGTACAAAAAATGGCTTCTTCAAAGGATAACTGCTGCTGAAGTGTTTGAGAAATTCCTTCACAATAAATATGTTGGCCAAAAAAGATTCTCTCTTGAGGGAAGTGATACCTTGATTCCACTGCTGAACGTTTTAATTGAGCATTCGGGTGAGCATGCAATGAAGAGAATTTGTCTAGGGATGGCTCATAGAGGTCGCCTTAATGTGCTCATTAATATTATGGGCAAAAGAGCTGAAAATTTATTTAAGGAGTTTGCTGGAGATCTTGGCCTGAGTAAAAAACAAACTGGAGATGTTAAATATCACCAGGGCTTTTCTTCAGATATTAAAACCTCCAAAGACGATGTTCACATAGCCTTAATGTTTAACCCCTCTCACCTCGAGTTAGTCAACCCAGTGATTGAAGGCTATGCTCGCTACCATCAAGATAAAAATGAGGAGTCAGAGCGCCAGCAAATTCTTCCAGTACTGATTCATGGTGACGCGGCTTTTTCAGGACAAGGTGTAGTCATGGAGACGCTTAATATGTCCCAATCTAGGGGCTATAGAACCCAAGGAACACTTCACATCATCATCAACAACCAGATTGGATTTACTACCTCTAAACAGAATGACGCTAGGTCAACGGACTACTGCACAGATGTTGTTAAGATGATTAATGCTCCTGTATTTCATGTTAACGCTGAAGATCCTGAAATGGTGAGCTATATTACCAAGCTCGCGCTTGATTATCGCATGCGCTATAAGAAAGATGTTGTAATTGATTTGATGTGCTATCGTAGACATGGTCATAATGAGGCTGATGAACCCGCTGTGACTCAGCCACTGATGTATGAAGCCATTCGAAACATGCCAACCACTAGAGTTAATTATGCATCTACTCTAATGCAACAAGGCATCATTTCCCAAGATGAAGTTGATGCTATGGTCAAAGAATACCGAGATGAGCTTAAAAGCGGAAAAAGAGTTGCCTATAACATTCTAGAGACAAAAAATAAAAGAGCTTTAGAAATGCTTTGGGAGGATTATTTTGATACTACTTGGCATGAGCCCTATGAGTCATCTATTTCTAAAAAGCATATCAAGGATTTAAACAAAAAACTCCAACAAATACCTGATGGGTTTGTGATCCATCCCCGCGTTAAAAAAATAATGGAAGACAGGCAAAAAATGGCAGAAGGTAAAATTAATGCCGACTGGGGATTTGCAGAAACATTGGCTTATGCTAGTCTTACAGAAAATGGGGTTCCGATAAGACTAACAGGACAAGATTGCGGTAGAGGGACATTCTTTCATAGGAACGCTGTCCTTCATAACCAAGTTGCAAATGAAGATTACACGCCTCTTCAACACATTGGTGAAAAACAAGGGCGAGTCCAAATATTTGATTCGATATTGTCCGAAGAGGCAGCGCTTGGATTTGAATACGGCTATGCCACAGCTAACCCCGAATCGCTTGTGATTTGGGAAGCTCAGTTTGGTGACTTTGTTAACGGTGCTCAGGCGATCATTGACCAGTTTATCTCTTCAGCTGAGGCTAAATGGGGAAGACTTTCAAACCTCGTTATGCTTTTGCCTCATGGTCTTGAAGGTCAAGGACCAGAACACTCTTCGGGAAGGCTTGAACGCTTTCTTCAACTCTGTGCTAGTCACAACATGCAGGTCTGTGTTCCATCAACAGCAGCGCAGATATTTCATTTATTAAGAAGGCAGATTTTAAGGAAATTTAGAGCGCCTCTCATAATCATGACGCCAAAAAGCTTACTGAGAAATCCGCTAGCCTCTTCACCTCTATTTCGGTTTACAGATGAAAAATTTAAAGTTGTGATTGAAGAGCGTTATGACAATATTAAACCTAAAAAGGTTGATAGAGTGGTGCTTTGTAGTGGAAAGGTTTTCTATGAACTACTGACTCGCCGTCAAGATGACCAAATTAATAATGTAACAATTCTTCGAGTTGAACAGCTTTATCCATTCCCTCACGATGCACTGAGCTCGGAAATCAAGAATTTTCCAAATGCGAAAGATATTGTTTGGTGCCAAGAAGAGCCAATCAACCAAGGCGCATGGTACACGTCAAGACACAACTTCATGCAAAATATCTCTAAAGGACAAACTCTTCATGTTGTTGCGCGCGATCTTTATGCCGCGCCTGCAGAAGGCAGCGTTAGAATGCATAACGTTAATCAGAGTCATATTATTGAAAAAGCTTTAGGTATTCAGCCTATAGATACAGCTAGGAGCATTAAAAAATGAAAGAAATAAAAGTACCTGTCCTTCCTGAGTCGATTAATGAGGCAACTGTAGCCTCATGGCATAAGAAACCGGGTGACTATATTGAGCTTGACGATGTCATTGTTGAAATTGAAACTGATAAAGTTGTTTTAGAGGTTCCTGCAGAAGAGTCTGGTGTTCTAACTGAAATTTCAGCTGAAGAAGGAGAAACCGTAACTGAGCAGCAGGTCCTTGGCCTGATGGATGATGTAGCAAGCTCGGAAGATAATAAATCTAGTGAGAATCAAGAAGAGGCTCCAGCACAAGATGAAAAAACTGAAAGCTCAGACGCTAAGAATGAGCCTGATGAAATTCACAAGGCAGAGCCAAAAACTCATGAAGAGACTCAAGAGAGACCTCAAGTGAGCTCTCAGCCAGCTCCAGAGAATTCTACACCTAGGCCCTCTGGCAATCGAATGGAAGAGAGAGTTCCGATGACTCGTATTCGAAAGACTATTGCCAATAAGCTTCACTCAGCAACTCAAAATACAGCTATGCTGACCACCTTTAATGAGGTTGATATGAGCGAGATACTCTCAATGAGAGCGAGTTATAAAGAAGCTTTTGAAAAGAAGTATTCAGTCAAGCTGGGTTTTATGTCGTTCTTTGTTAAGGCGGCTGTAGAATCGCTCAAAAAGTTTCCAACGGTCAATGCCTATATTGATGGCGAAGACATTGTTTATCATGCATACTGTGACGTTTCTGTTGCAGTTTCTTCAGACAGAGGCCTGGTTGTTCCAGTTCTTCGTGATGCTCATAAAATGGGGATGCACGACATCGAGAAAGGAATTGTTGACTTTGCAGTCAGAGCTCAAGATGGAACGCTGGGTATTGAAGAGATGAGCGGCGGAACTTTTACTATATCTAACGGTGGCGTTTTTGGATCATTAATGTCAACACCCATCTTAAATTCGCCGCAAAGCGCGATTCTTGGAATGCATAAAACTCAAGAGCGTCCTGTTGTTGTTGACGGTGAAATCGTTATTCGACCGATGATGTATCTTGCTTTATCTTATGACCATAGAATTATCGATGGCAAAGAAGCCGTTCAATTCTTAATCTCGATTAAGGAGGCTTTAGAGGATCCTGCAAGACTGTTGCTAAAAGTTTAATCGCGCAATATAATTCCCTCAATATTCAATATTAGGGGTTTTGAGTGAGCCGTTTAAAAACAGAGTACGAAAAGAATGGTTTTTATTCACCAATCTCTGTTCTTGATCAATCTCTCGCTCATGAGTATCGAGCCATCCTAGAGAGAGTTGAATCCAAGTTTGAGCTTCTAAATTATCGCTATAAGATTCACACCGCTCTTGATTTTGCATACCAAATAGCAACGAATGAAAAGCTCTTAGATGAGGTTGAGACCTTAATTGGGCCCAATATACTGCTTTATAACACGTCATTTGTTATCAAGGAGCCGCACTCAAAAACTCATATCAGCTGGCACCAAGATTTAACTTACTGGGGCTTTAATGATGATAAACAGGTTGCTGCCTGGGTTGCTCTATCAGATGCGACTGAAGAGAGCGGGTGCATGCATATGATTCCAGGTAGTCACAAAAATGGGAGGGTTAATCACAAGACAACTAAAGATCAGAACAACCTTCTTCATCATGGACAGACCATTGAAAATGTCTCTGAAATTGATGCGGTTAGTGTCCCTCTTAAGGCAGGTGAGGCATCTCTTCATCATGGCTGGACGATGCACACTTCCTATCCGAATCTAAGCAATGATCGAAGAATAGGGCTGACCATTAACTATATTTCCACCGATATGTATCAAACTCAAACAGATAACGACTCAGCTATGCTGGTCAGAGGTGTTGATCAATTTAATCATTTTGAGATGGACCAACCTCCTACTCAAGAGTTTGATGAAGTCGCCTGGATTAAGTTACAACAAAAAGAAGCGCTGATTCATGAAACTTATAACAAAATGAAAAAATAACAATACAAGTACTGAATAAAAAAGGGCGGTATTTTCATACCGCCCTTTTCGTTTTATTGCATTTTACAGTTTGTTACTTATAGTGATCTTGCTCGTCATTGTTACCTTTGACTAGAACTCCAATCAACATAATTGTAGCTATCACTGTCCACCATCCAGGCGCGGATGAGCCTGAACCGATGTACATGCCCATGTCAATCCAACCATCGGCATTGTATAACTCTGTAAAAGATTCTGCAAAATATCCCATATTATTTCTCCTTTTTAAGAATCAGATTCAGCACTAACCATTGACTCAGGATAAGCCTGAGCAGGCACCTTGACAGCGTCAAGACCTTTCTCTTGGACTGCATCTGGGATACGCAACATTCCAGCTTTGTCAACTATCCATGATACAACGTATCCTGGAACAAAACCAAGCAAGAACATTACAACTGCACCAACGAGTTGTCCAAAGAAGCTAATTGCAACTGTATCCTCTGGAGCAAAAGCGCCAAGTCCTGGAACACCAGAACCCAAGATACCAAGAACAAGTAGACCGAATAGACCAATCGTTCCGTGAACCGTTACTGCGCCTACCGCATCGTCAATACCAAGGCCTTCTAACCAATCAGCACAAGGCTTCAAGATCATACCTGCGACCAAAGAAACAGCGATGACTGTAGAACCAAAGTAAACATCAAGACCTGAAGCTACCGAAATAATACCTGCAAGACAGCCAGACATCATCCAGAAAGGGTCTCTAGTAATCACCCAAGAACCAATAATACCGCCAGCAGCAGCCAGAGGAATATTGAATGCAAGAGCTGAAAGCGTCATTGGAGTACCGTAGATTGTTGTACCTTTGTCAGCATACCAACTCCATCCCTCACCAGGTAAGATGATACATGCCATAAGGAAACCGAAGAATCCAACAATAATTAGCATCAAGCCAGTTACAGTTAGCGGCATGTTATGACCAGCAAGGTGGTTTGCAGAGCCATCAGCATTAAATTTACCCACACGAGGTCCTAGGTTCATTAGAACACCTAGCGCAAAGAAACCAGCTACAGCGTGTACAAGACCAGCAGCACCAAAGTCGTGATATCCAAACTTTGTAACTAACCAACCATCAGCGTGCCATCCCCAAGCAGCAGCAATACCCCAAGCAGCAGTACCTAGAACAATCGCACAGATTACAAAACCTACAGTTTGTATTCTCTCGATTAAAGCACCAGAACAAATCGATGCAGTGGTTGCGGCGAATAGAGCAAAAGCACCCCAGAATACACCTGAAGCGTTGTCAGCCATATTTGGTCCCATGTATTGGGCAGAATCACCCCATGCCCATGCGATTGCATTTGCATATTCTAGACCTGATATTTCCATGTAGCCAGCGCCAGCGCTGAAGTCTAATGGCCAGGTTGGAAGGGCCCAGTAGAACCACCAACCAAACAGGTACCACGCAGCAATTGTAAACGCGAACGCGAGTAAGTTTTTCATACCCGATGACAGAACGTTCTTCACGCGAGTAGCACCCATCTCATAGAGAAGGAAGCCAGCATGAATGAGAACCATCAAGGGGATCGTAACATAATAGTACATCTCAGCAAACATGGTGTTTGTGACCTGAGCAGCACTCTTAATAGCGGCCACTTCAGCCGTTAAAGCTAATATTTGATCTTCCAAAACATTATCTCCTTTATTAGTTTAAAAGAATCTCTCTCCGTTTTTTACCTGCAGGAAATTTTATATCCCTACAGGTAACGAGTATATAGAAAGAGAGGCACTAAATCTAGAAAAATTATCTTTAAATGAGTCAAAAAATAGAAACTTTCTAAAGATATATATGAAATAACAAATACTTATCAGCTAGATAAAAATCTATTTTTTTTATCACTAAAGTTCAATGAGAACTTCATTTGGTTGATGTTTTTTTAACTGCCGTATTTTTTAACAATATTGATCACTTGATCTTTGAATTTTTCTTCGTAATGCTCTGCAAATTCATCTATCGTGGTTAAAGAGCTTGCATCAGACATTCTATCTGTATAAATGAGCCCATCAAGGTGATCAAGCTCATGTTGAAAGGTTCCAGCGCTTATCCCTTTTGAAATAAAACTAACCTCTTGACCGTCTCTATCAAAGCCTTCAATTAAAATTTCAGGGCAGCGGTCAACTTGACCCCTCATATTTGGAACCGATAAACACCCTTCATACACATGGATTCTCTCTTCAGTTAAAAAGGTAACTTTTGGATTAATTAAAACCGTTAAGGGAATATCTGGCTTGTATGGGTATCGAGGATTTTTGTTGACCTCTATAATGCATATTCTGAGCGGAACAGCGATTTGAGTGGCAGCAAGCCCCGCCCCATTAGCATTCCTCATTGTTTCAATAAGATCATCAATCAGACTTTGAATCTCATCGGATTGAATCTGGTTGACATCGACAGAATCAGCAATCTGACGAAGAGCTGGGTTACCGATTTGCACTATTTTTCTGATCACTGATGTAACTTCCTTAATTGTTTCAAATGAAATTTACAATAAGAATCAGCAGAAGCAACAAGCTCGCAACCCAAAATAGTTGATAAGCCTTGCTCATAATGCCGCGAATATCTCTGAGCTCTTTTATAATTTTGTCAACTTGTTCATCATTCATATTGAAGTCCTCTTACATTATTAAATTTAATAGGGGCAATTTTTACAACCGTTACTGCAGCACTCACCCTGTTTGACGAGGTACCACTTGCTGAACACATAAAGCCCATTTTCAATAGTATAGTCTACGTTTTTGATGAGTTTAGTTTGAGCACGATATGGCTCAACAAATTTCTGAAAATCCTCCATACCTTTGTCCTCAACTAGGAAATCAATTCGATTATTGATAGCTTCACCAAGGCAGGATGGACAAAAGCAATCTTGCTCTGAGGTTGGAGACATTACTGGAGGGAAGATCATGCACCAGCAGTTACCAGTCCCAGCGCCGCATCCAAATTCTTGATTACATTGAGAGCAATTTTTAGCAGTCATATTCAGTCGAGACTAAATTTTCATCACTATTTTAGAGCAATAAAATAGCAATGCACATGCAATCAAATATATTTATTGAAAGACTAATTCACACCAGTTCTTAAATAAAGTATGTGATGCCCTCTTGTTCTCCATTAAATTATTTTCAAACTCTCGCTCAAAAGTATCCACACCTTCTTTACCAAGCAGATCCTCAAGCGCTGATGGAATTCCAGGGATTTGCATCCAGCCTTCAAGAGTATGGCTACAAGCTTCTGGATGAAATTGACACGAAAATGCATTTTTTGAGATTTGCATGACATGGTTCACACATCGATCTGATGAGGCCAGTATTATTGCCCCTTTAGGCGGACGAGTCACCTCAACTAAATGAACATTAACCCACTTATCTGAGACTTTAAAATCTCTTAAAAAAGGATGATTTAATCCTTCCTTAGTAGGCTTGATTTCAAACAAACCAACCTCATGATTTTCAGTTCTCTCAGCTCTGCCACCCAAAGCCTCAGCAACAAGTTGATGACCCAGACATATGCCAAGAAAAGGTATCTTTAAATCTTGAATCGCTTCTCGAATTGCATTTTTTTCATCGATAAGCCAAGGATATTTATCCTTCTCCCAGACATTCATGGAGCCGCCCATGACCCAGAGACCATCATAGTTTTTTAGGTCTGGAATTTGCTCGCCAGCATGAAGATCAATCTCATGAAATGAAATATTCTGACTCTCGGCAAAATCCCTAAAAATGCCTGGATTTTGTGAAGTCATGTGTTTAAAAACAAGGATATTCTTTTTCAAATTGAATAATCTAAAATCTAAAAATGACTATTGTAAATTATGAAAAGAGAAGTCAATGGTTAATATTTTGTTTTACAGATTTAAATAAATTCAATTTAGAAGTTGAACTGATAGGATAATTCCGCATTCTCCGATGAACTCGCTGAGTCTATGTTATAACCTAACTTTAGGTCTTTAAATCTGAGTCCAATATAGCTTGATTTCGCAATAGCACTGTCTTGCATATGATTTAGATTGGATGTCAATATATGCTTTAAAGAAACGCCAAAATTTTGATCAAAGTCTTTTCGGTAATTAAGTCCATAAGACACTTCTCTTCCAAAAGGCTGAAGTTTAATGCCTTTAGTTCTATAGGATATGGTCCCATCAGACTCGGCTAAATTAGAAATTCTTATGGACATTTCACCATCCTCTATTCTATTTGGTTGGCTAATTGAGAGTGAAAATTGGTCATCGCCTAAAATATTTTTTTGAGTTGCGATCAGAGCAATACTTGTAGACTTAACGTCGCTTGCAGATTCAATAAAACTGGACTCTGGTTTAGACATATTTGTTCTAGCAATTGTTGCTAAACCAGTTAAGGTCAAGTTGTCATTAATATGACCCTGCGCTTTTAAAGCGCTAAAAACAGTGCTTGATTTTGCTCCAAGTGTTGAAAAGGCGTCGCTACCTACGAGTCCTAGTAAATTATCTTTCTCTCTAGTATAGCCTGACATTAGAGTGATACTTGCATCCGAAGAATAATCATACTCCAAGGAGGCAACTATGGATTGACCTGACTCAATTAAACTATCTGCATCATAATTGTGTCTAATTGGGTTTGAGGTTCCAATCATGAAACGAGAATTTTCTAGCTCGTAACTTGCACTAACACCGAGACTACCTTTTTTTGATTCGAGATATGGAGTTTCAAAGTTTGATAAGGCAAACGCCGGGTCTGAGTTTGACCCATAGAAACTCTGAACCGGAAGTGAACTATTGCCAAGCGTTAGAGTTGTCTCAAGTTTATTATTCTGAAACAAGGAAGAGTTAGTTTGACTTATATCAAGTAAGTTATTTTTTTTATTCGTAATAGGTGTGTCAAGCAGCAACAGTTCTGAAGATAAATTGATTTTTGAATCCTTACTATTGAAAAGATTAACTCTTGAAGACAAGTCATATTTAAAGCCTCCGTTCAATGCATCATAGGCATAACCAACCTCACCAACCAATCCTTGTGAAATTGTATTCCCGAATGAAGGTGTTGTGGTGATGTAGGACGAAGATAGCGACTGACTCTCACTGGATTGAATTGAATTTCCAGTATAGAGTGACATGGCTGGATTCGCATTTGAAGTAATTGGCTTTAATGCAGCATAAAAATCGGGGACGCCGTGACCCCAAGTTGAGTGATAACCATGTTTAATGCCGTTTCCGTGAGTTGTAAAAGTTGTGTTACCTTCAGGTGTAAACCAACTATTATTGGCTGATGCAAGAACCCTGTCAGTTAATTGCTCAGGAGTATGATTTGGGAAGGCTTGTGACAGAAGAGCAATTCCACCTGAAATCATTGGTGCTGTTAGAGATGAACCCGATTTTTGAGTAGGGTAAACACTTGTTCCGTCATTAATATAACCACCAACATTGAGTTGCCAACCATCAGCAACAACACAGTACTCTTTGGCTGAACCACATTTGTTGCCTTTTAGAGTGAATTCAGATTCACTCGCATTACTAATATCATTACCTGTAAAGTCAACCATACCGACAGTAAGCCAAGCTTCAGATAGCTGGGAATATAACTCTGGAAGAGCAGCAACCGCACTGACATCAGATTCACCACTATAGTTTCCTGAAGAGAATACAATTACTCCGTTGTTTTGAAAGTTATCTAGTGCTGTTATGTATGACTGAGTTGCTGTAATTGCATCAGAACTAGAAGAGCCTTCCATTAATGCTGCAAACCCTTGGTTATTGGATAAACTGTTATCTGATATATAGGTCTTAAGCTCAGTTATGTTCCAATTTGCGTTTGCATTTGAGTCTGTACTATCTCCCATCCCCCAACTGTTATTTGAAGCGACTGCTTCATAACCCCTAGCTAGATCGAGGTCAGCAGCAAAATCATCTGTCTTATAGGTTCCACTCGTATTGGGAATACTTGAAAGTATTAAATCAGCGTCAGGAGCAACACCACTTAATAGGTTTTCTCCAGATGTGTCTCCAGTCCCAGTGCCGTCTCCAGCCGCCATTGAGGCAACTGCCTGACAGTGGTAGTCGTCTGAATCTGCTGCGCCAAATGTACTTTCACCTGACCCTCCATCATCTAAATTATGAATCGTTTTGTTGAGATAAACTTTGTGATCATCGTCACAATTAAAGTCTGCGATGTGAATGAATTGGCCTATTCCTGTCAAATTATTAGTGCCATCTGAAAATGACTGCGCCTTATGAATATTCATTTGCTCATATGGATGAACGCTGCTGGCGCTTCCTGAATAGTCGACATTGGTCCACTGAGTTTCTGATTTAATTGAGTTTTGAGAGGATGAACTACCTTCAGTAAATGAAGTGCTTTTAGCTAGAGCATAGTCAGCAGTTGAAGAACTAGATACAACACTTGAACTAGAACCTCCACCTCTACCTCCGATACAACCAATTAAAGATAGAGACATTACTACAATAATCAGATTTTTAAGATTCACTTATCAGCCAATTAAAGTTTGGTTCAAATATACCTTATTAGAGTAATATCTTCATAATATTATTAAATCTAACGAAATACAGATTTTCATGAAAAGACATTGAAAATGAGAGGTCTAAAACATATATTATTGTGATACATTATTTTGGAGTTAGTAACAATGGCATTAAGAGCAATCGAGGCAATACTTCCACCAGACAATCTACATTTTGTTGGGGATGGATTTAGGGTTTATGGAATTCTAGGAAGAAAAGAGCCGCTAACCATGAAGCGAATGAGTCCATTTCTTTTATTGGATTACGCTCCAGTTCACTACTTTCCACCAAACAATGGCACTCCAAGAGGTGTTGGCTCTCACCCTCATAGAGGCATCGAAACAGTCACCATTGCCTACAAAGGAAAAGTTGAGCATAACGATAGCACAGGTGCTGGTGGTGTTATTGAAGAAGGAGGTGTTCAATGGATGACCTCTGGAAAAGGCATACTTCATAAAGAGTATCACGAAAAAAATTTCAGTAAGAAAGGTGGTGAGATGCAAATGGTTCAGCTTTGGGTTAATCTGCCTGCTAAAGACAAAATGACTGAGCCAAAATACCAAAACATTGAAAATAAGGATTTAGCTAAAGTAGACCTTGGAGATGATATTGGATCGATCGATATTATTGCTGGAGAATTCGAAAATAACAAAGGCCCTGCCTCTTCTTTCACCCCATTAAGCCTATTTAATTTGAAGCTCAATAAGGGCAAAGGAACTAGCCTGAGTTTCAATGAAAGTCATAATACTGGCCTTCTAATTATCAAGGGTAACGTTACCATCAACAATAAAGAGAGAGCCCCTACAAACCACTTTGTGCTTTTTGAAAACAAAGGCAAAGAGTTTACAATTAAGGCCGAAGATGATGCCGAAATACTGATCCTAAGTGGTGAGCCTATTGATGAACCGATTGCCTCCTATGGCCCATTTGTAATGAATACAAATGACGAGATTAGGCAGACCATTGAAGACTTTAATAATGGTAAATTTGGTTACCTAGATTAACTTTTCAAGTTATTTTCTACAGAGGCTTCAAGCTTTGGATACCTGATGCCTAAGGTAACTCCCCGCGCTATTGAAAAAATAATGAGTGAGGCCCACAATCCATGGTTTTCATATTTCGGTAATAGTAATGCAAGCATTAACAAATAGACGCAGAATGAAATAAACATCATATTTCGCATATCAGCGGTTCTAGTAGCGCCAATAAAAATACCATCAAGCATCCATGCAGCTGCGCCGACTAAAGGCGCTAATACCATCCAAGGCAAGTATTCACGACTAACTATCCTTACATCAGGAGCGGTGGTCATGAGATCAATAATATTGCTTCCAAATACTGCAAAAATAATTGACATTAAAACAACTGAACCAAAGCCCCATTGACTTGTCATAATGGCAGACTTTCGAAACATTAATCTGTTTCTAGCTCCAAGCGCCTGACCCACGAGTGCCTCAGCTGCAAAAGCAAAACCATCCATAGCATAAGCTGTTATATTTAAAAACTGAATAAGTACCTGATTCGCTGCTAAAGTTGCATCATCGAAACTCGAACCTAGAAATAAAAAGCTGACAAAGGCGATCTCTAGAAGAACTGATCGAATCAGAATATCGCTATTAACTCTGGCCATATTAACCAGTCTAACTCTGTCAAATATTTGATCCCATTTTTTCCAGTAACCATCTCTGAAGCCATCTCTAGCAAGCCATAATCCAAACAATAGTCCAATCCACTCTGCAACAATTGTTGCAAATGCCACACCCTCTACTCCCCATCCAAGTTCAAGAACAAATACAAAATCCAAAATTATGTTGATGGTATTTACAAGCAACATAAGAAGTAATACAGCTCGCGTCTTCTCTTGAGCAATAAGCCAACCCGTAATTCCAAAGATAGCGATTGCAGCAGGAGCACTATAGACCCTTATCTTTAAATAGTCTTGAGCTAATGACTCCACCTCAAAGGATGCTGGCGCTATACCAAGAGCAGCGCTAAATAAAGGAATTTGGGTAATAATTAGTACTAATCCAGCAGTAAGTCCAATCAGGATTCCTCTAATTAAAAGAGCAGAGGTTTCTGACTTATCATTTGAACCAATTGCTTGCGCAGTCAGACCAGTAGTTCCCATTCTCAAGAAACCAAAGAGCCAATAAATGGCTGAAATAATTATAGCGCCAATGCCAACTGCTCCAATTGGAGCAGCAAGTCCCATCTGCCCAACAACCGCAGTGTCCACAGCTCCCAAAATTGGAATGGTCGCATTAGCTAGAACAATTGGAATCGCTACGCTAAGAACTCTTTTATGAGTAAGCAGTGTTGAACTGAGATTCATATGAAATTAATCTAGATTTAACTAGAAAGGATACGATTGAATAGTTTGAATCGCCAATACAGAATAAATGCCAAAATGGCATAGAGTAACTTTGCAAAAGTATATACACCTGGAAAACTTACTAGCTTAGAAAGCCAGCCGTAGCCCTTTGTATTGCTCCATACATAAATGAAAGCATCTACTCCCTTGATTTCACTTCCATCGGGAAACTCTACATATAGAGCTTTAAGGTATTTATCACCCATTTGACTACAGTTTTCATATTGAAGCTGAGATCGTTTTTTGTAGTGTTTAATTTCGAAGTTACAAATACTGCACTCTTCGTTAAATAAAACCTTGCCTTCTGACTCATTTTTCATAGTGCCATATTATATCTTATTGAGTATCAAACTAATAAAATTGGATCATTTGAAAAATAAATCATTTTGAACTATAATTAACAGCTTTCTATTTTCATTATTTTTCATGGATTTTCATAGCCAAAAAGACCTCTTTAATACCCATAGGCATCAAGCAATTCGAAACCTATTTATTGAAAAAAGAAAACTATTAGGTCTATCTCAAAATCAACTCGCAGCTGGAATGCAAACCGATGTGTCAAATATTGTTCTTATGGAAAATAAATCGGGGAGCATGTCATTTTCTGACATTCAACTATTTAGTGATGCTCTGAAAGTTTCAATAAAAGAGCTTGAAAATCTATTGAAATAAAAATCTAACGGCAAAAGACTTGCCTACATTCTACTTAAATACCAGTCATCGAATTAATATGGTGTATTAAGGTATAGTTTCATTATTAAATAACTATGATATTCAATTGATATACACATTAAACAACCTCAAGATAGTTAATATTTTTAAATCGCAAAGTAATCAAACTAGAGCAAGTATTCTAAAACTTTTATCTATTGTTCTTTTTGCATTTATGGTGGTTTTCATCAGAAAAGCTTCCGAAGACATTCATGTACTTGAAGTTGTATTTTTTCGAAACCTTCTTGCATTCATTGTGATGCTGCCAATATTAA
Organism: Candidatus Thioglobus sp. REDSEA-S12_B1; assembly: GCA_001628405.1. Lineage (GTDB taxonomy): Bacteria > Pseudomonadota > Gammaproteobacteria > PS1 > Pseudothioglobaceae > Pseudothioglobus. Next base: position 5,329 of record LURN01000017.1, on the reverse strand, counting down.
AATCCGCAGGTCTCGCTGCAATTAAAATGAAAAACACTAAGTTGTTTTTTATGAGAGCCTTTATTGGAGCTATTGGTATGATCGCTGGATTTGCATGCTTAACTCTAATCCCACTTGCTCAGGCCATTGCAATTAGCTTCTCACAGCCACTATTTATAACGATTGGAGCTGCTATTTTTTTAGGTGAAATCATTAAAGCCAGAAGAATTGCAGCCATTATAGTTGGAATTTTTGGAATGCTAATCATTGTCCAGCCTGGATTTACTAGCTTCTCATTTGGAATAATGCTCTCTATTGTTGCGGCTGTATCGCTATCAATTAACGCTCTAATTGTCAAAAAGCTTACTCTTACTGACACTCCTGAGGCAATTATTATGTGGATGGTGATTATGCTTATTCCAATTACTTTTGTGCCTGCTATTACAGTTTGGCAGTGGCCCAGTTTTGAGACTTGGCTTTACCTATGGGGCATTGCAATTTTAGCTACACTAGCCCACTTTTCATGGACAAAAGCCTACTCGATGGCTGAAATTTCTAGCCTAGAGCCAATTGGATTCATAAAACTACCCATAATAGCGCTTTTGGGATGGCTGATTTTTTCTGAAATTCCTGGAACTTCGACATGGATTGGAGGATTAATAATATTTATTTCAACAATTTATATCAGCCATCGTGAGACAAAAGCCGCTAATTCATTAAAACCAAATGATGGAGCTAAAGAACCTAGACTATAACTTACTTTATGGTATAAGATGGCTCTATTAGGGTGTTAAATAACGAAACATGATTTATAAAGGAAGTTGTCATTGTGAGGCGGTAGCTTTTGAAGTAGAAGCTGATAAAAAAGTTGCTGCTATATCCTGTAATTGTAGTATTTGCACTAAAGCAGGGATTTTGCATCTGATTGTACCTAGATCAAAGTTTAATCTCATTAAGGGAAAAAACAATTTATCAACCTATACATTTGACACGGGCGAAGCTAAACATCTATTTTGTAAAACTTGTGGCATAAAATCATTCTATATTCCCAGAACAAACCCGGATGGTATTAGTGTCAACCCCTCTTGTCTTGATCCTCAACCTAAAGAGATGACAATTGAAAAATTTGATGGACAGAATTGGGAGATAAACGCACATACCCTTGAACATTTAAGTAAATAATTTGGAAGGTAAATATATAGTTTATTTGAATAGAGAAATTAATCTTTTACTTCAGAGTGCTGCTCTGAGACAAGTCAAAATGGATTACCGCCATTAAATGAAAAGGAAAAAATATGAAAAGAATGCACATACATCTATCAGTCAGTGACCTAGATAGCAATATAAAGTTTTATACCACTATGTTTGGAATTGAACCTACCATTCTAGAAAGTGATTATGCTAAATGGCGATTAGAAAACCCCTCAGTTAACTTTGCCATCTCAAACAAGGGTCGTGAAAACGGTTTGAATCACCTTGGGCTAGAACTGGATTCAGATGAAGAACTAAACAAGGTTCACAAAAGAATAGAGGAAAACAACATTGAGTCGCTTGAGGAAAAAGGGGCACATTGCTGCTACTCTGAGTCTGACAAGTATTGGGTACTTGACCCACAGGGTATTCCTTGGGAGAACTTCCATTCATTGAGAGAAATACCCATTTATGGAAACGATTCAAGCAAAGATGCAGTTGAGTCAATCAATAGCTGTGGTATTAATGCTGGCGTGGAAAAATCCCAAGCTAATTGCTGCTAGTCAACTTGGCTGTTAATAAAAAGATGTTTACTTTAAAAGTGTATTTTGTGATAACCCATATGTACTATTAAACGGAATTATTGCACTTCCCAATGCGCGAGCTTGTTTTCCGACCGAACCGCTCTCAATGACTGCTGGCTCGGTAGCCTCCCAATGAAAGTTTTCAAGTAAATTCTTTAGCTTGCTGTTTATTTCTGCAATTAAAGTTTTGTTTAAATGAGCATCAATCAAAACTAAATCTGTTCCAATAACCGAGTTTACAGAAACTATAGACCACTTTATACCTTCCAGAGCATGCTCTAACCATGAGTCAAACATGAGACGCACCGCCGGTGGTAATTTCTTTTCAGTAGTTAAAAGTTTCGGATCGAATCCAGTTTTTTTCAAATCCTGCTCTAGGGAATTTAATGAAGCCACGCCAATTAATTGTCGATGACCGCCAGAAGTATGAATAGGAATAGTTCCAATAGATGATGCATTTAACTGATCAGTATTAAATAACTGTCCATTTAGGACTATAGCGCCTCCTACAAAAGTACCTAAATATATATACAGAAAGTCAGTATGTTTATTTGGATTACCCAAAAACAGCTCTGAAAGACATGCTGCATAGACATCATTCATTCTGATTACTTCATATTGCGGGGCAAGGTTCTTAATTTCATCAATAATATTCACATCATCCCACTGGCTTAGAATGTTACTATCTACTCCAAAAACCTCACCCCATTTACTGATTTTATCTGGCTGTGCAAGCCCAATTCCCGCAAGTCTTTGTTGTTGATCAGAAGACAAATATTGAAATATTTTTTTGAGTGATTGAGTGATTTTTTTAAGCACAATTTGCACATCAGGATACTCATATCTAAGCGAATATTGTTTGAGGATTTTGCATTTAAAATCTATTAATGATATATCTAATTGATGTCTTCCTATACTAATTCCAATAGAAAATGCTGCTTCAGGATTAAGACTGAAAGGTGCTGATGGTTGCCCCATCTTGCCATATATATACTCCTCTTTTAAAACTAGATTTTGTTGCTCAAATCTTTTAAAAATTAATGATATTGTTTGAGGTGTCAATTGAGTTATTCGAGCTATTTCAGCTTTAGTAAGAGGTCCCTGCTGACGCAATAAGCTTATGATAGTATTTTCATTATATTGCTTTAAGCTTACTTGATTTGTTCCACGGTGAGAATTTTTTGACACACTCATAAAATTAAGCCACTGCTCCAGTAATTTTTGACACCACCTGTTCTTCAGTTACATCTTTAGTAGACATCATTGAAACAATTCTCCCTGTCGCAAATTATGACTAATAATTAATACTGAAATTTGTCTTTTCTTTAAGCCCTTAATAATCTCCTCTACCGCAGAAGTTTCTTTAACACCTAGCGCAGCAGTGGGTTCATCCATAATAATTAACTGCTCCCCCCATCCGGCAGCTCTTGCAATTGCAATACATTGACGTTGCCCACCAGACATATTAACTAGCTTTTGATCTAAGTTATTGATACGGACATTTGTTTTAGACAAAAGTTTTTTTGTCTCGCTTTTCATTTTTTTCTTATTTAACCAACTAAACAATCCAAAATTAAAACGAGTTAACTCTCTACCTAGAAACATGTTTTCTGTTACATTTAAAAAATCAATTAAAGCGAGATTTTGGTAGACAGTCTCTATACCTGACCTTCTAGCTTCAAAGGGATTTTCAAAATTTACTTCTTTACCTAAAAACTTTACAGTTCCTGAAGTTGACTTTTCGACACCGGTTATATTTCTAACAAAGGTTGATTTTCCAGCACCGTTATCACCAACGATTGCAATAGTTTCACCTTTTTTCATGGAAAAGCTAGCATCCTTTAGTGCTTCAATACCACCATAGTTCTTGCACAAATTATTTGTTTCTAACACATAGGGAGCGGCCATTTCAGTCATATTCTATTTCCTTAATTTTGAATTAATTTTAATTTATTTTAAAAAAGTTTGATTAATCTTTTTTTTTTAAATTATAATTTATTCTACTAAATCAATTTGATTTAGTTAGTATTATAAATTATTTCAAATAAAAAAGGAGTGAAAACTAATGAAAAAATATATAAAACTATGTGCATCGTTCGTAATCCTGGCATTTTCTACAATGTCTCTTGCACAAATTTCAATTGGTTATGTCACCAAATCAGCAACCAATGCTGGATGGATGATGATTAACCAAGGTGCTGCTGATGCAGCTAATGAAGAAGGAGTTAACCTTATAACTGTTGGTCCATCTTTTCAGGGAGACTTATCTAGTCAACTTGAAGTTTTTGAAAACCTAGTTAACCAGAAAGCTTCTGCTATTGCTATTGCACCTGTTGATTCAGCAGGAATTGCTCCAGCTGTAGAAGATGCCATGAATGCTGGTATTCCTATAATTGCAGTCGATACTGGTGTTACTGGTGCAGACGTTACATCTTTTGTAGCTACTGACAACTTAGCTGTTGCTAAAGTTCAGGGTGCAGTTGCAGCAACTCTAGTTGCCAATGGTGATACTATTATTTATGTAACTGGTAATCAAGCTCAAACTACTGGTCAAGAAAGACGTGACGGATTTTTGAGTGCATTTGCAAGTGCGCGTCCAGATAGTAAAGTATTAATTGTACCTACTGAATGGAATTCTGCTCAAGCACAATCTGGTGTAGAAGCAGTTCTTAATGCAAATAGTGATGTAAAAATGGTTGCTAATGCTTGGGATGGAGGCACAATGGGTGCTAAAGCTGCACTAGAAAACCTAGGTTACAAAGCAGGTCAAGTCAAGCTAGTAGGATTTGATGGAGCTGGAGATGCAATTGAGGCAATGGAGGCTGGTTGGGTCCATGCTGATACTGCACAAATGCTATACCAAATGGGTTATCAAGGCGTAAAAGCAGCAGTTGCTGCTGTTCAGGGTAAAGCAGTTAAAAGTCGTATTGATACAGGCTTTTTTCTAGTAACACCTGCAACAGTTCAAGCTTATAAAGATATGATTGGAATGTAAGTAGTACTGAATTATGTTTAACAGCAATAAGGAGCTTAAAGTTCTTTATGTAATCACGTTGGTTTCATATGTTGTGTTCTTTTTATTAATATTTATCTCTAAGGCCTTATATGTCATTTAAATTCTCTACTAAAACTGATCAACTTCTCCATTCGTTAATTACTAAATTAATTCGTTTTTTTAATTACGAGTGGTCAGGAGCTTTAATAGCAATTATTGTTCTCTCCTTTGCTATTGAGTTATCTACTGATGGTCGCCCTTTTCTGCATATTAGTAATATTATGACTATTTTTAATAATGCTGCAGCTGTTGGGGTTATAGCTGGTGGTATGACACTAGTCATACTTACAGCAGGTATCGATTTGTCTGTGGGCTCAGTCATGGGTTTGATTGCTGCTTTGATGGGCTATGTAGCATCATTCTGGGGTGTTGACCCATGGATTGCGATTGCTTTCGGTTTCATGATCGCAGTCATAGTTGGAAGTTTGCATGGCATGTTTATTGCTTATTGGGGCATGCCTGCATTTATCGTAACATTGGCAGGCTTGTCTCTATGGAGAGGAATCGCTCATCTTAGCAC
>LURN01000016.1 GCA_001628405.1 Candidatus Thioglobus sp. REDSEA-S12_B1 | reverse complement strand
AAATCTTTCTACCTTTTGCGTTGCTATTGATGTCTTCAATGAGCTATGCATCCTCATGTCCTGATGAAAGCGAACCCATAAAATCCGTTTCTGATGATGGCACATACTATATTTTTACTTGCAATCAAGGAAATTCTAATAATTCTATTGGCAATGCGAATACCTCATCAAATAATTCTACATCTGAAAGTAATAATTCAGAAATCAAAATTTATGAAGTCAGCTTTGCTCCAGAAGTCTTAGATGAGCTTCTTAATTTAGTTGTCTCTAAAACTGATTTTGATTTTAGTAAATATAAACTGACCAAAAACGAAGATGACTTTCAGTGTCGCTTTCGAATGTCGAGGATAGTTTATGAAAATATAAAAGAAGGTAAAGAAGAGCCATGGAATATTGCTGAAGGTAATATTAATATTAGAGGCTCAAATGTTGAATTTGGAAATACTGCCAAATGGAGAATGGGCGGTTTGTCTTCAGATCCAAGTTATTTAATTGACCAGGTAAATTTAAGACTGACTAGCGATGGCCACTTTGTTGGCAAAATGGCATATTTTAATCTTCATGTTGATAATGGAGAAGTTCCAATAAATCCAATGTATCCAATTCTAACCAAACATAAAAGATCCACTCCAATCAATTTAAATAATTTAACCAATACTAGTGCCAAACTATTTATTGATGTCGAGGATTGGGCTGGAGGTGTAATGTATATTAGAAACTGCAAAAAAATCTAAACAACAACATCAAGAACTTTCAATTGACTCAATCATTAGCTGCAAGGATTCATTTCCTCTAAAAGAGTTAACGTTCAATTTGTATGCTACTTTAACATTTTTGGATTTAAGCTTTTCTTGAAAAAAAGCGATTCCTTCTAAAACTGAATTCGTGCCTTGAAGTTTTAGATTGCATTTGAGATGCTTCTCACCAACAATCCTCTGCTCAACCAGTTCAAAGTCACCATAGAAAATAGGCTCCTCAAAGCCCTGCCCCCATGGCGAGGCTTGCCGCAGAAGTTCTGCATTCTTAAGCGTTATTTCTGATGAATCAAGTTGGCCATCGGTTAAAAGTTCAATGATGGGTTTTTTACCTTTAAGGTGCTTTGTTATTGCCTCAGTAAATGCATCTTTAAATGGTGCAAAATTATCTGGTTTAATTGTGAGACCAGCAGCCATAGCGTGACCACCAAACTTCTCAATGAGTTCTGGATTATCTCGATCAACCAGGTCAAGCAAGTCTTTAATATGAACATCAGGAATAGAGCGAATAGAGCCCTTAAGGACATCGTCAGCTTTAGCAAAGACAGCTGATGGACACTGATAGGTTTCTTTAAGCTTTCCAGCAACAATACCTACAACACCCTCATGCCAAGACTCATCGTATAGAACGATTGCAAATTGACTTTCATCGATTGATTGTTCTTCAACAATCATCAATGCTTCATCTTGCATTCTAGTTTGTTCTTTGCGTCTTCTGATATTGAACTCTTCAAGCGTTTGAGCATACCTTCGAGCATCATTCATATCTTCTGAGAGTAGGCATCGGATTCCCTTTGAAATATCACTAAGCCTTCCTGCTGCATTAATTCTAGGTGCCACTGTAAAACCAAGATCAGAAGCCTGCAATGATTCGATAGGACGTTTGGTCAACTCAAGAATCGCTAGAATTCCTTTTGAACAGTTCTTTTGCCGAATCCTTTTAATACCTTCATTGACAAGAATTCTATTATTCTGATCCAATTTGACCACGTCAGCAACCGTTCCAAGTGCAACTAAGTCAAGAAGAACACGTAGATCAGGATTTTGAATGTTATTCTTTTCAAAGTAACCCTGCTTTGTTAGGTGTGTCTTGAGAGAAGAAAAAAGATAAAAACTAACTCCAACTCCTGCTAAATTCTTTGATGGAAAATCACATCCTCTTAGATTAGGATTAATAATTGCATTGGCGTTTGGGAGCGTATTTGGAGGTAGATGGTGATCTGTAATAATGACATCAATATCAAGCGACCTTGCAAGTTCAGTACCCTCATTGCTCGAAATCCCATTATCAACTGTAATAATGAGGTCTGGTTCTTTCTCATCCTTTGCTTCTTTTACAATTTCTGGACTCAGGCCATAGCCATGCTTAAACCTATTAGGAACCAAAAAATCAACGTGCCTTGCGCCCATCAATCTCAACGCTCTGATAGCAACAGCACTTGCTGTCGCACCATCTGCATCAAAGTCTCCAACAATCAAAATACGTTTGTCTTTTTTAAGGCAATTCTCTAAAAGCTCTAGAGCAATATTGAGCTCATCAAAGCTCGGCTTAAGGAGCCCCGGAAGGGCCATTGAAAGCTGAGATTCACTCACCCCTCTTGCAGCATAAATTCTTTTCAGAATGAGCGGTATGTCATCAGAATAAGACTCATACAGTGATTGGTCAATCTCTCTAGTCAGCACTTCTTACAAGTCTTACAAAAGTATCAATGGTTTTATCACGAGCCATAGAGCCACCATAAAAGAATGGAACCTCAAAAGCCATTGAAGGATTAGATTTAACAGAAACTGAAGTCCAATATCCATCCATCTGAGTATTTGGGAAGAAATCAGTATCAATCAGTAAATCACTATCGCTGTAATAGTCGACAATTGAATTTAACTCGTCCCTTGTTGGCAATCTCCAATCTGAATAACCGCAAAGTTCTGCCTTGTTGATGTCTTTGATGAATGACTGAGTATTACAGTTTTTTCCCCAGTAACAATTTTTACTAAAAGTTCCATTATCTCTTCCGCTCTGACCATCAAACCAAGTGTAGGTGTTAAGAGCATTTTGAACACCCTTTTTGTCACTTTTAACCTCCCAAACTAAGGAGTTTTTATCATCTACAACACAAGACCAATTTTCACTATCTAAAGCTATTTTCTCGCCATCTTGAGACATCTTTTGAAAATCAGCACTTGATGACATGCTAAGTGACATTAATAAGGATAATAAAATGATTTTTTTCATTAAATTTGTCTTCTATTTATATATTTAATATTCTACCAGTAATGGATATTAGAATAACCACTCGAATGTTATTTACTAATTGATTTTCTCTCAAAAATGATTAAGACCACGCCTATAAAAATAAAGCTATCGGCTAAATTAAAGACTGGCCAATAAAAGCTGTTTACGTGCACATCAATGAAATCAATCACATAACCATACAATCCCCTATCAATCAAATTACCAACCGCCCCTGAAAGAAGAAAAAATTGTCCAAATAATTTTTGTTTATAAATTTCTGGCGTTTTCTGAGCCCACCAAATAACCCAAAGAGAGACCAAAATAGATACAGCTAATAGGAATAATCTTCCAATCAAACCCCCATCAGACAAAATACTAAATGCCGCCCCTGTGTTATGAAGGTATGTCCAACTTAGATAAGGATTGACAACTATTGACTGACCTATTTCAAGGGATGACATAAAGATTTGTTTTGTGAATTGATCAGATAAAACCAAAACTATAAATAAGAGGAAATAACCTTTATGCTTCATAAATACTTCAATACAAAAAAATAATTAGTGCTAAAAATGAACATGCAATTTCTTAGTTTCAAATACCAAGTAAAGAGCAACTATTGAGTCAATGTGTTTATAATTAATCTCTGATTCTATTATAAATATTGTGGAGGTTTCATGGGTTTTTTAACGGGCAAAAAAGCACTTATTGTTGGTGTTGCATCAAATCGCTCAATTGCTTGGGGGATTGCTGAATCTATGGCAGCAAATGGTTGCGAGCTTGCCTTTACATACCAAACCGAGAAACTTAAGGGACGCGTTGAAAAGTGTGCTGAGATTTGTAACTCATCTATCGTTATTCCATGTGATGTATCTAGTGATGAGCAGATCAAAGAAACCTTTGATGAGTTAAAAAAATCCTGGGATAGTTTTGATATTTTAATTCACTCTGTTGCATTTGCTGAGCGATCAGAACTTGATGGCAACTATCTTGAAGTCACAACCCGAGAAGGCTTTCTAAAGGCTCATGAAATAAGCTCATACAGTTTTACTGCCCTTGCACAAGCAGCAATGCCGATGCTCAATGAAAATGGCGCCCTGTTAACTCTCAGCTACTTAGGAGCTTTGAGAGCGATACCAAACTACAATGTAATGGGTATTGCAAAAGCCTCTCTTGAAGCCAATGTTCGTTATATGGCCGCAGCAATGGGTGCTGAGAAAGGAATTCGAGTAAACGCAGTATCAGCAGGAGCAATTAAAACCCTGGCAGCAAGCGGCATCAGAGGATTTGGCAAGCTCCTTGATCATGCAGCAGAAAGCTCAGCTCTTAAGCGTAATGTCAGTATTGAGGAAGTGGGCAATGTAGCAGCCTTCTTATGTTCTGATTTAGCATCAGGCGTTACGGGAGAGGTAACCTATGTTGACGCAGGCTATAACTTCTATGAAAAAGGACCCGACTTATAATCAAGATCACAGTCCAATTGGTCTCCGTCAAAGCGACTCAATCCTAGATACGGATGAAGAAAGAGAGCAAAAATACTTTATGCTTATGCATTTTCGCGATAGAGAGCAATCTGATAATGCAGTTGCTTATATAAAAAGCCAAGAGGAGCCTGGTAAGTCTCTTCATTTAAAGGCTTATTCACAAACGCAAAACCTAATTTTTATTAGCTGGGAAGATATTGACTAATCAATTTATTGAAGATCTGTAAAAAATTTATTATTTACTTTGAAATAATTTGATCTCCTCAAGATCCTCTATGTGAGTGTCTAAGGCCTTAGTTGCCAACTGAATTTCAAAAATAAACAAACCTATAGCCAATCCAAATAGAACAATTCCTGTACTAAAAACGATTACAAATTGAAATGGACTTGCACCATTTACGGAGATAAAGAGTGCAGTAAGGTTAGTCATAAAACCTAACCCAGCTAAGGTTGATGTGAGTCTGTTTAATTTGAGACGTTTTCTTAAAATATCAATTTGCTTAAGGTACCTGGATGCAGCTTGAGAATGCTCTTGCTTCCAATCAGCGTCCATAAGTTCATCATGAATTTTCCTAATCAGAGCTGCTAATGTTGTGTATCGATTGCCGAAATTAATCATCATTAATGGCATAGCTGGAAAAAGTGCTGCAGTAATTAAAAAATATGAATTCATAGTTATCCTCCTAGACAAGTAAGCATTGTTTTTTGGTTAAAAAATTAACCTATAAAATTTGAACAACCATGTTCTATTTGATAACCTATCAATGGTCACAGAATTCAGCTCTTTTGAGCCAAAAAAAAGCTCGCATTACCTCTAGTAAACTAGAAACAATACGAACTTCATTGTTAATCAAACTTACCCAGCAGCAGGTAAGATGATTTAGAGCAGATCAGTAAAAACTTTTATCTCAGCATTCTCTCTCAATTGCTCAATTAGAGAGATAAACATTTCATTGTTCTCTTGACTTAAATAAAGCGCAGAGATACCAGTATCTGAATCTCCTTCAGGAATTCTTACACCCGCTAAATCAATGACCAATGAGGTTATTCTATTGGCACTCTCAGCGCTGTAAGTGTGTCTCCCCTCTTCCGGCTTAGCAAGAGTAAAGGACAAAGAAGTTACATCAAACGGCAATTCATTCGCTCTAGAAATCCATCCTTCATTGACCCACTCTAAGTTATTCTCAGATATGAGTTGATTCGCAGTTTGCTCATCACCACTAGAGAGAGCAGAGGCAATATTTTCAGCTAAATTATCGATAATCTCTTTTGCTGCTAATGTCTTCAATACGGACTCAATTTGACCCTCTACCTCACTCAAGTCTTTTTCGCGCTCAGACTGCAAGTCTGACAGAGCTAAAACTACAAATTTTTCAGGACTTATCTCCATCACCTCAGAATTCTCACCATCATCAATCACTGCTGAACTGAAGGCGGAGGCAACAAATTTAGGATCATATTGACTGCTTCCCTCTCCAAAAAAGTCACTCGTCTGAAGCTCTAGACCAAACTGGTCTGCAACCATATCTAGTGACTCCTCATATGACAAATTCATGAACTCTTCGAGAGAACCAAATAACAATTTTTCCTTTGCAGTTCTAATATAGAGAGAAACAAGCTGCTCTTGAACCTCATCAAAAGATTGCATAGTTTCAGGCTCAATATCAGTCAGCTTTATAATATGAAAGTATCCATAGTCTGTTGTAACGACTTCACTGACATCGCCAATATTCATTGCGAATGCAGCCTCATCAAATTCTGCTCCCATGAGCTCGCGCTCAAAGAAACCAAGATCACCGCCCTCTTCACTTGAAGAAGTATCCTCAGAATTTGCTTTAGCAAGTTCAGCAAAATCCGCACCCTCTTTGATTTGATTTAAAAGGTCTTTTGCTAACTCTTCACTTTCAACCAAAATATGTTGCGCTCTTCTTCTCTCAGGATTCGTATAAAGCTCAGCATTATCATCATAAAGATTTTTAAGGTCATCATTCGATGGACTCTCAGGCTCTTCCATACTGTCAAGTGTAAGCTCGACAAAATCTACCTTAACCTTTCTTCCCTCAACAAAGCTTGATCGATTCTCATTGAAGTAGTCAGAGATTTGACTTTGAGAAACGCTCACCTCATCCTTATAATTTTCAGTATTAAGAGCTAAATAAGAAACCTCTCTTTCTTGCGATGCCAGATCATTCAGTTGCTTAGCTTGGGTCGATGACATAAAAGCTGAGCCGCTTAAATTTCTTTTAATTTGTTCACGATTTAAGGCTTTGGACTGAGCAATTTCATAAGCTGCTGGTGAATAACTATTAAGCCTCAATAGTTGTAAATAGCGATCTTGCGAGAACTCACCATCAACTAAGAATGCTTGGTTCATTTCAATAACTGATTTGACCTCATCATCTAGAGTAACAATATCTAATGAATTCGCATAATTCTCGATAAGCTTTTCATTGATTAATGAATCTAATAAATTTTGTTTTAGAACGTTGTCAATTTCTTGGGTATAGGCTGCACCTAGCTGCTGCTGCAAATTACGTTGCTGAGTACTCAATTCTTGATAATAAATATTAATATCAATGTCCTCTCCATCTACCTTTGCTATCGCAGTATTTGCAGAGCGACTTGCGTAATCCTGAATTCCAAATAAAGCGAATGGAACTGTAATTAAACCAACGATGAGATAGGCCACCCAGCCTTTTGATTTATTTCTTATTGCGCCTAACATAATAATTTTTTACCAATATTGTTAAAGTCTTTGCTACTTTATGGATTTAATATAACAAATCTCAGTAATAGCTTTTGTGAAGCATTATACAAGGCAATGTCACTCATCTAAAGAAGTTTTATTACTCAAAGATTATTGATATTTTTGAGATAGTTTTTTTAAGAGATTTTCAACATCCTCAATCTTTGTATCCCATGCAGTTACAAATCTTACAGCACTACCATCAAGCTCTTCCTCATTGACATCGTAACCAGAGCTATTGAGATAATCTATGACCTCACGGGGTAGATGAACAAAAACTTCATTTGATTCTGTAGGATAAGCTAATTCAATATTTGAAAAGCGACTTAATCCTTCACTTAAAATCTTTGCCATTTCATTTGCATGTTTTGCATTTTTAATCCAAACATCATCTGAAACATAAGCATTAAGTTGCGAAGAGATAAATCGCATTTTAGATAATAGCTGCCCGGATCTTTTGTGCAGAAATGGAAAATTACCAACCATCTCAGGTTTAAAAAATATGATTGCTTCTGCTGCAAGACAGCCGTTCTTCGTGCCACCTAAAGTGAGGACATCGACACCAGATCTCCAGGTCATATTAGCCGGACTTTCATTTAGTGATACAAGAGCATTAGCAAAACGCGCCCCATCCATATGAAGACTCATTTTATGATCATGAGCTATTTTTGCAATGTCTCTAATCTCTTGCAGTTGATAGACAGTGCCTGTTTCACAAGATTGAGTAACACTCACAACCGAAGGCTGAGTGACATGAACATTGCCAGAGCCCCTAATTATCTGAGCCAAATCTTCTGCCTTAATTCTCCCATTACTACTTCTCATCGGATTTAGTTTTGCCCCACCAGTAAATAATTCTGGCGCTCCACATTCATCCGTATTTATATGGGAAAGTTCATGACAATAGATTTTTCCAAAAACTGGTGCTAATGCAGAGAGAGCCAAGGCATTTGATGCAGTTCCAGTTACTGCCAAATAAACTTCTAGCTCAGTTTCAAAAACCTCGCTTAATGTTTTTTGTAAAATTGACGACCACTCATCATCCCCATAAGAACCTGCAATTCCTGAGTTGGCCTCAATTAGTGCATCCATCACCTCTGGACATGCACTCGTAACATTATCTGATGCAAATAGTGGATTCATGGAATCTTCCGTTAAACAGGGACTGCAATAACTCCTAAAAAATCGCCATTTACAACAAGCCCTGGGAAATGCTTTCCAGTAAATATACCATCAATCTTGGCATGATATTCTTCTGGAGGAGTACCTGTTCGTTCAATATTATGAACTTTAGCAACTAGTTGACCAGCTTTAACCTCATCTCCAAGATCAACACAATGCTCAACTAATCCCGTTGATTCACTAAATATATAGCAGTTATCATCCGGCATATCTAGATTAAGAGTTTCATCAACCTCCAGATCCCCTTTCGCTATCCCAGCATGGCGAAGAATATTCCTGATTCCTTTTTTTGCTATTTCCACTGTATAGGCAGTTGTCGATCCACCCCCTCCAAGCTCAGTGCTGATAAAGACTTTTCCCATGTTTTCAGCAGCAGTGTCATACATATTGACTGCATCAATCTCTAAAAGCATTACCGAATGAGGTGCATTGAATGCTTTCATTGCTGCAACGCATTTCTCTTGTTGAGTTTTATCATCCAAAACATGAGCACAGCAAAAAGGCAAGAAATCAAGAGTCTTACCACCTGAGTGAAAATCAACTACATAATCTGCCATCGGCAATAGAGTTCGGTTGAAATAATCTGCTATTTTTTCAGTAAAAGTTCCCTCAGGATTTCCAGGAAACACTCGATTCATGTTGCCGCCATCTATTGGTGAGGTTCTCTTTCCGGCCTTGAAAGCAGGATAATTCATCCCCGGAATGATAATTACTCTTCCTGATATTTCTTCTGCATTAATATGATTAGCTAGATCAAATAAAGCGACTGGACCTTCATATTCATCTCCATGATTTGCCCCTGTAAAAAGAACTGTTGGACCTTTCCCATTCTTGGCAACTGAAATAGGAATAACAATCGACCCCCAAGCCGATTCATCATGGGAATGTGGAAGCTTCAAATAGCCATGCTGAACTCCATCTTTCTCAAAATCAACAGTGGAGCTTATTGGGTTTTTTTTCATGAAAAAGCACAGCAAAAAATAAAGTGTCATTGTACTTCAACACTTTATTTTTTACAATTAAGAATAAATGGCGGAGTGGACGGGATTCGAACCCGCGACCCCCTGCGTGACAGGCAGGTATTCTAACCAGCTGAACTACCACTCCGTTTTTGGTGGGCGCTACAAGACTTGAACTTGTGACCCTCGCCTTGTAAGGGCGATGCTCTCCCAACTGAGCTAAGCGCCCAAAAAAAATGCCCGAATCGAATCAGGAAACGGGCATATTATACTGACAAAAAATCTATTTAGTTAACAGATTCCTTTAATAATTTTCCTGCTTTAAATGCAGGTACATTTGATGCTGAAATTTGAATAGCAGCCCCTGTTTGTGGGTTACGTCCAGTGCGTGCAGCACGCGCTCTTACAAGAAAACTACCAAAACCAGTAATGGCTACAGAGTCACCACTTGCTAGTGCACCAGAGATAGCACTAGTTGTTGCTTCTAAAGCTCTAGCAGCATCTGCTTTAGAAAGACCTGAGTTATCAGCAATTGCTGAAACTAAATCTGATTTATTCATTGTTTGAACTCCTTAATTTGTAAAAGAATTGATTTAAACCTAGAAGCCTTTATTTCTTAGGTTCAAATTTATTATCCATTTATAAACCCTTATGTCAAGCATCATTCAGAGTATTTTAATCAAAATATAAAATGACAAAAAAATAGCAAATTAGGCTTAGGCTGGATTAATGAAAGGCAAAAAATTCTCAACCCAATCATTTTTTGATAATTCACCAATATGCTTATGAAGTATCAAACCCTCTTTGCTAATAAGGAAAGTTTCTGGTGTAGCATAAACCCCAAGCTCCATTCCAATTTGACCCTTAGGGTCGAATAAAATTTCATCAAAAGGGTTTCCCATAACCTTAAGGTACTCTTCTCCCTCGATTCTAGTATCTTTATAATTAATTCCAATGAGTTTTATTTGGTTATTTTCTGCAATATTCATAATCATTTGATGCTCTTTTCTACAGGTTACGCACCATGATGCCCATACATTAACAAGTGCAAACTGATTATTGATCAAGTCATTTAATTTAATATTTTCATTTGTGTAGAAGTCGACACCTTCAATCACTGGAAATTTTTTTCCAACCAGCGGAGAAGGCAGCTTATTGGGATCTGAATTTAAACTCAAGAATAAGAAAAATCCGATAACAAAAAAAACTATTAATGGAACTAACTTATTCATTCTTTTGATTTTGTAGATTCAAGAGCAGCAGCAACCTCAGGTGGCATATAGTTCTCATCATGTTTTGCTAAAACTTCGGTTGCAATAAAGGTATTTTCACATACTGAACCAACGCATTTATTTACTATTGAACCAGAAGCAACAACGCCCTGGCCCTCTCTAAAAAGATCAGGCAATATGCCTTCATAAATCACATCAATTGATTCCAGATTGTCTGTAACAGAAAAGTTTACAATCATTCCATTTCTTTTTACGCTATCATTTTCTACAAGACCTCCTACTCTGAAGCTTTTATCAGTTGGAGCCTTCCCACTTAATATATCTGAGGGTGTAAAGAAATAGAGTAAGTTTTCACTAAATGCTTTAATTCCTAGATACCCAGCTAAAAATACTCCGGATACAAGGAGGCCAACCAAGACCATTCTGTTTTGTCTTTTAGTCATTAACTTCTTGAATATTTATTTTGTAAGAATCTAAGAGTTTTTGAATGATTTCGCTTAGCTGTCACAAAAAGTGTGATGATTGTTAAGGTTGAAACGCCATAGGCAAGCCAAACATAAAATGCATATTTACCATAAGGAAGAAAAGAAAAAAACTCTACCATTGTCATGATACTAAACTCCTCACTTCCTCTTGAACCCAACGAGAATTTTGCTCTCGAACGAGTACCTCAGTTCTAGCCTTTATCGAGACATATAATGCATAAAGAAAAATTGATGCCACAAACATAAGAGCTAAGGCAATCTGCATGTCAGGATCCTTAATGCCACCAGTACCAACTGAATAACCCTGATGAAGAGTATTCCACCAGACAACAGAGTAGTGAATTATAGGAAGATTAATAAGGCCAACTATAGCAAGAATAGAGCTAGCTTTGGCTGCAGTTTTTGGATTGTCAAATGCACTATTTAAGGACATATAGGCCAGATACAAAAATAGTAAAACAAGTTCTGATGTTAATCTTGCATCCCAAACCCACCAAGCACCCCACATTGGCTTGCCCCATATTGCACCAGTTGCTAGGGCAATAATTGTAAATCCAGCACCGATTGGTGCTGAAACTTTCGCAACAACCTCAGCCATCTTAATTTGCCAAATGAGTCCAATACCTCCAGCAATAGCCATCACTGCATAGACCATCATCGATAGTATGGCGCTAGGAACATGAATAAAAATTATTCTGTAGCCATCTCCTTGTTGATAATCAGCAGGTGAGACCACAAGAGACCAGTAAAGTCCTATAATCAAAAAGCTTATAAATGGCCAAAAAAACCAAGGAATCAGCCTAGTGCATGTGCTGTAAAAAACTTTTGGAGAGGCTTGCCTTTGAATCCATTTCCACATAAATTTATGCAGTTACAAAAAAGGTCTTATTTTAATGATTTTTGAGCCACATTGTTTCGTAAATAGATTGGCTGAGGAAGATCCAAAGTTCCTTTTAAACCGCGATTAATTGCTTGAAGAGATAGCTCTATTAATGCTGATGATTCTGGGCTGACTGATAGATTAATGTCAGTAATATTTGAAGCTGATTTTAATTTTTCACCATAGGCTTTCCAGCCACTACCAACTCCAATAAAACTATGATCTAAAATATCAACTTCTTCAGGAGGACATATCTTAACATTGTCTATCAATCCTTCGATATAAGTAGCCCAGTACACTTCCCCCATTCTTGCATCTAAAGCGATGGCTATTTTTTTTGATTCTAAAAGCTTTGATGCTCTTAATCCAACTAACTCTAGAGTTGTAAAACCCATTGTAGGTATCTGCATCGACAAAGAAAGCCCTTGCACAACTCCAATACACATTCTGACTCCAGTAAATGATCCAGGACCTCGCGAATATGATATTAACTCCACCTCCTGAAGTTGAGTTTGAGATTCTTTGAAGACTTCATCACATAGCTTGAGGACATGTCCTGAAGTCTTATCAACACCTGACAAAACTCTGCTAAAGCTTTCTCCATTTTTATGTAGGGAAACTGATGCTATTTCTGTGCATGTATCGATTGCCAATATATTCAATTTACTATTCTCTTATATTTACTATGCATTGACAAAACCATGTTTACACGCTTTTTGAGTCTCTCTGGAAAGCTATCGGGATTATAGAATGAAGGCCCTTTCAATAAAGCAACAAGGGTTGCCATTTCTTCTAAACTCAAATCTTCAACATTTTTATCAAAGTAAAAAAGACTTCCGCTTGCAAAGCCATGGAAAGCCTCATCGCCTTTTTGAGCTAAATATACCGTATTCATATACCTTTCAAGAATTAAATTCTTCTCATAAGATAACTCTAAAAGAATTGCCATTATGGCCTCCTCTAATTTTCTTGATATTGTTTTTTCTCTAGTTAATAGAGAATTTTTAATCAGTTGTTGAGAAATCGTGCTCGCGCCTCTCAGTGCTTTGTCCTCAAATAAGTATCCATAAAGAACTCTAGCAATCTCTTTAAAGTCAACTCCATGGTGATTAAAAAAAGATTGATCCTCAACTAGAAGAAGCATATTAATTAGATCAATCGGGTAATCATCTATCGAATATTCAATCTGATTGACATTTTTTGAAGGTGCTAATGGGTTGGAAAATTCATCCTTAACCAGACTATTTAGATGGAAAATATAAAAAGTAATAATGAGCAATAAAATTATTGCCGTAGTCTTCATTGACCTTTTACTAAATAAGCGCATTCTTAAGATTTTTTATAGATTGTAGATCAGTCATTTTTTTGTCATTTTTTTGAATAGAGCAAGATGAATGAATCCAATCAAAATGACATTGATTGAGAATTAGTTTAGCGCTTATGGAATTAACACCTGACCCGGGCATAATTCTAATTTTTCCAGCTGCTCTCGTTTGCATTTCAGACAAAACTGATAAACCTTCAAGAGCGGTCTTTTGTCCTCCAGATGACAAAATAGTATCAAAGCCAAGCTTAATTCCTATTTCAACTGAATCAATGGTTTGATGGAGGGTATCCACTGCGCGGTGAAGGGTTTTCTCAAGACCGAATGCATGAGATATCAACTGCTCTAAAAAATCTTGATCAAGCCCTCCTTTTGATAATGTTGCTCCAAAAACTATTCCTTCTATTTTAAAAGAGCGCACCATGTCTATATCATCAAGCATTTTCTTTAAATCCTCAGAAGAATAAACAAATCCTCCTTTTTTTGGTCGAATCATTGCTCTCAATGGAAGACCAGAACCTGAGGCAAGTTTTAAAACTTCATAACTAGGAGTCAGGCCTCCATGATGCAATGAACTACAGAGCTCTATTCGGTCTGCACCGCCCTCAACACAAGCCTCAACTCCATTGCAGCTATCTATACAGATTTCAAGGTTTGTTTTCATTGAACCAAGTTTATATTAATGTCAGATAGAATGCGATAAGAACAGCAATTAATTGATAAATGAAGAATAAGTAGTATAAAATACCACCTTCCTTGCTTGACTGGCAATGCTGGCAAGCTTTTTTTAAACCATAAGGAGATATAGATGAGACATTACGAAGTAACTCTCATTGTTCACCCTGATCAAAGCTCTCAGGTGACAACAATGATTGAAAAATACAAAGAACTTATCACCACCGGTGGTGGCATAGTTCATAGAGAAGAGGACTGGGGTCGTAAACACCTAGCCTACCCAATCAACAAAATTTATAAAGCGCATTATTTAATGATGAATATCGAGTGTGACAAAGACACGCTTGATAAATTAAACTATAACTTCCGCTTTAATGATGCCATTCTAAGAAACTTAATTATTTCTAGACCTGAGGCCATCACTGAGCCTTCAATAATGGTAACGGAAGCTGAAAAAGATAAAGTCAAGGATCAGGGCAAAGAAAAAGCCACGGCTGAAGACTCAGATCAGAACTAGGAGAAAATAATGGCTAAAAAACAAGTAACAAAAAGACGCAAGTTCCAGGTCCCTGTAAACCGCTTTTGTCGCTTCACCAAAGCTGGCATTAAAGAGATTGATTATAAGGACGTTGATACTCTACTAAAAAATATTGATGAGAGTGGAAAAATCACCCCTTCAAGAATCACTGGAACTTCTGCAAAGTTTCAAAGACAATTGACCACTGCTATCAAAAGAGCCAGATTCTTGGCACTGATTCCATATACTGACAAACACAAAAAATAGGAGGCCTTATGAAAGTAATTTTGTTAGAAAAAAATGAAAAATTAGGCAACCTAGGTGATATTGCCAATGTTAAATCTGGTTATGCTCGTAATTATTTGATTCCTCAAGGTAAAGCAAAGCCAGCAAATAAAGCTAACATGGCTGTTTTTGAAACTCTTAGAGCTGAACTGGAAGCCAAAGAAGCAACTGCCCTCTCTGATGCTCAGGCAAAAGAAGCTGCAATGAAAGATGTAGTCTGCACAATTTCTGCTAACGCTGGAGAAGAAGGGAAACTCTATGGCTCTGTCAGCCCTGCAGACATTGCTGAAAATCTATTAGAGCAAGGCTTTGAAGTCGAAAAAAGAGATATTAATATGCCAGAGGCAATCAGAAATACTGGTGAATATGAAATTACAGTTTCTCTCTATGCAGAAGTTGTTGTTCCAGTAAAGATTGTCGTTATTGCTGCTACTGAGTCAGAATAAGTCAATTCAATTCAGTTAACTGAGTTAAAATAAAGAGCCCTCATCGAGGGCTTTTTTATTTTCCAATTCATTAATTAATGGATATTGATAACGCAAAAATACCGCCTAATTCAGTTGACTCAGAGCAATCTGTTCTTGGTGGCTTATTGTTGCACAATGATTCATGGGACACTGTAGTCAATATTCTTGGCTCTGACGACTTTTATCAAAGTTCTCATCGAATCATTTATGATGCAATAGTTACCCTTCTAGAGCATGATAAGCCTGCGGATATTCTGACTGTAAAAGAGCAGGTCGTTAAGTCTCATGATGAAGAATCTATCGGAGGCTTTGCATACCTTGCACAGATAGCAGAGAACACTCCAAGCGTATCAAATATTGAGGCTTATGCAAAACATGTTCGAGAACTCTCAATCTATAGACAGCTGACCAAAATTGGAAAAGAATTGGCTGATACTGCATTCAACCCTAAAGATATTGAGGTCAATGATCTCTTGGATTTGTCGGAGAGAAAAATCTTCGAGATTGCTGAGCAAGTTAGTCGAAACAAGCAAGAGATAACGAATGTCAAAGATATCATTAAAGATGTCGTAAATCGCGTTCATGAAATGCAAGAATTGAAGGGTTACAAAGGTGCAGAGACTGGCTTTACTGAATTCGATAAGTTAACTTCAGGCCTTCAAAATGGCGACTTGATTATTATTGCTGGAAGGCCAAGCATGGGTAAGACTGCAATTTCTATGAATATTGTGGAACATATGGCAATCCATAACTCAACTCCTGTAGCTGTCTTTAGCTTAGAGATGCCTACAGAGCAGTTAGTTATCAGAATGATTTCATCTTTTGGAAGGATTGATTCAAGTAAGTTGCGTGATGGTGACATGTCAGAAATTGATTGGAACAGCTTCAACCATGCAGTTCGAGCTTTTGAAGAAAATACAATTCTAATTGACGAAACGCCTTCAATAACTCCTACAGAAATAAGGGCCAAATGTAGAAGACTTAAGAGAAGGTATCCAGACTTGGGTCTTATTATGGTTGACTATCTTCAGCTTATGACGGTTCACGGTAAGTCTGAAAATCGTGTTCAAGAGATTTCAGAAATATCTCGATCCCTCAAGTCCCTAGCAAAAGAGATTAATGTTCCAGTTATAGCGATTTCTCAGCTTAATCGTGGAGTTGAGTCTAGAGCTAAAACTGGAAAGGGCAGAATCCCACAGATGGCAGATTTAAGAGAGTCAGGATCGATTGAGCAAGACGCTGATATCATCGGTTTTATCTATCGAGATGAGGTTTATCATGATGATACTTATACCAACCCAGAGGAAGTTGGTAAGGCTGACCTTAGGATAGCCAAGCATCGAAATGGTGCAACCGGAAATATTAAACTCGCCTTTGTAGGTCAATACTCAAGGTTTGAGGATTTGGCTTTTGAGGACAGATTCCAAGGAGTCAGTGATGAACAAATGGATGCATCATATATTAACAATATGACAAATTTTGATCAAGGTGATTTTTAAAATTTAAGTAATTCAGATAGTTTCAAAATTTAAAATGAGCGCTACTATTCAAATGTTAGATTGATGATGAATGATCAAATTCAAACCAGACTGATTTACAATAAAGAAAAAATAACCTACTCGAACTTATCAGAAGTTTTTGAAATAAACTTTAATAAAATCTCTAGACTTGTTCCATTACTCCCTTTAGTCAAAGATGATTTAATTGGCATAAAAAAACCGTCCAATAATCTTTATCTGATCTGTCATGAGAAATCTAAATATACGGGAACCTATACGCTGACCCATAAAATAAACTCGTCAACTAAGGTGATTAATCGACCCGATATTTGCTTCAAGATCTATTTTGATGCAAAGCTATTGGAGGTTGTTTCAATCTGTAAAGAGACCAGAATCAATTCATATCATCCATTCATAAATGACTGTAGTGACTTATCATTCCAATTAGAGCTTAATGTCTTTATGCTTAGATGGCTTGACTACTGCTTGGATAGGTACAATGGAGCAGAATGGGTAGCAAGAAAATAAAATTAGAGAAGAGTAAATTAGTTATTGCGATCTCCTCGAGAGCTTTATTTAACCTCGATCACTCTCACAAAATCTTTAAAGAGGAAGGCATTGAGGCATACGCAAGACATCAGCAAGAGAACGAACATGTCGTTTTAGAGCCTGGAGTTGGTTTCACACTAGTAAAAAAATTACTAAAGCTCAACAGCGAAAAAACGCCTATTGATGTCATTCTTCTATCGAGAAACAGTGCTGATACGGGTCTCAGAATTTTTAACTCAATAGAACATTATGGCCTCAATATATCCAGAGCAGCGTTTACACGTGGTGAGAGTACACACCCCTTTGTTGGAGCCTTCGAAGCCGACTTATTCTTATCAAGCAACTACAATGATGTGCAAAAAGCGCTCCAGTCAGGCTATGCAGCAGCCTCCATTGTTGAATCAAAGTCAAAGAATAGTCACCCCTCACAACTAAGAATAGCCTTCGATGGAGATGCGGTAATTTTCTCTGATGAATCAGAGAGAATTTTCCAGGAGAAAGGATTAGAGGCCTTCCATGAAAACGAGATCTTGTCTGAAAAGATTGAGTTAAAAGCCGGCCCCTTCAAATCTTTCTTAGTGTCACTTCAAAAAATTCAGTCTACATTTCCAGAAGAAAACAACCCAATAAGAACAGCTCTAGTTACTGCAAGATCTGCCCCTTCGCATAAAAGAGTAATCCATACCATGCGTGAATGGGGGATTAGAATTGATGAATCATTCTTCCTGGGCGGTCTTGAAAAAGGCGTCTTCTTGAGGCAATTTGGTGCAGACATTTTTTTTGATGACCAACAGCAGCACTGCGACTCTGCTTCACAATATGTTCCAACAGGTCATGTTCCAAGCGGCATTAAAAACAGCTAATGTTTTTCATAACTTGTCTATTGCTAGGGGCTCAACGTCAAATATAATTGGTAAAATAATAATAATTTCATTTTGGATCTATTGATGTCAAAAAAAATACAAGCTATCCGTGGAATGAATGATCTTCTGCCTGCAGATTCGAAAATCTGGAACTTCTTGGATAGCACCATCAATAATCTTCTCCTCTCCTATGGATACAATTACTGTCGTACCCCTAATGTGGAGAGCACAGAAACATTCTCTAGAGCGATTGGCGAGGTGACAGATATCGTTGAAAAAGAGATGTACACTTGGAAAGATAACAATGGAGACTCTTTAACTTTGAGGCCTGAAGGGACTGCTGGAGTTGTGAGAATGATGATTGAGCATAACTTACCTAGAGAGGGCATACAAAAAGTTTTTTATAACGGCCCAATGTTCAGACATGAACGCCCTCAAAAAGGACGATATCGCCAATTTCATCAGGTTGGCGCAGAAGTTTTTGGTGCGAGTGATGCTAAAATTGATGCAGAACTTATTTCAATTACTGACTCTCTCTGGAAATCTCTAAAAATCAACGCTCAACTCGAAATCAATTCTCTTGGATCTTCAGAGAGTCGAAAATCTTATAGAAAAATCTTAACTAACTACTTCAATGAAAATAAGAATAAGCTTGATGACGACAGCTTGAGAAGACTGAGCTCAAATCCACTAAGAATCCTAGATAGTAAAAATAAGGACCTGGAGTCTTTAATTTCTAAAGCTCCGAAAATGATTGATTATCTCGATGATGAGTCACTTAATCACTTTAATGCTTTAAAAAAGCATCTTGAATGTCTCGATATTCCTTATACAGTTAATTCAAATTTAGTAAGGGGTCTTGACTATTACAATAAAACTGTTTTTGAATGGGTTTCTAATGAGCTTGGCTCGCAAGGAACAATTTGCGGTGGAGGAAGATACGACGGCTTGGTTGAAAAAATGGGAGGCAACCCAACCCCAGCCATTGGATTTGCAATGGGCCTTGAGAGAATTGCTCTTTTAATTCAAGATAAATCTAATGAGCTTATAACCGATAGACCTCACTTATACTTTGTTTCTGTGGGTGAAAATGCGCATTTTGAATCAATGAAAACCTCCAGAAAAATTCTTCAAAATATCCCAAATATAACCATTACAAATGATATTTCTATTGGCACACTTAAAAGCCAAATGAAGAAAGCCAATAAATCCGGTGCAGATTTCGCATTGATACTTGGAGAAGAAGAGTTAAGCAAGAATGTTATTAGTTTTAAACCCTTAAAAGGCCAAGGAGTTCAACAATCAATTGAACTTGAGGGTATCATTCAACATCTTCAGGAGATATTATGAAAAACTTTATAGAAATTAGCGATTCGGAAGAAGAGCAAGTTGACAAGCTAAAAAAGTGGTGGGACTCAAATGGCAAACAAATTATTGCTGGAGCAGTTCTCGGCCTTGCTGGGATATTCGGATGGAATGCATATGTTGATTACCAGGAGAGTCAAGCTCTAAATGCAAGAGCATTGTATTTAAGCTACGCTTCTGATTCAACGAATATAGGCGCTTATGACAAATTAATCAAGGACCATCCATCTAGTTCCTATGCAGATCAAGGTACACTGTTGATGGCTAAATATTTATTTGATGCTGGAAATTACTCGCTTGCGCTTGACGCAATAAAGCCCTTAATGAGCAGAGAGAATTCAGTCATTGCATCAACCGCAATGCTCCGAACTGCCTCACTTTATCTAGAGCTTGGGCAGCACGAAGAAGCCCTAAACGTTCTTAATATGGAAAAGGCTAACGGATTTTCAGGACTGTTTTATAACCTTGCTGGGGATATTTATCTTGATCTTGGTAATAATCAACAAGCAAAAAATAATTACGCTCTTGCAATTGAAAATGTAACTGAAAATTCAAGCTTGGCACAACTAATTCAGATCAAGCTTGACGATCTGAATTAAACCTTAGCAGGCTTCGCATTGTGAGCTATCCAATCATCTCTTTGGTCGGTAGGCCCAACGTAGGCAAATCGACACTATTTAACCGTCTGAGTAATTCTAGACAAGCATTGGTTTCGGATTATGAAGGACTAACGCGTGATCGTCAGTATGCAAATATCCAGCTTGAGAAAGATCGCTACTGCACGATTGTTGATACTGGAGGTCTGACAAATGAAGACTCGGTAATTGATTCTGGTATTCAAAGTCAAGTCTTGAATGCGCTTGATGAATCTGATGTGATCTATTTTATTGTCAGCAATAAAGATGGAGTTACAGCTTTAGATATTGATATTTCTAGTCAACTCAGAAAGCTTAAGAAAAATATAATCTTGGTCTGCAATAAGGCTGAAGGATTAAACTTAGGTTCAGCATCTGAATTTTATGAACTGGGTTTGGGAGAGCCTACACTGATTTCTGCGGAACATAACCAAGGCATACATGAATTAATTGAAAAAACATTGCCCCTGATACCTGAAACTAATGACAAATTAGAACAAGATATCGACGGAATTGCAGTTGCTGTTCTAGGAAGACCAAACGTCGGCAAATCAACTCTTATTAATCGCATTCTAGGTGAGGAGAGAGTTTTATCGGTTGACCTTCCCGGTACAACGCGTGACACTATATTCATTCCTTTTGAGAGAGAGGGGCAACGATATACATTGATTGACACTGCTGGCATCCGAAGAAAACGCAGCGTTAATGAAAAAATAGAAAAATTCAGTATTATTAAAGCAATCAGTGCTCTCGAAGATTCCCAGGTTGTCATTTTAGTTTTGGATGCTCACGAGGGAGTGACTGAGCAGGATGCAACTTTACTCGGAATGATCGCAGATAAGGGTCGCTCTTTATTGATAGCAGTAAATAAGTGGGATGGCTTGGATGAATATCAAAAAAGTGAGGTTAAAAGAAAGCTAGATATAAAACTCTCTTTTGTAGCTTATGCCTCAGTTCACTTCATCTCAGCCCTTCATGGCTCTGGCGTTGGAAAACTATTTGAACCCATCATACGGTCCTATGAAAATGCTGGAAAACGATTTCCAACTTCACTACTCAACAAAATATTAGAGCAAGCCAACAATTCTCATCAACCACCTCCAGTTGCAGGTAGAAGGCTTCGCTTAAAGTTTGTGAACCAAACTGATGTATTTCCACCAACACTGATGTTCCATGGAAATCATGTTCAAGATGTTCCTAAGAGTTATGAGCGCTTCTTAATGAATTTCTTTACTACTTCTCTCAAACTTACAAATACCCCGATCAAAATAAATTTTAAGAGCGGCGATAACCCATTTAAAGATAAAAAGAATGTCCTTTCTGCACGCCAAATTCAAAAGAAAAGACGGCTTATGAAATTTGTTAAAAAGAAGTAGTTTAAAAAAAAGTTAAAACTTAAACCTCATTGCTGAGAACTCAGATATGGGCACAGGAGGTTTAGTTTTTCTTATGATTGAATCTACAATTTCTGCTGTGATAGGCGCTAAAGTAAGTCCTATATGGCCATGTCCAAAAGCATAAACAATATCATTTCCCTTACTTGACTCAGAGATCACAGGCTTGCTATCAGGAATTGAAGGACGAAAACCAAGCCAAGTCCTGCTTGGATATCCGAGTTTTGGAAAAAAAATTGCAGCACCCTTTTCTAAGTAATTAACTCGGTGTTGAGAAATTTTAGGACTCAATCCGCCAAGCTCTACAGTTCCAACTACTCTTAGTCTTCCTGACATTGGGGACATATAAAAACCACCTGCAGCATAGCAACACGGCCTATTCAGAAGAGGCTTAACCATGTCATATTCAACATGATATCCACGCTCTGTATCCAGTGGAATCTTGTCACCTACTTGTAAAGCGAACTTTTTAGAATAAGCACCTGCTGCAACAACTAAATGTTTAGCCATTAATGTTGACTGATCATCAAGATGAATTTTAATACCTTCACTCATTCTCTCGATTTTTGTTGCAGCCAGCTTGATGACCTGACACCCTTTTTTAACTGATGCATCTAAAATCAGCTTGACCATTTCTCCAGGGTCATTCATATAAGCACCATCTGGGAAGTAAGAGGCCCCACCTTCTATAAAATTTAAATTTGGCTCTAGCTTCTTAAGTTCGTCAATATTTAAAATCTCAGCATTTAAACCAAGCGTCTTTCTTTTGCTAATATCTTGAATACCTGATTTTAAAAGTTCATTAGAATTGTAAAGGTAGAGATTACCATTAGTTTTTATAATAGAGCTGCCTCCAATTTGAGAAGATAATTCCTCCCATCGAAGTCTTGAACCTTGCAATAAACTGGCTATCGCTTGCGCATTTCTTGCTGCATTCTTTGGGAGTGACTGGTATAAAAACCTAATAAGCCAAGGGCATAAAGATAAAATTGCAGAGCGCTTAATAGCTATAGGGCTGTTTTTGTTAAACAAAAGTGAAGGTAACTGCCTAATGATTTCTGGAGAGCCCACAGGAAGAACAGCATACTCTGCAATAGTTCCAGCATTTCCAAACGAAGTTCCAGTCCCAGGCTCCTCGGGATCAATCAAAACAACCTCTCTCCCTGCATGAAGCATCCTTAATGCAATCGAAAGACCTATGACACCTCCACCCAAAACAACAATATCAGAGTTATTTAAAGACATAAATCAGCCTATAAAAACAAAAAAGATTTATTGCCTTAAGAAAGTATTAAATTATGTGCTTCCTTAGCGGCACTAATAAAACTCTCAAAGAGCGGGTGACCGTCCCTTGGTGTTGAGGTAAATTCAGGATGGAACTGACATGCAACGAACCATGGATGATCAGTAATTTCAACCATTTCAACAAGAGAACCATCATTTGATCTTCCTGAAATGGTAAGGCCTGCAGCTTCAATTTCAGATATCAGTTTATTGTTAACTTCATATCTATGCCTGTGTCTTTCAGTGACTTTATTTGTTCCATAAATCTTTTGAGAATGACTCCCCTTAACTAACTGGCATTCTTGTCCACCAAGCCTCATAGTACCCCCCAAATCAGAATCAGAATCCCTGGTCTGCGTGTCACCATTTTCATCCTGCCATTCTGTTATAAGACCAATCACTGGATAACTGGTATTTTCATCAAACTCCGTACTATTAGCACCTTTCATATTTGCCATATGGCGAGCATACTCAATCACTGCAACCTGCAAACCCAAACATATTCCTAAAAATGGGATGTTATTTTCTCGTGCAAACTGAACTGCCTTAATCTTTCCTTCAATTCCTCTAATACCAAAACCTCCTGGCACTAGAACAGCACTCATATTGCTTAAGCTTTCAGCCCCATTTTTTTCAACCTCTTCAGAATCAAAATAATGGATATTCACTTTAGTTTGCGTATGGATACCTGCATGAATGAGTGCCTCAGAAAGCGACTTGTAGGATTCAGTTAAATCCATATATTTCCCAACCATAGCAATATCAACGCTATGATTTGGCATCTCTAATCTAGAGACAACATTTTTCCACTCTGTTAAATCAGCTTTTTTGCACTTTAGGCCCAATTTCGACACAACAACATCATCTAAACCCTGGTTATGGAGATCCTCAGGAACTTTGTAAATAGTATCTTTATCGAGTGAGATAAACACTGAGTCTTCAGATACATTTGTAAATAGAGCAATTTTTTTACGCTCAGAATCTTCTAATTCGTGTTCAGAGCGGCAAATAAGAATATCAGGCTGGATTCCTATTCCTCTTAGCTCTTTAACCGAGTGCTGAGTAGGCTTCGTTTTTAATTCACCTGCAACTTTGATATATGGAAGAAGAGTAAGATGAATAAATACTGCATTATCTCGACCCAACTCAAGGCTCATCTGTCTGATGGCCTCCATAAAAGGGAGAGACTCAATATCACCAGCAGTACCGCCTATTTCAACAAGAGCAATATCGGCTTCTTCGGCGCCCTCTTTCATTAGTTTTTTTATCTCATCTGTAATATGAGGAATTATTTGAACCGTTGCACCTAAATAATCCCCTCTTCTCTCTCTTTCAATAACATTCTCATAGACTCTTCCAGCTGTAAAGTTGTTCTTTTTTCCTAGCTTAGTTCGAACAAACCTTTCATAGTGCCCCAAATCTAAATCTGTCTCTGCACCATCATTTGTAACAAAAACTTCACCATGCTGGAAAGGACTCATCGTTCCAGGATCTACATTTATATAGGGATCAAGTTTTAGGAGTGTGACATTGAGGCCACGTGTTTCAAGTATTGAAGCTAGAGAGGCTGAGGCTATTCCCTTACCAAGAGAGGAAACTACACCACCAGTAATAAAGATGTATTTTGTCATCTAAAACTAACAAAGTTTGAAATAGCTATGATACACAAATTTGTGTAGAATATGGGCACATCCAACTTGTTAGAAACGGCAATACCAGAGATTACTGGTCAAATTGTTGATACATTGTTTTCTTCTAATCGTTCTGGAAATAAAGCATTTTCTTATTCTCTAATTCTATTCTCTGTCATTGCTTTAAGTTCAATATTCGCACTAATATCTATCAGTGCCAGTTCTTGGATTTCAAATAAAGTGATTTTAGATTTGAGGGTCAACATGTTTTCTAAATTAATTAGGCTACCCAAATCTTACTTTGATAAAAATACCACTGGAGAAACGCTTTCTAAACTGACATTCGATGTTGAACAAATATCTGCTGCTGCATCAACCATTTGGCTTGAATTTATTAAGTCATCATTTACCGTGATTATTCTAACTGGTTACCTATTTTATAAAAGTTTTCTTTTAAGTCTGATTCTTCTAATTCTTCTTCCATTGGTATATTT
>LURN01000015.1 GCA_001628405.1 Candidatus Thioglobus sp. REDSEA-S12_B1 | reverse complement strand
ATCCAAACTAGCATTTCGTTCATGACTGTACCAGGCCATGTGCGAGCTTCAAAGTAATCCATAGCTCCTTTCGGACCATTGTAGAACATGTTATCACTCAATAAAGTATTAACTCGCGACGTAATCCAGGCTGATGGCTTAGGATCTGAACAGTTATCAGCACCTAGTGCAATGCACCCAACCCAATTGTCATCACCAGCATAAGGTACGCCGAAGTCAACAGCTTGAAGGCCGTACTTTCCAACTAGTGAAGTTGGGTTCCAGTAGTATCCGAACCAGTTCTCACCTTGCTCTGAAGCTTTAGCAATCGATCCGTCAAGTCCAGCGGCTGAACCTGGATCAATTAGGTTCCAACCCAATGCTTCCATATCGAACGCTTTGTAGAGGCTCTGATTTGAAAGTTGGCAACCCCAACCGGCAGGGCAACCATGGAAAGCACCTCTTGAAGGGTCTTCTTTATCTGGGAATAAATCAGGACGCGCTAGAATAGCTTGCGCAGTCGTTAACTCTGGGTGAGCGTCAAGCGTATGAGGTAAAACCCACCAGCCTTCACCTAGCCCACTCATTGGAGCGATATTTCCAATATGTAAACGACCAGCACCAACAGCACTATCTACAAGATCGGCCATCGCATTAGCCCAGATCTCTGGCGCAACGTCAGGCGAACCAGTCTCATTCATTGAAGTAAAAGTAGGCATTGTAGCGCCTGCAACAAGCTCAACTTCACAGCCCATTGCTTCAAGTATTGCTTTATCAACATGAGCCATTAAAGATGCTGAAGCCCAGTTCATGTCTGCAACTGTAATTTTTCCACATTTAGCAGCATTTGCTGAGGTGCTAAGCAATAAAGCTGCAGCTACTGATTTAATATTCATATAACTTTCTCCTTTAGGGATTATTTTAAAAACAGAGAGTGAACAATTTCATACTCTGATGTGATTATAGCAATAGAAAAAAAAGATTTTTGAGTTTTTTTATAAAAAAAAGATGAAATAGCCATCATTTTTTTCATGCTATTAACAACTACTTATAACTCTAATAAATCAAATAAAGATTAAATTAGACTATGAAATAGTTAGTTCAGTGAGATATCACTCTTCAGATGACTCAATAACCTCTTTGCTGTCATCTTCATCATCCTCAGTTTCAGCTATTTTAGCTACAGATACTAAGGACTCATCATCTGCAATATTGATCAGTGTTACGCCTTGAGTATTTCTGCCAATAATTGAGACATCAGATGCTCTAGCTCTTACAAGCGTTCCTTTATCTGAAATGAGCATCATCTCATCTTCGTCAGTCACTTGTATAGCTCCAACAACTTGACCATTTCTTTCTGACGTTTTAATTGAAATAACACCTGATCCCCCTCTTGCTTGAGCTCGATACTCATCGAGCTGTGTCCTCTTTCCATACCCTTTCTCTGTTGCAGTAAGGATTGGATCGTCTGATTCGGCAACAATGAGAGAGACAACCTTATCTTTATCAGCTAGCCTGATTCCTCTGACACCAATTGCAGTTCTGCCAACCGATCGAACATCTGACTCTCTAAACCTGATAGATTTTCCTGCAGATGAGAATAAAAGAATGTCATGCTCTCCAGCTGTAATCTCTACACCAACCAGTTTGTCGTCTTCTCTTAACTCAATAGCAATAATGCCGCCTTTTCTTGGCCTTGAGAAGTTTGTCAGAGAAGTTTTTTTACAAGTGCCCGAACTTGTTACCATAAACACAAACTGATCATCAGTAAACTCTTTGACAGGCAAAATTGCGTTAATAGACTCATCTTTCTCTAATGGCAGAAGATTAATGATTGGCTTACCTCTTGAAATTCTTGAGGCCATTGGTAGCTCATAAACCTTTAACCAATGGACCTTTCCAGTTGAAGAGAAACAAAGGACAGTGTCATGGGAGTTAGCTACAAACAATTGATCTACAAAATCTTCATCCTTCATCTTGGTTGCGGCCTTACCCTTTCCACCTCTCCTTTGCGCATGATAATCACTCAGTGATTGAGCCTTAACATACCCTCCATGAGATAATGTAACTACCCTGTCCTCTTGAGCAATCAAGTCTTCTAGAGTTAGATCAATCTTGCTTTCTAAAATTTCAGTCATTCTGTTCGAGCCAAAATTATCTCTAATATCAATAATTTCATTTCGAATCACATCCATAAGAAGTTCTGGAGTCTGAAGAATATCCAACAAGTACTTTATCTGTTCTAATAATTCATTAAACTCATTAAAAATTTTATCTTTTTCAAGTCCTGTAAGTCTGTGAAGCTTCAAATCAAGTATTGCTTGAGCTTGCTTTTCTGATAATTGGTAATCACTATTGTTCTGAAGACCAAGGGCTGGATCCAAACCTTGAGGCTTGAACTGCGCCATATCTCTATCACCAATAAGCTCTTTAATAACAGAACCCTGCCAGGTTCTAGATACTAAACCCTCTTTAGCTTCTGTTGGATTTGGAGCAGCTTTAATTAACTCAATTATCTCGTCGATATTGAATAAAGCAACAGATAAACCTTCTAACAAATGTGCACGGTCCTTGGCTTTGTTAAGCTCATAAATTGAACGCCTTGTAACAACCTCCCTTCTATGAGCGATAAACGCATTCAATACAGACTTAAGGTTCATTAATTTTGGCATGCCATGGTCTATAGCAACCATGTTGATTCCAAAGACAGTTTGCATTTCAGTCAGCTTGTAAAGGTTATTAAGCATAACCTCAGGAACCTCACCGCGACGAAGCTCAATAACCATCCTCATACCGTCTTTGTCTGACTCATCTCGAAGCCCAGTAATACCATCAATCTTTTTATCTTTCACGAGCTCAGCAATTTTGCTAATGAGTCTGGCCTTATTCACTTGGTATGGAAGCTCAGTAACAACAATACTGAGTTTATCTTCGCCCTCAACATGAGATCTTGAACGAAGATATATCTTTCCCTTACCAGTCTCATAGGCCTCACGGATACCATTTGCACCGTTAATGATTCCTGCAGTAGGAAAATCTGGACCAGGCATCACTTCTAGTAATTCATCCACAGTAATGTCTTCATTATCGATAACCTTTAAACATGCTTCTGCTACCTCGGCAAGGTTATGGGTTGGAATATTGGTAGCCATACCAACAGCAATACCTGAAGAGCCGTTAATTAATAAATTTGGAACGCGGGTTGGAAGAACTGAAGGCTCGCTTTCAGAGCCGTCATAGTTATCAATAAAATCAACAGTCTCTTTATCAAGGTCACGAAGCAGCTCATGCGAAAGCTTAGTCATTCGAATTTCAGTATACCTCATAGCAGCAGCACGATCGCCATCCACAGAACCAAAATTGCCCTGACCATCAACCAGTATATTGCGCATTGCAAATGGCTGAGCCATCCTTACAATCGTATCGTAAACAGCAGTGTCTCCATGGGGATGGTACTTACCAATTACATCACCCACAATTCGAGCAGATTTTTTGTAAGATTTATTGTAGTCATTACCAAGAACATCCATTGCATACAATACGCGTCTATGGACGGGCTTTAGGCCATCCCTAACATCAGGGAGCGCCCTTCCTACTATAACGCTCATTGCGTACTCTAAATAAGAGTCTCGCATCTCGTCTTCTATTGTAATAATTGGGAATTTTTGCTCTAGAATTTCTTTAGAATCAATATCGTCAGACATAGAATAAACCTAAATAAATAAGTAGATTTTATTGTACCCTAGATGAGCAAAAAACACACCAAAAAATGGCTAATATTTAAGAAAAAAAAGAACTATAATGAAACGTTAAGAATTACGCTTTTTAACTGACTGAGCAAGGCCTCTCAAAAGCTCCTCTGTATCCTTCCAGCCAATACAGCTGTCAGTTATACTCACACCATATTTTAGTGATGAAAGAGGCCCAACCTTTTGATTTCCCTCATTTAAATGAGATTCAATCATTACACCAAATACAGAGTCAGAGCCAGACTCAATCTGGGTGGCAATGTTTGCACCGACCTTTAGTTGATTTTTAAATTGTTTTTCAGAATTAGCATGAGAAAAGTCAACCATGACTCTAGATACAAGCCCTTTCTCCTTTAATTTTCCACAGGTCAAATCTACATGCTCTTTTGAGTAATTCGGACCATCCTTTCCACCTCTAAGAATAATATGAGCTGTATCATTACCTAGAGAGGTAAAGTGGCTTATTCCACCATCCTTGTTAACTGATAACAGATGGTGAGGACTGTTCGCTGATTGAATAGCATCAATGGCAATTTCAAGTGAGCCGCCTGTACCATTCTTGAAGCCGACTGGGCAAGATAATGCTGAAGCAAGCTCCCTGTGAGATTGGCTTTCAGTCGTTCTAGCGCCAATAGCTCCCCAGGAAATTAGATCTGATAAGTACTGAGGTGTTAAAACATCTAGATATTCAACACCAACTGGCATCGAAATTTCACCCAAATCTACTAAAAGTTTCCTTGCAGTTTCTAAACCCTTGTCAATATCAAAACTTTCATCTAAATAGGGGTCGTTAATCAAACCTTTCCACCCAACAGTTGTTCTTGGCTTTTCAAAATAGACTCGCATGACTATAAATAAATCCTCAGCCAACTCTTCTTTGAGTTTAACAAGTTTATTTGCATACTCCATCGCTGCTTTCGTATCGTGAATGGAACAAGGCCCGACTAGGACCATAAGTCTATTATCATTTCCATAAAGGATATTTTTGATTGCATTTCTTGAACTTACAACAACAGAGGCGGCTTTTTCAGATAATGGCAATTTATCAATAAGCGTATTAGGTGACACCATTGGTGCACTTGAAATAATTCTAACGTTATCTGTATTGTGTTGCATAACTTACTTCTGGTTTGTTATAAGCGCGTAAGCAGAGTGATTATGAATAGATTCAAAATTTTCTGACTCTAGACAATAGAAATTAACCTTTTTATTAGCATTTAACTCCACTGCTATATCCCTAACTATATCTTCAACAAATGCAGGATTTTCATATGCTCTTTCAGTAACAACCTTCTCATCATCACGCTTTAAGATTGCGTACAACTCACTTGACGCTTTTTCTTCTGCCAAATCAATTAGGTCTTCTAGGTAGATTGTCTCTCCTTTAGCTGCTTTTGCCTCAATAGTAATATGAGATCTTTGATTATGAGCTCCGTATTTAGAAATACTCTTTGAGCATGGACATAGACTTGTCACTGGGACAACAACCTTAAGCGTTAATTCAGGCTCACCATTGACAATAGTTCCAGTCAAAGTAACTTTGTAGTCAAGAAAGCTTTCAACGCCAGAAGATGGTGCCTTTTTATTTCGGAAAAAAGGAAAATCAACTATGATTTGCGCATCAGACGAGTCGAGTTTATCAGCAACAGTTTGGACGAGGTTCATAAAAGTATCGATTCCAAAACTGCATTCACCATCATTCAAAATTTCAATAAATCTTGACATGTGGGTACCTTTAACATTTTCAGGAAGCCTAACAGTCATAGTAAAGTTTGCAATTGTGGGATGTGATTCACTGTCCCTATTGACAAACTTTATTGGATGCAAAATATCTTTAATACCGACCTGATTTATGACGATATTACGAATATCTTTTGTATTTTGCGTGTCTGGCAGTAGTGTATTTTTCATAGTTTAATGTTCCGAGTAAGTAACAGCAGATCTTGGAGTTTCCCAAATTAATACTTGTTTAACCTTGATATCCTCATTATTAATCAGGATTCCAACCTCATCAAAAAAATACTTGGCAATATTTTCTGCAGTCGGATTGAGCACATCAAACGGCTTTATTTCATTCAAATATTGATGATCTAATCTTTTAATTACCAGCTTTGTTTGTTTTTTTATTTCACGAAAATCAATTGCTATACCATTTTCATCTAGAACTTTTGAGCATACAGAGACCTCAACTTGCCAATTATGGCCATGAAGCCTGGCACAATCGCCAGGGTAATTTCTCAGTGAATGAGCAGATGCAAAGTCTGTAACAATTTTTAGTTCGAACATTTTCGGAAAAATTGATAAAAAAAGCGGCATTATACCTGCTTAAATCTTACTATACCACCTACAATTATTGTGAGAATTGAATGAATTGCAGAAGAAAATAGGAAACTAATAGTCCGATTTAGTCAATCGCATCAATACCTAGAGCTTTGCCATGAACTCCAGGAATAGTTAAGCCCTTTCGAGCTCTGTGGCTAGTAAAGTTGACTAAATCATCAAAAGAGTAGTTTTTGTGCTTTTTACCATTCCCGTACTCTACCCTTAATTTTTGATGACTTTTGATGGTGCATAAGCCAATTAAAAACTCCTCTCGAGCCATAAAATCATCATTTTTAATCTGAATCAATTTATTACCCTTGCCCTTAGAGAGATGAGGAAGCTCTGAGACTGGAAAAATTAACAATCTAGCTCTATTCGTGACAACAGCTAAAAAGTCTGACTCTAAATCATCAACTTTAGTCACTTTCATGGTTTTGGCATTTTTTGAAAGAGTTATTGCATGTTTTCCAGACTTAGTTTTTGACTGAAGATTACCTAACGTCGATATGAAGCCATAACCTGCATCTGATGATAGCACGATCGGCTGGTCATCATCCCCCATAACCACATCGATAAATTCTGCACCAATAGGTGGTGCTAACCGTCCCGTTAATGGCTCTCCTTGACCTCTAGCGCTTGGAAGTGAGTTAGCTAATAGGTTGTATGAGCGTCCAGTAGAATCAATGAATATAGCCATTTTATTACTTCTACCTTTAGCATCTTTCAAAAACGCATCGCCAGACTTGTAATTTAAGGCCGCAGAATCAATATCATGTCCCTTGGCAGCTTTTACCCAACCTTTTTCACTTAGAACTACAGTCACATTTTCTGCCGGCATCATATCTTCATCATTGAAAGCCTGGGCTGAAACAATATCTGAAACAATTTGGCAACGCCTCTTATCTCCAAACTCTTCAAGAATCACCCTTAATTCTTTTTTGATGAATGTCTTTAGTCTTGCTTCACTCGAAAGCAAAAGTTCAATTGATTTACGTTCCTTATCAAGGTCTTCAGCCTCTGTCTTAATTTTTACTTCTTCTAGTTTAGCTAGGTGACGCAACTTAAGCTCCAAAATAGCCTCTGCTTGAATTTCGCTAATTTTGAACTTTTTGATTAGAACAGGTTTAGGTTTTTCTTCACTTCTAATAATTGCAATCACCTCATCAATATTGAGATAGGCAATAAGAAGTCCATCTAAAATATGCAATCTATCAATAATTTTAGTTAATCTAGAGTTAAGTCTTTTGACAACGACTTGCATTCTGAATTGAAGCCATTCTTTGAGTAAAGGAATAAGCGGCTTCACTTGAGGCCTTCCATCCAGTCCAATAACATTCATATTGACTCGATAATTTTTCTCAAGATCTGTCGTTGCGAATAAGTGAAGCATTAATTGATCGCAATCTACTCGATTAGACCTTGGAACAATGACGATTCGAGTCGGATTTTCATGATCTGATTCATCTCTTAGATCGTCAACTAATGGGAGCTTTTTATTTCTCATCTGAGTTGCAATTTGAGCGATGACTTTTGCCCCCGAAGTTTGATAAGGCAGAGCCTCAATTATAATTTCGCCATCCTCTTTAACGTAACTTGCCCTCATTTTTACAGACCCATTTCCTGTCTCATACATCTGATACAGCTCTTCTTTTGAACTAACTATAAGAGCATTCGTTGGATAGTCAGGCGCAGGCAGAATATTTAATAAACTCTCCAGATCAGTAGACGGCTTTTCTAGGAGTTGAATGCATGCACTGATCACCTCTATGAGGTTGTGAGGTGGCATATCTGTTGCCATTCCAACAGCAATTCCTGAAGTTCCATTAAGCAAAAGATTTGGAACTTGCGCTGGCAACTGCTGAGGCTCTTTGATTGTTCCATCAAAATTATCTATCCAGTCAACTGTTCCTTGATTAATTTCACTTAATAGTAAATCTGCATAAGGTGATAGCTTTGACTCAGTGTAACGCATTGCAGCGAAAGACTTTGGATCATCTGGTGCACCCCAATTACCTTGTCCGTCGATGAATGGATATCTATAAGAAAAAGGTTGTGCCATTAAAACCATCGCTTCATAGCAAGCACTGTCACCATGAGGATGAAACTTTCCTAAGACATCTCCTACAGTTCTAGCAGATTTTTTGAATTTTGCAGTTGACTTGAGTCCAAGCTCACTCATTGCATAAATGATTCTTCTTTGAACTGGTTTAAGGCCGTCTCCAACAAAAGGAAGTGCGCGATCGAGAATGACGTACATTGAGTAATCAAGGTAAGCGCGCTCACTATATTCCCCAACGCTTTGTTGCTCGATGCCGTTTTGGCTCATTCTTTTCCTAGATAAAAAATAAATTAAGAATTCAAAATAATTTTGAATGAACTATATTTTAAATGAACTGCTTAGAAAGTTAAGATTAATTCTTTCAATTCTGGGCCAAGTTAACCTGGTGGCCAGGTCATTTGCCTTCCTCCAAGACAATGCAAATGTATATGGGAAACAGTCTGACCGCCATCAGAATTACAATTCATTACTAATCTGTAACCCTGCTCTGCAAACCCGAGCTCTTTAGCAACATTTGCAGCAGTAATCATTAGCTTACCCATTATTGCCTCGTCAGTGGCATCGTTAGCCGTTGCAATGTGCTCTTTTGGGATGACTAGAAAGTGCTCTGGTGCTTGAGCATTGACATCCCTAAATGCCAATACACTCTCATCTGAGTAGAGTATTTTGGCAGGTATGTCACCTTTAATTATTGAACAAAAAATACAATCTTCCATAAGTTGATTTTATATCTTTCAAAAACTAATATAAAGAAATTCCATTAGAACTTATAATTATAGAACATATAAATATAGGGAAAAAATATGCTATCAAATGCAAGCCTCGAAACTCTTTTTACTGAAGCCAGAAGTCATAAAGCTTGGCTTAATAAAGACATATCAAATGATCAAATAAATCAAATCTATAATTTATTAAAATTTGCACCTACCTCAGGTAATTGTTGTCCAGCTAGGTTTACTTTTTTAAAGAGTCAGGAATCTAAAAATAGATTGAAACCTGCTTTGGATAGTGGAAATATTGAAAAAGCAATGGATGCGCCTTGCGTAGCTATTATTAACTATGACACAGAATTTTATGAATCATTGCCTATCCTTTCACCTCATAATGATGCCAAATCAAGCTTCATAGGAAAAGAAAAGAAGATTTTAAATACTGCTCAATTTAATTCTACTCTTCAGGGCGCATACTTTATTATGGCATCACGATCTATTGGGCTAGACTGCTGCCCAATGCTCGGATTCAACAAGGAAATACTTGATCAGGAATTCTACCCTGATGGGCGATACAAGTCTCTATTTATATGTGGCATTGGATATGGTGACCACTCGAAGCTTTATCAGAGAGCTCCAAGGCTAGATTTTCCATCTGCTTGTAGCATAATTTAAGATTACCAATACTTTGGATAACTTCGATCATTAGATAAATTGTTATAAAAGAGCGCCACTAGTACGATTAATACTGAACCAATAAGAGCGGGCATCCATAAAAAATCCCATTGCGATCCAAGTAAAAAAACTATAAAAGGATTGGAGCCTGCAGGAGGATGAGGAACGCGCAAGTATTGCATAGCGGCAATTGCAAAAGCCAATGCTAAGGCCATACTCCACCAATCAGAACTCACTAAATGGTAGAAGACAAGCCCAATAAGTGTAGTAACTAGATGACCTATGATGACATTTCTGGGACCCATAATAATTGGCTGGTTAGTAGCATATGCCAAATACCCAATCACACATGCTGCAAGAAAAGCACCAAAAGAAATAAAACCTAATTCTTTTAAGGGTGGTCTAGGAGGAACTGGTGCAGGCGAACCTTTAAGTTTAGTTAGATAAGACATTATCACTCCTAGATTTAAAAATGTACGAATTATATACTAGATCTTGAGTGTTTCTCTTTTATGAAGAATCTTTTATTGCTTTGTTTGTATAGTATTTCTGCAATATTAATCCAGTACATATCAGAACAAGTCCAAAGAAAGTTGACAATAGAATCCTCTCACCTAAGACAAAATATAGAACCACTAGAGACATGAATGGAGTAATAAAGACCAAGCTAGCTACTCGGGAGACTGTTGTTGAAATTTTTAATGCTGATTGCCATAAAACTAAGCTGATTCCCATTTCAAAAAATCCAATATAAATCGACCCAATTAAACCTTTGAATGAGGGAATAACGAATGAATTAGTGAGAAATACGAATGCCAAAATAAATGGAAAACTAAACAGAAAAATAAGAAATAAACTCACTACACTATCATTAGAATTCTTTGTATTAAATAACCAAAACAAAGACCAGATAACTGTACTAATTAGCATCAAAAAAACCCCAAATGGGTTTACAAATTTCATTGAGAAAAGATCTCCATTAGTAGCAATAACTACAACTCCTAAATAACAAACAATAATCGATAAAAATGATTTAAAGTCTATTGATTGTTTGAGAATCGGTATAGAGAGAATAACAAGCATAACCGGCCAGCTAAAGTTAATGACCATAGCCTCCTGTGCTGGCAAAGCATCATATGCCTTAAACAATATGATGTAGTAGAGACAAGGATTCAAGAATCCAAGAAATGCATATTTTTTTAAATCACTTTTTGAAACACTTTTTATTAAATCAAGCTTTCCTTGATATAAAAGAAGAATAAATAAAATAAAAATAGAAAATAAAGTTGAATACAGGACTAATTGAATAGGCTCTAAATATTCCAAAGAGAGTTTAAAAGCGCTTGCAACTGTAGACCAAAAAAATATAGCAACCCCTGCATAAAGATAGGCCTTGCTTTGATTTTGGGAATTTGACAACATTCTAAATGATTTAATTGACTTGATATAGGCATAGCTGACAACTGACACCCTCTTTCACGTTGTAATCACATGTATTATGCTCGAGCTTAATCCATGAGTCAGTTTTCTCTATATCATTTATGATTCGGATATAAGG
Organism: Candidatus Thioglobus sp. REDSEA-S12_B1; assembly: GCA_001628405.1. Classification (GTDB taxonomy): domain Bacteria; phylum Pseudomonadota; class Gammaproteobacteria; order PS1; family Pseudothioglobaceae; genus Pseudothioglobus. The sequence continues at coordinate 9,094 of LURN01000015.1, read as the reverse complement.
TGAAGCCTCCCACTCCTGTTTTCTGACAGTAAAGCATATCAAACCTCCTTCCTTAGTAATTCTTACCATCTCATAAAGAGCCTCTGGGCCCACATGACCACAGGTAAATGTTCCTGCACAAATGACAGCATCAAAAAAATCATCTTCGTAATCTAATTTTTTTGTCAGATCCACTAATTTTAATGATTTATAAATCTGTTTTTGTTTAGCAATATCTAGCATTTCTTGAGAAAAATCAACCCCTTCTATATTATGAAAATTGTTTTTAAAGAGTACTTCACCAACCAAGCCAGTACCACATCCTGCATCCAGTACTTTTGCTTCAGCATTATTAAGGTATTTTAAAAGAAGGTCTGAAGTGATTAAATGACCGACATATCCGGCTAAATTAATAACATCATTATCATAGTCTGAAGCCCAATTCTTGTATACATCCTCTAACTCATCTAAATCCTTAGCATGCAATGATTCATAGATGGTTGAGATCATTCTTTTTGTATTTTTCATAACTAAATCCTTGAAGACAAAGAAATTTTAATTTGATAAGGATTATTTTTCCTTTATTAGTGCGTAACTATACATAAGAAGACCAGCCCATACTCCAATAAATCCTAACAATTGGTGGGAGTTGACAGCTTCATTTTGAAGATAATAGCCAACAAGAAACTGTATTGATGGTGTAATTAAGAATAGAATGCCAACCGTTGTCATAGGGAGTAGCTTAGCGCCAGCATTAAATAAAGCTAAAGGAACAACTGTAACTGCACCAGCCATAAACAACAAAACATCAGTAGAAAAATTTAAATTTAAAAATGCAAAATCGAAGTTTAAATAAAACCATGTAGAAAAAATTAAGATCAATGGGAGCAGAATGAGCGTCTCAATGTACAACCCAGGAACCGCTGATGAAGCCATTGCTTTTCTCGCGATACCATAAGCTGAAAAGGTAAAACCTACCAAAAACCCTAGCCATGGAATTGAGTCTCCACTGAAAACATAGTAGAGTGCGCCTACTGTAGCAAAAAGTACAGCCAATTGCTTCAACTTTGAGATTCTTTCATGGAAGAAAATATAGCCGCCAATCATATTAATTACCGGCGATAAAAAATAGCCCATAGAGGCCTCTACGACTCGCCCTAAGTTGACAGCTAGAATGTAGCCACCCCAATTAATGGTTATTAGAATCGCTGTAATGAATAAAAAACCAAGTTCTTTTTTAGACGAAAGCGATTCCTTAAAATTTATTTTCCAAGAAGGCTTGGTATGGACTAGGAAAAATAATACAGGAACAGACCATAACATCCTATGAATGAGAACTTCCGAGGGATTGACGTGGTTAAGCAATGCCCAATAGATAGGAAAGCAGCCCCACATAAGGTAGCCTGAAAGGGCAAGCAGAATACCTTTATTCATAAATCTAAAAAGAAAGAAAAAACTTTATTGTAGACTAAATAGTCTTAGATAGTTTTTAATGTTTGTAGTAATCTTTTTCGAAGCTAGTATGACTCAAAGCGTCATTTTCTGATGTTTTTTCATTGATCTCATTCAAATTCTCATTAATTCTAAATAAGATAACGACCATTTCACAAGCAACTCTTGATGCTAAGGAGCCTCCAACAACCCAGACTAGGCCTCTCCAAAAATCCCCTTCAAGGAACATATCTCCAAGTCCTTTAGTAATAAAGGCAAATAAAAGTATCCAATAAAACAGAGTAATAAGCTTAGGAGTAACCATTTCATTAAGATAAAACATGTAATGGTTATCAAGCTTTTCTATAGTTAATTTAAAAGCTTTTTTGATGCTCTCTATAACTTCATTATTATTCATTTTTACACCTATAAAATTGTGTCTCTAGTTCTATTATAGTATCAATGGAAAAAATTTTCTAAATTCCTAATTGGTTTTTATTGTAAACAAAAAAAAGCCCATCAAATAGATGGGCTTTTAGTAGATCTTTAGAGCTTATTACTTATGGATTTTTACATCAGTAAATGCGCCACCAATAACTTCGCGCTCAGCGTATGAACCATTAGCTGTACCACCTGCATCTAATTCAACACCAGTAGCTCCAACATAGTCCACAGGTAAGCCACCTGAAATCCATTTCAAGCACTCACCTAATTTACCTGCATGACACTGATTACCAGGAGCATTAGCAACATTCATTACTTGTGCCTGGATAGCAGCTCTGTCAGTAGAACGTGCAGCCTGTGAAGCTAAGATAATTAGAGCCATAGCATCATAAGATTCAGCTGAAAACACTCCAGAACCATCAACACCGCCAGCTTCTGCAACAGCCAACCAGTTAGCACCAAGTGCAGCATCTGGAGATGGCAATGTACCCCATGATCCATCAGCAACAGCACTAGATGTTACATCACTAATCATACCGTCACCAAATACATAGTCGCTGAAAGCACCTGTATCTTCTGAAGCAGCGATAATTCCTCTACCGCCAGTATCTGCATAACCTAAAACAGCTAGAGTGGCTGAACCACCTGCAGATAGTGCCGCTACGTCAGCAGAATAGTCTGCTTTATCGTCGTCGTGTCCTGCCAATACTGTTACTGTTCCACCCATAGCTTCATATGCAGTAACAAATGCATCAGCTAAACCTTTACCATAGTCACTGTTTGAATGAGTTACAGCCATATCAGTCTGTCCTCTTGCTATTGCAATACTTGCAAGAACTGGGCCTTGTCTAGCATCTGAAGGTGCAGTTCTGAAGAACCAACCGCCATCTTCAAGTGTTGTAAGGGCAGGTGAAGTTGCTGATGGCGAAATTGAAACAACTCCATTTGGTACTAATACGTTAGTAATGACCGCACCAGTGTTACCAGAACAGTTTGGACCCATAATAGCCATAACATTATCATCATTTACCATTTTTTCAGCTTGTGCTATTGCAACCGCTGCGTCAATACATACTGAGTCACCTTGAACTACGTTGATTGTTCCTTGAAGGTATGCTCCAGAAGCGTTTGCTTCAGTTACAGCCAGATTTGCACCACCTGACATTGGACCAATCATAGATTCAAGAGGACCAGTGAATCCTTGAAGCTCGCCAACGTTGACAGTCGCACCATAAGAGGCTGTTGCCATAGTTGCTGACAATATTACGCCAGCTGTTGTCTTTAAATAACTTTTCATTTTGTCTCCTAGTATAAAAAAAAGATTCCCTACGCTTAATATCGTATTAAGACGCATTTCCAAAGGGATTCAGAGTAATGATAAACAGTTTCCTGTAGTTTGTGTTAAAAATATTTGAAAATTTAATTCACTTGCTACCAATCAAAAGCCTCTAATTTGGGAAAATCAAAGTTCTTTATTTTTTTCAGGAAGAATTCCACCAGGAGAAAATCTCATAATCAATAGCAATATAGTTCCCATAAAGACTAGTCTTAGGTAGTGTACACGTTCCTCAATAAATTCAAGCAACGCACCTCCATCCTGCATATTGTTACCAAGCATTTCAACTACCCACAGACCCATTGGTCCAGACTGAATCCATATAAACCAAATGATAAAAGCACCCAAAACAGAGCCCAAATTATTTCCTGAGCCTCCAAGAATAACCATGACCCATATCAAGAAAGTAAATCTTAAAGGCTGATAAGCTGTAGGAATGAAGATTCCATCATAGGTCACCAACAAAGCCCCTGCAACACCAACTATTCCTGACCCAATAACAAAGATTTGAAGATGCTGGCGCTTAATATTTTTACCCATTGCCGAGGCAGCAACTTCATTGTCTCTAATCGCCCTTACTTTTCTACCCCAAGGAGAATTTAAAGCAAGATTTGAAAGTATTATAAAAGCCCCTAAAATAGCTATAAAAAGGCCTGAATAGCAAAGTTTGACAAAAACGACAGCGGCCTCTCTCACATAATCACCCAGTCTTTCAACTTGTTCCGATTGAGTCAGTAATTGAAGTTCTGATTTATGTAGCCAAGCAATCAAACTCTGAAACCAATCAGACTGCTGCATATCTACTTCATAAGGAACAGGTCTTGGAAGACCAAAAACATTTTTAAGGCCACGAACAAACCAGTCTTCATTTTTGATTACATAGAGAATAATTTCAGAAATACCTAAGGTCGCAATAGCGAGATAATCCGTCCTTAATCCCAGTGTAATCTTCCCAATCCACCATGCAGCACCGGCGGCTGCCAAACCACCAACTATCCATGAAAAAGCAACAGGAAGTCCAAACCCACCTAGATAACCTGTTATTGCTGGATCAACAGCCTCAATTAATTCAGCAGCTTCAGAGAAGTAATATCTGGTTATTAAATAACCAATAATTACTAATAATGCTGTAAGCCATTTATTTACTCCAAACCTATTAAGGAATATTCCACCGATAATAGTAATAGCTCCCATGATCAAGGCGAAAAACATCTTCATTCCACCAGCATCTATAGCCTCAGTAACAGGCTGCTGAGCGATTAACACCACACTAACGCCACCAAGAGCAGCAAAGCCCATAATGCCCACATTAAATAAGCCTGCATAACCCCACTGAATATTGACACCAAGAGCCATAATGGCTGATATTAATGACATATTAAAAATTCCAAGCGCAAGTGCCCATGATTGATTCATGCCAACAAATAAAAGAATAAGGCCCATTATTGTAAAGCTCACTATGGCTTTATTAGCCTCCCAAATAGTCTTTATATTATTCATCAACTATCACCTTGCCTTTAAATATTCCGGTAGGTCTTATTAATAGAACAATGACCAAAATTACAAAAGAGATCGCATATTTATATTCTGTACCAATAAGCTGAACCAGAGAACTAGGATGCATTGATAGTGGTAATAAATAAATTAAGAACTTCTTGTAAGCATATGTCAGCAATATTTCAGAGAATGCAACTAAAAAAGCGCCTGCAATTGCACCAAGAGGAGAACCGATACCGCCAACAATAACTGAAGCAAATATTGGTAGCAGCAGAAGGTGATATTGCTGAGGAGCAAACCCCTTATCTAATCCATATAGTGTTCCTGCAATCGTCGTCAAAAGAGCAACCAATAACCAGGTTATACGGACTACTCTATCTGGATCAATCCCAGAGAGAAGAGCCAACTCTTTATTATCTGAATAAGCACGCATAGCTTTACCAGTTTTAGTTTTTTGCAAAAAATAAAATAAAAAAGCAACAAGTAAAATAGCTAGGGTAATTGTTAAAAATTGCGATGTTTTGAGTGCAATACCCTGTTGAAGTCCAGTAAATGCTTTGAACTCTCTTACAGAAAAGATAAATCTCTCTCCATCACCAAAACGTTGGGCAGAGGCGCCAAGGAAAAACCTAACAATACCTCCTGTAATGAACATTACTCCAATCGATGCAGTAATCCCCACAATGCTCTGCTTAATCTTAATTCCTCGATAGTGCTTGTAAACCAATCGATCCATTAATAGTAAGTAAATTGACATTCCAATAATTGCTATTGGAATAGCTAAAAGTGCAGTTGGGACTCCACTAATGGTCCACCCCTGATTAATCATATAGCCACTCAAGAATATAACAAGCATCGTCCCAAAAGCCATGCTGTCACCTTGAGCAAAATTTGAAAACCTTAGGATTGAATAGACTAGAGTTACAGCTAAAGCCCCAAGTGCCAGTTGAGATCCATATGATAATCCTGGAAGAATAACAAAGTTTGTCAATAAGGCTAGGGCATTAATAATATCAATAGAGTCTGACATTTAACCTCCCAAAAACTTCTTTCGAACTTCACGATCATTGATCAGCTCTTTTCCAGTTCCAGTATGCTCATTTCGACCTGATACTAAAACGAAACCCTTGTCTGCAATGTTTAAGGCTTGTTGAGCATTCTGCTCCACCATGAGAACAGCCATTCCAGCATTTCTTACATCTAGAATATTTGAAAAAATCTCATCCATTACAATCGGCGAAACACCTGCTGTTGGCTCATCAAGCAGCATAACCGATGGTTTTGTCATCATCGCTCTTCCAAAGGCAACCTGTTGCCTTTGTCCGCCAGACAACTGTTCAGCTAACTGTTTTCTTTTTTCATGAAGAATTGGAAATAAATCGTAGACCTCATCAATTGTTTTGCTAATATCATCATTTCTAATGAAACCGCCCATTTGAAGATTCTCTTCTACAGTCATTGATGGAAAAACATTTTTAGTTTGAGGAACAAATGCTAATCCATGCGCAATCCTATCCTGAGTTGAAAGCATTGAAATATCATTGCCATCCAATGTTACAGAGCCAGACGTTGCCTCTAACATTCCAAGCAAAACTCTCATAACAGTTGATTTTCCACACCGTATGAAGCGACTAAATTATTTCCTTCAAGATATGCCATCAGTTAGTAGCCTCAGTTTTAACGCCTTTTCCTAAGTATGCTTCAATTACAGCGTCACTATTTTTTATCTCTTCAGGAGTGCCGCTGGTCAATATTTGACCTTCAGCAAGAACAACGACTGGATTACATAGTCTTGAGATGAAATCCATATCGTGCTCAATCATACAAAAGGTATAACCTCTCTCTTCATTAAGTCTCAAAATGGCATCACCAATCTGCTTAAGTAGTGTCCTATTAACTCCAGCCCCCACTTCGTCCAAGAGAACAACTTTTGCATCAACCATCATGGTTCTTGCTAACTCTAATAATTTTTTCTGACCACCTGACAAATTTCCAGCCCTTTCATTTTTTAAATGGCTTATGCTCAAAAAATCTACAACTTCTTCAGCCTTAGCTTGAAGCACCCTTTCCTCTTCACGAATTTGTTTGCGTTTTAGCCAGGTATTCATGAGACTTTCACCAAGCTGGTTAGCGGGAACCATCATGAGGTTCTCTAGAACACTGAGTGTTGGAAATTCATGAGCAATTTGAAATGTTCTCAGAAGACCTTTGTGAAAAAGCTGATGCGATGTAAGCTCAGTTACATCTTCACCATCAAGAATGATTTCACCCTCTGTTGGCTGATATAGCCCAGCAATAAGGTTGAACATTGTTGTCTTACCTGCACCATTTGGACCTACTAGGCCGGTAATTGAACCTTTATCAATGTGCAAATCTACATCATCAACAGCTTTAATTCCGCCGAAATGTTTTGATAAATTCTTGACTGTAATCATTATTTAGAAAAGAAAAAAATCCCTTATTTGATTAGGGGACGAATTATCCATGAAAAACAAAAACAATTGTGAACTTTAGGGCAAAACCTTGTTGAAGGGTTTTACGATAACGCTTGAATATACTCCCGCTGAAACATATGGGTCGGCGTCTGCCCAATTTCTAGCCTCATGAAGATCCTCAAACTCTGCAACAACAAGAGATCCAGAAAAACCTGCGTCTCCAGGATCTGAGACATCAATTGCAGGATGAGGTCCAGCCAAAATGAGTCTTCCTTGGTTTTTAAGCTCATTAAGTCTAGCAATATGATCTGGTCTCGCGCCCTTTCTTTTTTCTAAACTATCCTCTACATCCTGAGAAATAATGGCATACAGCATAATCTTTTCCTAAAGCTCCAATACATCTTGCATCGAATAGAGTCCACTGGGTTTATCAATCAACCAGTGCGCGGCTCTTACAGCACCATTGGCATAAATCATTCTTGAAGATGCCTTGTGAGTAATTTCAACTCTTTCTCCGTCCATAAAGAAGGCTACAGTATGTTCGCCCACTACATCACCACCTCGAATTGATGAAAACCCGATTGTATTTTGATCTCTAGGCTCCTCTATGCCTTCTCGACCATATATGGCACATTTAGACAAATCCCTTCCGAGTGCATTTGCTACAACCTCTCCCATCTTAAGAGCAGTACCAGAGGGTGAATCAACTTTATAACGGTGATGAGCCTCAATGATTTCAATACTAGAATCAGGCCCAATAACTTTTGCCGATGTCTCAAGAATTTTAAGTGTCAGGTTCACTCCAACACTCATATTTGGTGCAAACACAATTGGAATTTCCTTTGAGGCTTGATTTATGAGATTTAACTCACTATCACTGAAACCCGTTGTACCAATAACCATAGCTTTAGCAGATTCTTTACAAGTAGACAAGGCATTTAGTGAAGCTTCAGGCCTAGAAAAATCAATTAGTACATCGAAGTCATCTAAAGAATCTTTGAGGCTATCACCTTTATCAAAGCCAGCACCATACTCAACTTTTGAGTTAGCATTAACTGCCTCTTTGAGTGCTTGACCCATTTTTCCTTTTGAACCATTGATGGCAATTCTAGTCATTGATAGAGTCCTCTAATAAGTTATTTTTTTTAGTCACTACATCAATCTCTTTGAGAGTTTCAAGTAGGGTAAACATTAGGTTCATAGGCATAGAGTTTTGGCCATCACTCTTTGCCTGATCTGGGTTTGGATGAGTTTCCATGAAAACCCCTGAAACTCCGGCTGCCACAGCTGATCGTGCCAAAACAGGAACCATCTCTCTTTGACCGCCAGATGATTTGCCTTGGCCTCCGGGTTGCTGAACTGAGTGGGTCGCATCAAAAACTATGGGGCAATTCGTTGTTCTCATGCTAGATAGGCCTCTCATATCTGAAACCAATGTGTTGTAACCAAATGAAGTACCTCTGTCACAAATCATAATTTGCTGGTTACCAGTCGCCCTAGCCTTTTCAACAACATTCTCCATATCCCACGGAGCCTGGAATTGACCTTTTTTGATATTCACAGGTAATCCTTGGCTACAAACATTTTGAATAAAATTGGTTTGTCTTACAAGAAAAGCTGGAGTTTGAAGGACGTCAACTACTGAACTCACTTCATTTAAGGGCGTATCTTCATGAACATCTGTTAAAACTGCAACATCGACTTCAGATTTAACTTTTTCGAGTATTCGAAGACCCTCCTCTATTCCCAAGCCACGAAAACTCTCTGCACTGGTTCGATTTGCCTTATCAAAAGATGACTTATAGATAAAATTAATATTAAGCTCTCCACAAACTTTTTTTAGATAGCTCGCACTCTCAATTGCCAAGGCTTCTGACTCGATAACACATGGACCAGCAATTAAAAAAAATGGGTGTTCTATCCCTACTTGAAAATCTAGTAAATTCATGAACTTTGCTTATTACATAAATAT
>LURN01000014.1 GCA_001628405.1 Candidatus Thioglobus sp. REDSEA-S12_B1 | reverse complement strand
GTTATTAATGGTCTGTCTAATTTATAAGCCATATACTCAACGAACCTAGATTTACCACAACCTGTTGGTCCTTTTAGCATCACTGGCATCCGGTTCATGTAAGCTGCCGTATACATCTCGATTTCATCTTCTTGCGGCTGATAGAAAGGCTCTTCAGCAATTTTGTATTGATCTAATTCATTCATTTTGCATTCCTTTTGAAAAAAAACCCCTGTGTCAAGACAGGGGTTTATCCAATCAAGCTAACATGATTTTACTTGATTATTTAAATCCTTTGCCTCTGTAAATAACCATTGATGCACCTTGAGACTGAGCATAGTTATCGTATCCAATTAAACGGACATGATTATCAGGATTAGCATCATGACATGCTTTACATTCAGCCAAAATAGTATCAACATCTGTTTCACCGAACATGGGAAGCTTCCACATATACCAATAGTTTGCAGTCGCATTCTCAACTTCTGTATGCTCGACTCCTGGGTTGTATCCCTGATCAACAATATACTGAACTTGCTCACGAATTTGTTTATCGTTCATTGCAGGCAAGTAAGAAAAAGTTTCAAACTTTCTGCTAGCGTTGTCACTTAGACGTGACGGATAATCTTGAACTTTACTCATATTTTTTTTCCTTTTAATTTTTAATCTTAAATCAATAGTTTTATTTATGCTGTATATCTAGTTTATCTACCGTATCAAACTCAAACTTAATCTCTTTCCAGGTCTCCATAGCAACCTTAAGTTCTGGAGAGTGTTTTGCTGCATTCGTAAGAATCTCCTTAGATTCTTTTTCTAATTCTCTGCCAGCGTTTCGAGCCTCCACACATGCCTCTACAGCAACTCTATTGGCTGCTGCGCCAGCTGCATTGCCCCATGGATGACCAAGCGTTCCACCGCCAAACTGAAGAATAGAATTATCACCAAAAATATTTACGAGCGCTGGCATATGCCATACATGAATTCCACCAGAAGCAACAGGAAACATACCTGGCATTGATCCAAAATCCTGGTCAAAGAAAATTCCTCTAGAGCGGTCCTCTTTAATAAAACTGTCACGCATACAATCAATCCAACCTAGGGTAGAATCACGATCACCTTCGAGCTTTCCAACAACAGTTCCAGAATGTAAGTGATCTCCTCCTGAAAGGCGCAGGCATTTTGCTAAAACTCTAAAATGAATACCATGATTCGGGTTCCTATCAACTACCGCATGCATTGCTCTATGGATGTGAAGCAATAAGCCGTTATCACGACACCAATTTGCTAGCCCAGTATTTGCCGTAAAGCCGGCTGTAAAGAAATCATGCATGATAATGGGAGTACCTAGCTCCTTTGCATACTCTGCTCGTTTATACATTTCTTCTGGAGTAGCTGCAGTAACGTTTAGATAGTGACCTTTGCGCTCTCCTGTTTCTTTTTCAGCCCTCTCAATAGCATCCTGTACAAAACCGAATCGATCTCTCCAGCGCATAAATGGCTGAGAGTTAACATTCTCATCGTCCTTTGTGAAGTCCAAGCCTCCTCTAAGCCCTTCATAACATGCCCTTCCATAATTCTTTGCAGATAAGCCAAGCTTCGGCTTGATAGTGCAGCCCAATAAAGGTCTGCCATATTTATTCATTTTATCTCTTTCAACCTGAATACCATTAGGGGGTCCGCCGCATGTCATGACATACGCTATTGGAAAACGAATATCCTCCAATCTAAGAGCTCTGAGAGCTTTAAAACCAAATACGTTTCCAACTAGCGAAGTGAGTACATTTACAATCGAACCCTCTTCAAACAAATCAATCGGATAAGCAATAAAAGCATAGATTGCATCGTCTGAACCCGGCACATCTTCAATTCTGTATGCCCTGCCCTTATAATGATCAAGATCAGTTAATGCCTCTATTAATTTCTTTGGCTTTTTCTATATCATCTCTTAATTTAATTACTACAAAAAATCCTACATCATCAACATCAGTTTTCCAAAGCCTTCCTGAATTATCTCTATATTCTTTTACTCCCGCATCATAACCTTTCGTTGCCATTCTATATTCCCCTATCTATTTGTAAAAAATAAAGTCATTATAGGTGTCGATATATATAATGTAAAATAATATTTATTTATATAATCATTATATTTAATTATGATTAATTACACTCTCAAACAGCTTTATAGTTTTGAAGCCGTAATAAGGCTTGGAGGTTTTACAAGCGCTAGCAAAGAACTCCATGTCACTCAGCCCGCAGTCTATATGCAAGTTCATCAGTTGCAGCAAAATATTGGCGCCAAATTATTTGATATCAACGGAAAAAAAATAAGCCCCACTTTTGTAGGAAAAAAAATCTATCAGACGGCACTTGAGACCATTAACAGGCTTGAGAACTCAAAACTTGAAATAAACCAGATACTTAATCCTGATTCAGGACATCTCCAGATAGCTGTTGCCACAACAGCAAATTCTTTTACCAGTGTATTACTTTCAAAATTCAAAAAAGAATTTCCAAAGATGACTTTTAATATTGATGTAACTAATCGAATCGCTCTTCTTGATAATTTAAAAAAGAAAAATGCTGATCTAGTGATTATGGGTGAGCCGCCCAAGGATATTCCCTTGATTTCTAATGCATTTATGAAAAATCCATTGATAGCTATTGCGCACCCTCAAAATAATCTTCTTAATAAAAAAAAGGTAACCATTAAGGATTTATCAAAGGAAACTTTACTGACTAGAGAAGTTGGGTCTGGAACCAGAATTACGATTGAAAGGTTTACTGGATTAAATTTCAATTCAGATATTCAAATTAACTCCAATGAGGCAATCGTTGAAGCCGTTCAAGCTGGACTTGGAATCGGATTTGTCTCCATGAATTCTGTGGGCCTTCAGCTCAAAAACAAAATCATTCGGCAGCTTAATGTTGATCCATTCCCAATAATTCGAGAATGGTACATAGTGCATCATGCTGACGCAGAATTATCTCCAATCGCTAAGCGATTCAAACAGTATATTATTGATAATACTAAGTCTGATGAATATTTATGATACTTAGCTTCTGTATTCAGCATTGATCTTTACATAATCATAAGAAAGATCTGTGGTCCAGACACTCTCAGTCGTTTTAAAACTTCCCAGGTTAATCTGAATTGTAATATCAGATTTTTTCATTTCATGACTGCCAGCTTGCTCTGAGTATTGCTCACTAATTTCTCCTGATGAGATGATTTGAACATCGTTCAAAGAAATATTGATTTTTTCAAAAGTAATCCCTTGAACATTAGCTCGTCCAACTGCAGCAAGGATTCTGCCCCAGTTAGCGTCACTCGCAAATAACGCTGTCTTAACTAGAGGTGAGTGAGCAACTGTGTAAGCTACCTCTAGACAGTCCTCACTTGACTCCAATCCACTAACTCTCACTTCAACAAATTTTGTAGCTCCCTCTCCATCTCTAACAATCATTTGAGCAAGATTTTTAGTGATCTCATTCAATGCATTTTGAAATTCCTCTTTGCACTGAGAATAAAGAATGCCAGATTGGTTGGTAGCGCTGACGGTACAGGCATCATTCGTAGATGTATCTCCATCGACTGTAATACGATTGAATGATTGGTTTACAGCAATATTGAGACAATGTTGTAATTCTTCCTGAGAAGCACCAATATCAGAAACTATAAAACTTAGCATTGTCGCCATATCAGGCCTAATCATTCCAGGGCCTTTTGCTATTCCAGAGAGATTAACCATTTCCCCATCAAACTCAAATGATAATGAACAGCACTTTTCTACCAAATCGGTAGTTAAAATTCCTCTTGCAACTTCATTCAAACCATCATCCTTGAGAGAGTCAACAAGACGATTTGAATGGTTTTCGAAAGGCTTAATGGGAAGCAATTCACCTATTACTCCAGTTGAAAATGGGAGAACCTGCTCAGGGTCTATACTAAGCTCTTTAGCTACAATCTCGCAAGACTTAAAACTATGTTCTAAACCCTTTTTTCCTGTTCCAGCATTAGCATTACCACTATTAATCAGAAGCGCCTCGACGTTAGATTTTAAGTGGTTTTTTGCAACTAAAACGGGAGCTGCACAAAAAATATTTTTAGTAAAAACTGCAGCAGTGCTGGAACCTTCAATAAGAGAAATAAGAGATAAATCTAATGAATTATTGCCTTTAATTCCAGACGATATTGAAGAAGACTTAACACCCTTGATTCTATGCAAAAGACTCCCCATAATAAAATTCATTAAGAATTGATATAAAAAAGATTTTACCTAAACCATGAAATAACTATTCTGTTTTAAAGATTCAAAAATAACTAGAACTTTTCTTGATCGAGCTTATTGAACAAAAGCATTATAACTGCACCAAAAATGACCATCATGAGAGCAGGAATGGCCGCTCTTTCATATAGACCCTCAGAACTTAATTCAAAAACCCTTATTGCTAGAGTATCCCATCCAAAAGGTCTCAATAAGTATGTTGCTGGCAACTCCTTCATTACATCAACAGCCACTAATAAACCTCCAGCCAAAATACCTGGCAACATCATAGGGAAATATACCTCTTTGATTAAGCGCCATCGTGATGCTCCAAGCAGTCGAGCACTATGTTCATAAACTGGTTTTATTTGCTCACTAGAGGCACTACTCGAATTAAATGCAATAGCTAAAAACCTTGAGACATAAGCAAAGAGAAGTAAAGCTACAGATCCAAATAAAATATGATTGATTGATGAACCACCAAAATGAATACTGATTAATGAGATATTTTGAACACCGTAGAGCAATCCAACAGCCATTACAGAACCAGGAAGAGCATACCCAAGTGTAGAAAACCTAATTAATATTTGTAAAGTTTTACTATTTGATTTACGACGACTAGGTAATGCAAGTATAGTTGCTACAGCAACTGTTAAAACGGTAGCAAGGAATGTCAAAATACCGCTGGAAGAAAAATAATTAATATATCGCTTACTCCATTCAACAGAAAATACTTCTGAAGTCCAAATCAGAATTTGAAGCAATGGCATGGCAAAAGAGAGCATAAATACGCTAAAAACAAAGAAAAAGATGGTCCAACCAGCTATACCTTTTGCATTGTAAGCCTTAAGATGTGAAACATCTGAAGAGTAATATTTAGCTTTCCCCCTTGCTTTTCTTTCAAAATAAATAAGAAAAAAAGATACAAGAACAAGCAAAGAAGCTAATTGTGCTGCAACTTCAATAGAGCGAAAATCCCCCCAAGCTGAATAGATTGCAGTTGTAAATGTAGAATAATTAAAAAGAGAAACTACACCAAAATCTGCCAATGTTTCCATCAGAGTCACAAGCAATCCTGCAGCAATTGCAGGCCTTGCAAGAGGAACAGAAATTTTCCAAAACACCCTTATAGGTTTAGCACCTAGCATCTTCCCAGCCTCTATCATTTGAACTTTTTGGCGTTTAAAAGATGCTCTGGCCATCATATAAACATAAGGATAGAAGACCAGAATGAAAGTTAATATTATTGCCCAGTGCCCTGAACGAATATCGAAACCAGGGATACCAAGATACTCTCTTAACCAAACCTGAGCATACCCTGAATAATCGAAAACTCCAAGATATACAAAAGCTAGAACATATGCTGGTATACCGAATGGCAGAAAAAGTGCCCATTCAAGCCATTTTCTTCCAGGAAAATCAACCATGACAACCAAGTACGCAAGAACAGTTCCTAAAACACTTACTCCAATTCCAACACCTATAAGCAAAATTAGTGTTGAAGTAATAAGCTCTGGAAGAAGAGTTTGAGCGAAGTGAGACCAGAGTTCACTTCCTGGCAAAAGCCAAGATGAGCCAACAATGAATATTGGAAAAGCTACAGAAAAGGCTAATAGTCCTATCCAAAAATTTGATTTGATGAATGCCTCTTTCATGAACTAAAGCTTAGAGAAATGCATTCTATTTTAATTGAATTATCCGAGACTTAATAAAAAGCCCCGGATAAATATTAAGCTTTGGTGTTGTCTTTACTTGTATCCTAACCTCTGCATTAGCTTTACTGCATCAGCCTGCAACTCCCCAGCTATAGATAAATTCATTCGATCCTGTTTAAATTCCCCCCATGAAGAAACAACATCATCCGAATCAATATTTTGATTTGCTGGATATTCTTTATTTAATGAACCATAGATAGCTTGAGCCTCTGCGGAAGATAACCATTCAAGTAATTGAGTTGCTCCAGCAGGATTTGAGGCATTCTTTGTTATACCAGCCCCTGAAACATTAACATGAACTCCAGAAGTGTCCTGATTTGCCCAAAAGAGTTTTAATGGTGCTTCTGGATTTTTTTCAATGAGTCTCCCAAAATAATAAGTATTCACTATGCCAACATCACACTGACCAGCAAGTATAGCATCCATTACATGCGAATCTTTAGCATTGGGAACAGCAGCTAAATTGTTTACCCAGCCATCAATTATCTCTGAAGCAGCATCAACTCCTTTATTATGAATAATAGAGGCAACTAGAGACTTTGTATAAATCTTCTTGCTCGTTCTTAGACAAAGTTTTTTATTCCATTTGCTTGAAGCTAGATCACCATAAGTTGACAAGTCAGATTCTTTTACTCTTTCAGTGCTATATACAATTGTTCTAGCTCTAACAGATAGACCCGTCCATAATCCATTTGGATCTCTAAGATATGAGGGTATGTTGCTCTTAATAACTTCTGTGGCAACCGGTTGAAAAATATCTTGTGTTCCCGCATACCATAAATCACCAGCATCTACCGTCATAAACATATCAGCCGGTGTATTTTCGCCCTCTAATTTTAGTCTTTCTATTAGGTCTCCTCCACTTCCAGTTAAGTAATTAACCTCAATACCAGTTTGTTTAGTGAATTGCTCAAAAAGAGGTTGGATTAGATGTTCTTTTCTTGAGCTATAAACAGTAACATCGTCAGTTGCTGCTTGAATTTGAGTTATTGAGCCCAACGCTAGTGTTGAGACCATTAATGATAGAGCTATAGAGAGCTTTTTATTCATTGCTTTTTCCTTGATTTAATAAAAAAATTTAGTGTTTTAATTCAAATGATAATCATTATCATTTGCGAATGATACACAATATCAAGAAATAAGCAACTGTTTTTTTTCAATCTTTCCAATCTTATCTGCGAAAGTATTTGCTTCAGCTTCGTCATGCGTTACTAAGATAGAAGTTACGCCCGCTTTTTTTAGAATAACTCTTACCTCTTTTACAAGCTGATCACGGTGAGACTTATCTAGGCTTGAGAAAGGTTCATCAAGCAACAAGAGCTTTGGAGCGGTTGCAAGAGACCTCGCAAGAGAGACTCTTTGCTGCTCTCCTCCAGAAAGTTGATGAGGATATTTTTTTTCGATTCCCTCAAGACTAATTAATTCTAATAGCTTTTCAACTTCTATAATTTTTTCTTTTTTAGACAAATGATTGATCCCAAAACTTATATTATCAAAAACTGTCATGTGTGGAAAAAGTGAATAATCTTGAAACACCATGCCAATTTCTCTTAGTTCGGGTTTTACTGAATGACTGCCATCGCTACTTAAGTCATTCCCATCAAGAGCAACTGAACCGAGTTGGGCCTTTTCAAGCCCCGCAATAAATCTTAGTGCAGAACTCTTTCCACTCCCGCTATCTCCCAACAAAGCAAATATATCGCCGCTATCCAGGTCTAGATTAAAACCATCTAGAACGTGATTGTCTTCAAAAGAAATTTTTAAATTGCTGACACTTAACACTTTTTAAATACAAATAATAATGATTCTCATTATTATATAAGAGTACTTCTTAAAATGTAAATTCTTACAGAAAAGTTTTTATTGAATTATTGGTAATTCTTCAGCTGCTCTAATGCTTAGCCACTCAGGACCATTTTCGGTGATCACTATATTTTCCTCGTGAACCATCTCCTTGCCAGGAAGGAAAGCCATTCCAGGCTCCAAAGTCAAAACAACTCCAGGTTCAAGTACAGTATTGTCGATAGCTGTATTTGAAGGCCACTCTGTCAACTGCATGCCAAGTCCATGACCAAGCCTTCCAACCGTATTTCCAAGGGCTCCACCCTTTTGAAGAACATCATTCATAGCATTAAAGATATCTGAGGTAGTGTTCCCAACCTGAGCGGCCTTAAAACCAGCCTCGGTTGCCTCATAAGCCACCCGATAGGCTTTTTTTGCCTCGTCACTGATTGAGCCAAAGGCGTAGTTTCTATCAAAATCACAGTAATAACTATCAAACACTGAGCCTGTATCAATAATGAACAAATCACCTTCTTCAATAATCTTATCAGTTGGGCCCATAATGATGGATCCATAACCCTCTTGACCAGACCCTGAGACGATATAGGGAGAGTCATCCACTCCAAGCTTTAAAAGGTGTTGTTTAAATCGTCGACAGTTTTCTTGCTCAGTCTCGCCTGCACGAAGAAGACCTTCCAAGTCAATAAACCCCTGTGAGGTTATTTGACAAATATGTCTGATCTTATCAATTTCGGCTTTTGATTTTACAAATCTAACTCGGCGCATAATCTTATTTGCATCTTTAATTTCTATACCAGGTAAGTTATTAATGAGGGTTTCATAATCTTCAAGTGGCATTCTTAAGGTACTCTCAAGGGTTTTTGGAACTCCCAATGATTTGTGATTCACCATCAGTGATTTGATGGTTGAGAGCAGTATACTGATTCCATCGTCTTCTGGGTTTGGTGAGGTCCAAGTTTGAATATCCTCTATCCAGGTATCCCTCATTCCAGACTCTCCGATTGTTGGAATAATTGCCTTAGGTTTTCCTGAGCTTGGGATTAAAACATACCAAGGTCTCGTTGGACTCTGAAAAAATTGAGACTTAAAACCTGTGTAATATTCAATATCGACCTGAGTCGTTAATAAAATGGCATCCATTTTTTCTTCAAACATCAACCTCTGAATATTCTCAAGTCTAATCTCATATTCACTAACTTCAAAGCCTCTTTTAGGGATATTCATACATTCTCCTAGATCAATTGAGTTTTTTTAAAATTTGTTCAGATGACTTTCCCACTAATTGCTCATACATTTCTTCATCAGTATCGCCCTCAGTTCCAAAAAATAATATTTTTGAATTTTCGTTAATCATTAATTTTGACTTAAGGTTAGCATCATTGCATGCGACTAAAAATCCTGACAAACCTGCAATAGCTGACTCTCCGGCAATAATAGGGGATTCTCGATTAGCAAGAAGCTGCATTGCTTTTGGAATCGATTCATCAGTAATCGACATAAAGTGAGGAACATAGCTTTCAAGAATTGACCATGCTAAAACTGAAACCTCTCCGCAGGCTAGACCAGCCATAATTGTATCTAAGTCACCGTGAACTGCTGTTGGTTCTCCATTGACAGCACTTTGAAACAAACAGTCTGCGTTAGCAGGCTCGACAACAATGAAAATGGGAGGACAGTCAAGACTTTCCTGTAAAAAAGACACCACAGCGGCCGGGAAACCTCCAACGCCGCCCTGTAAAAAAACATGGGTTGGCACATCATTCATTTGCTTGATTGCCTCATCTACCATTACCGTGTAACCCTGCATTACATCTTTTGGTATATCTGTATAACCCTCATAGGAAGTATCTGAGACAACCGTATAACCATTTGATTCGGCAACTTCAGCGGCAATTCTTACCGAGTCATCATAGTTTCCTTTGATCCTATTAACTATAGCACCGTACTTTGCAATCGCCCTCTCTCTTCCTTGACTAACATTTCGATGAATGTATATCTCACACTTACATCCAAATTGCTCAGCTCCCCATGCAACTGATCTACCATGATTCCCATCGGTTGCACAACAAACGGTCAGATTAGTTGTAAATTCTTTATATTTTCCTGAGATTAAATCTGATGAATTGGCATTAATGCCTTCTTCTTTCAGCTTCTTGATTAATAGATTTGCAACCGCATAAGCACCCCCAAGAGCCTTAAAACTTTTCAAGGTAAAGCGTGGGTTCTCGTCTTTATAAAAAATCGACGAAACTCCTGTATCTTGCGCCATATCGTCAAATGAGTGAAGAGGTGTAGGCAAATAATTATCCCAGGAAGTAATTTCTTTATTTGCTAGCCTAAACCCATCTAAACTGAGTATATCTTGATGTCCGTAATCAGAACCTAAATCTGCATTAGGATTTACAAAGTGTGAGAACGTTAAAGAAAAGTCATCGTAACTATTTGCCATAATTTTTCCTCTAATAAGTTGGGCCAGTATAATGATTTATACACTAGTAATTTGATTTTGTTCGAGCTGTCTCTTTTCTATGGTAATGGAAGCAACTGCAACCATTATGACGCCAATACCTTGAATTATAGTGATTGAGTCGAGATATGCAATAAAACCAAATATTAATACGAGTAAGGGCTCAGTATATCCAATGTTGGCAGTTCTAATAGAGCCATATTTCTTTATCGAGATATGATAAAACATCATGCCTGTTGCAAAAAATACTCCAGATATTAAACATAGCAATAAGGCTTCCCTTTGCGGCCAGTAAAAGCCAGTTTCATTTATAAATAGATATAGAAATCCAAGAGCCGGAATAAGTGTAGTTAATTTAACAATCTCCCAATTCTGAAGACTACTCATTTTTGGGGTAAGAATCAAAATTAAAGAATAGGATATGGCTGAGAGTAGTGCAAGAAATATTCCAATGACCATTGTGTAAAAACCTTCATCACTCTGAGAGATCGCAGCAATTCCGGCTATTGCTATGAAAAACATTAGAATTGTTGTTAGGTCAAGAGGTCTTTTTTTTGTTATTGATACAATTAAATAAGTGAGCAAAGGGTATGTAAATAACACAACACTAGCAAGCCCAACAGACATATATTTGACTGCTTCAACATAGAGCCAAGACTGGATTCCAAATAATAAAGACAGGATTAAAATCCAAAAACCTAGTCTTTCATCTTTGATTTTTCTAAATGAATATAAACTTTTAGTGACAAATAAAGATGTACAAAAAGTTGTTCCAAATCGTATGAATAAAAACAGAAAAACACTCACCTCAAAAGTATAGATTAGAGGAATCATGCTGACATTTAAAGCATAAAAAAACGATGATAGAAGTGCAAATCGGATGACAAACATTTTTGATTGAAATTAAGGTTATTACAAGATTTTATTCTATATGATAATTTTTTAATCAAATTTAGCTCATTTCACTACAATTTAGGGATTTTTTTTCCACTTTTTAGGCACTTTAGGATATCATTGCCGCTTCATTTTATTTAAAGGAGAAAAAATGAATTTCGATCAAAATTTGATTGCCCCTTCACTTGGTATTTTAGGGTTATTGATTGTAGTAATTATCTATCAATGGATTACTAAACAAGACGGTGGTAGTGGCGCTGTTAAAAAAATTGGCGAACAAATTCATATTGGCGCGATAGTGTTTATGAAGCGTGAATATAAAATGCTAAGCATCTTTGCAGCAGTCTTACTTGTGCTTCTATATATTTTTCTTGGTACTGCCAGTGCACTTTGTTTCTTAGTCGGTGCATTAACTTCAGCGACTGCTGGTTATATAGGTATGAATACGGCAACTATTGCAAATTCAAGAACAGCACAAGCAGCACATGACAAGGGAAGTGCTGAAGCCTTGACAGTTGCATTCTTTGGTGGCTCAGTTATGGGATTATCAGTTGCTGCTCTTGGCCTTCTCGGCCTTGGAGGCTTATATTACTTTTTTGGCGCTGAACATTCTGAAGCTCTTCATGGCTTTGCAATGGGTGGCTCAGTAGTTGCTCTTTTCTCCCGTGTAGGTGGAGGAATTTTCACTAAAAGTGCCGACGTCGGTGCCGACTTAGTTGGAAAAGTTGAAGCTGGTATTCCTGAAGATGATCCTCGTAACCCAGCAGTTATTGCTGATAATGTAGGTGATAACGTAGGTGATATTGCTGGCATGGGTTCAGATATTTTTGAATCCTACTGTGGCTCAATGATTGCAACGATTGCTATTGCTTCTACTCTCTCAGTGGTGGCATTGGATCTATTAGGTGGAAATCGAAGTGAACTCATGTTTCTTCCATTAGCATTGGCCTCTCTTGGTCTTGTTTGCTCAATTATCGGAATCATTTTTGTCAAGCTTTCTTCAAATAAATCTCCTGAGTCAGCCTTGAGAATGGGCACGATTGGTTCAGCTGTATTATTTATTGTAACCTCTTATTTTTTGATTAGCTCTATGGAGGTTTCAAACAACATCTGGGCTGCAGTTCTAATGGGAAGTATAGGTGGAATCATAATTGGGCTTGTAACTGAATATTACACTGCAGGAAAGCCAATCAGAGACATAGCAGAATCAGGTCAAACTGGAACAGCTACAGTCATGATTAAAGGCCTCTCAGTTGGAATGCAATCAGTAGTGGTTCCAATATTGATGATTTGCTTAATCATCTATGTTTCTAACCTTTTTGTTGGTTTATATGGAGTTGGTATTGCTGCAATTGGCATGTTAGCGACAGTTGGAATGACAATGGCTATCGATGCGTATGGTCCAATCGCAGATAATGCTGGTGGAATTGCTGAAATGGCCGGACTTGGAGAGGATACAAGAAACATTACCGACTCTCTAGATGAACTCGGCAACACAACAGCTGCGATTGGAAAAGGCTTCGCAATTGGTGCAGCAGCACTGGCTGCTCTTGCAATTATTACCGCATATACTGAAACTGTTGCTGCTAACTCTACAGATTTCTTGCTTCAATTAAATAGCGCTGAAGTATTAATTGGATTATTTATTGGAGGAACAATTCCATTTCTAATTGCCTCTCTAACGATGACAGCAGTTGGTGATGCTGCTTTCGAGATGATTGAAGAGGTCAGAAGACAGTTTAAAGAAATCAAAGGCCTTTTAGATGGAAAAGCAGAGCCTGATACTGCGAAGTGTGTTGATATAGCAACAACTGCTGCCCTTAAAAAAATGATTCTTCCTGGAGTTATTGCAGTAGCAGCTCCGGTTCTTGTTGGCTTTTTAATTAGTCCTGAGGCGCTTGGTGGAATGCTGGGAGGCGCTTTACTTGGTTGCGTCCTTATGGCGCTTATGATGGCTAACTCTGGTGGTGCTTGGGACAACGCTAAAAAGCACGTAGAAAAAGGTAATTTTGGAGGCAAGGGAACCGACGTTCATGCAGCAACAGTCGTTGGTGATACTGTAGGTGACCCGTTCAAAGATACTTCAGGCCCATCAATGAATATTCTTATCAATGTAATGGCGATTGTAAGTCTAGTTATTGCCCCATTATTATAAGAATTAATCTACTTTGCTTCAGCCCTGCAGTATAACTATAGTGGGGCTGAAGTTTTCTTTCTAGTGCCTCCAGAAGGCTTTATGGAAAATGGCAATTATTGTCAAAACCTCTAATCTTCCAATGAGCATCGAAAAACTCAAAATCCACTTCGCTACCTCACCCAGTGATCCATAATTTTGAGCTACATCGCCTAAGCCTGGACCTAAATTATTCATAGTTGCTGCTGTTGCAGAGTATGCTGTCACTTGATCAAGTCCTGCAAACATCAAAAGCATCAAGATAAGAAAAAAGGAAATTGCGTAAAGTGAGAAGAATCCAAGCACTGAAACTAAAGCTTTCTCATTAATACTGGATTTGTTTAGTTTGACGCTCACCTGTGCATTAGGCCGAATAAATTTATGTATCTCTTTCATTCCAAGCCTAAACATTACAAGTATCCGAACAACTTTAATACCACCACCTGTTGAGCCTACGCAGGCTCCAATAAAGCTCATCATGATAAGAAAAACTGGGATCGCAGCTGGCCAACTACTGAAGTTTTGAGAGGTAAAGCCAGTCGTTGTTGCAATAGAAATTGTTTGAAATAGACTATGCCTTAATGTCTCACTTGAAGACTCATACTGACTGTTAAAAGAGAGGGCAGCTATAACAATAATCGTAGAACAGATTAAAACCATTGAATATGTTTTAAATTCTGAGTCTTTAATGTAATCAGACAATGAGCGGTTATTCCATGCCAAAAAGTGAAGAGAGAAATTAATTCCAGCCAAAAACATAAAGAACATCGCAATCATCTCAATTGCAGGAGAATTAAAGTAACCAATAGAGCCATCATGAGTTGAAAAACCACCAATCGCAACGGTAGAAAAACTATGGCTAATTGCATCAAATATTGACATTCCAGAGAAAAAATACCCAATTGCACATAAAACTGTCAATGAAACATAAATTTTCCAGAGAGCTATTGCTGTATTTCTTAGCTTTGGAGTCAGTCTGTCTTTTGCAATACCACTTGACTCAGCATGATATAGCTCCATACCACCAACCCCTAGAAGCGGAAGTACGGCAACAGCAAGAACAATAATTCCCATTCCTCCAAGCCACTGAAGTTGCTGCCGGTAAAAAAGGATACTTTTTGGCAAATCATCTAGCTGACTCAAAACAGTTGCGCCTGTAGTGGTCAGACCAGACATTGATTCAAAGAAAGCATCAGAAAAGGAAAGTTTACTAATGGAATCAGTAATTAAGAATGGAAGCGTTCCAAAGAGGGACAAAACAATCCAAAAGCAAACTACAATTAGGACGCCTTCTCTAAGCCTAAAATCTTTTTTAACCTCTCTAAAAGGCCACCAGAGGACCAGTCCACCCAGAACAGTTAATAGAAACGAGTATAGAAAGGAGATGTACTCACCTTCTGCATAAATTAAATCGACAACTAACGGCGGAACTTGTGCAAAGCTAAAAACCATAAGTAAAAGTCCAATGGTTTTAGCAACGATACTTAATTGCATTTAGATTTCCATCCTTAATAAGGAGCTATTTAAATTACGATTCATTCTCTAAAAATAATGCCTCAACTTCATGAATTTTGCCAACATCCATAAGAACCATTAAGACATGATCACCAGACTGAATGACTAATTTTTTTGATCCCATCAATAACTCCTCATCTCTCACTATTGCGCCAACCACAACACCTTCAGGCAAAGGGAGATCTCTAACGCATACACCAACAACTTTAGATGTCTTTTCATTACCATGGACCACAATTTCTATAGCTTCTGATTTACCATGCTGCAAAGAATGAACTTGCATAAAATCGCCCTTTCTAAGATGTGAAAGGATACCACTTACGGTGATTTGATCAGGAGAGACAATAATGTCAACATCTCCACTCTGCTCAGCAAGGTTTGCATAAACATCCCTTTTGACTAGGGCAATTGTTTTATGAGCCCCTAGGCGCTTTGCAAGAATTGAAACAATAACATTGACTTCATCGGAGTCTGTCAAAGCCAAAAACAAATCGGTATTCTCAATACCCTCTTCTTTCAATAAATCCTCATCAGAGGCATTTCCCTGAAGAACAAGTGTGTGATCTAGCTTCTCACTCAAGTATTTAGCTCTTGACTCGTCTAACTCGATAATTCTAAGATTATGGGTCTCTTCAAGAAGTTTTGCCACATTAAGACCAACACTACCACCGCCTGCAATGAAGATTTTTTGATAACTATTTTCCGCCCTTCTAAACTCTTTAAGTGCTCTGGAGATATCAGTCTTCTTAGCAAGGAAATAGACATGGTCGCCCTCTCTAATTACTGTATCACTTTTTGCAGGTATTGCCCTCTCATTCCTATAAAGGCTAACAATACGAATTTTTACATCAGGCATGTGCTCTTGAAGCTCTTTGATTGGCCTATTAACGATTGGAGTACCTATAAAAGCTCTAGTTTCAACTAATTGAACTAAACCATTCTCGAAATCAAAAACCTGAGAAGCACCAGGCTCCTCTACTATGCCTTGGATATATTCTGTAATTAAGTTCTCAGGAGTAATTAAAAAATCAATTGGCAAAGCATCATTGGAGAAAATTTCAGGTCTTAAGAGGTACTCTGTCGTTCTAATTCGTGCAATTTTTTTCTCAACATGATACAAAGTATGGGCCATTCGGCATGCCACCATATTTCTCTCATCAGAATTCATAACAGCAATCACCATGTCCATGGACTTAATTCCTGCCTTCTCTAAAACGCTTGGATATGCTCCATAGCCAATAACAGTTTTGATATCCAAATGTCTTTGAAGTGGAGTCAGCATCTCTTCTTTCTGATCAACGATAGTGATATCATTATCGTCATCTAAGCAGAGGTATCTTGCTAGCGTAGAACCAACTTGGCCAGCACCCAGAATGAGTATTTTCATTTTTTATCTATTCCTAAATCCTTTAGCTTCCTGTAAAGCGTTGTTCTCTCAAGGCCTGCAATCTCCGCAACAACAGCTATATTATTATCATTGGCTGCCAAGTGGTGAAGAAGATACTGGCTCTCAAATATATTTCTAGCCTCTTTAAGTTTTAGTGAATAATCTATCCCGCTGACGTGCTGAACCTCTTGCTCTGGCTCTTCAGAAGTCATTATATTTCTGAGTATTGGAAGAAAGTCGTGCAGAGGTTTTTTTAGAAAGTCAACTGCACCTAATTTCATAGCTTTAACTATATCACTTGGCTCTGCATGACCTGACATCATAACAACTGGAGTATCAAAACCTTCTGAATGCCACTCTGACAATAAGGAAATGCCGTCTTGTCCAGGCATCCAAACGTCCATAAGAATTAGATCAAAATGATTGGCTGCAAGAATGACCTTCGCCTCTGCTGCACTTCTAGCAAGCATTGTAGAATAGTTGACGTCCTCAAGAATGTCCTTAATAATCTCGGTGTTATCTTTCTCATCATCGATGATTAAAATATTTCCAAATGCAGTCTCTTCAGTCATTTATTCCCCCTTAACAGATTCGATTATACTTAATTCAATAGTAATTCTTGCACCATGAGGCTTGATATTGCTTGCAAATATTTGACCATCATGCTGCTCGATGATATTTTGCACAATAGCAAGACCCAAACCTCCACTTTTATCTTTGGTTGTAATGTAAGGTTCAAAGACATGATCAATGATTTCATCCGGAAAACCCTTGCCATCATCAATAATCGTTAATTGAACCAGGCCTTCTTTTGGTTTAAAAAGAGTTTTAATTTTGATGTTTAAAGTCGATTTATCTTTCCTTGCCTCAATTGCATTCTTAATTAGATTAATGAGCACCCTTGAGATTGCATCTTGATCCAACTGCATCTTTGGTATGTCGCCACTCAAATCAAGATCGACTCTAACATCATCATGATTATCATAAAGAGATGCAGACTTATTAATTAAAGCATTTAAAGATGATTGAGTTTTCCTAATTTCTGGTGTATTAGCATAGTCTGCAAAAGCACTCACCATGGAGTCCATTGATCCGACCTGATCAATGATAGTTTGGGTAGTTTTATTGATAATTTGTGAATCTTTATCGTCTAACTTGTCTAAAAATAAATTTCTCAGCCTCTGAGCAGACAATAGAATTGGAGTCAATGGATTTTTAATCTCATGAGCCATTCGAACTGCAACCTCACCCCATGCAGCCTTCTTTTGAGCCCTATTCAGCTTGGAAATGTCATTAATAATAACGACATAGCCCAGAGATTTATTTTCCACATCCAAAAGAGCGCCTTGACAATATAGTAGTCGGCTTCTGTCATTCAATGTTAATTCGATTTCGTGATTCCACTCCAATGAACCACTATCAACCTTTTCCTCAATATAGTCAAAGAGAGGACTAAGATTTGGATAATCCTGAACAATAGCATCATAAGATTTAGAGCTGTATTTTGATGCGTCGTCAATCTGAAGCATTTTTCCAATTACAGGATTAATAATCTGTATTTTCTTGTCCTGATTCAGTGCAATAACACCAAACGAATACTGCAGTATTGTCTCTAAATAAAGGTTGTGAGTATCAAGACCCTCTCTTGAGAGTTTAATCCTTCTACTCATTTCATTGAAGTGCCCTATGAGATCGTGCATGTCCTTGAATTTAGGATCGCGCTCTATTTCAACGTCATAGTTACCAGATGAAATTTCTCTTGTTGCGATAGACAAGTTATGCATTGGCCTCATAAGCTGATCAATCATCCGTAAAACAATCAATAGAGCACTCAATACCGCCAATAAAACGGTTGAACTAAAGTCAATCATAAATCTAGTTTTGATAATTGATGAGTTCAATGTCAGTTCAGCATCTTTCGCAGCATCACGAAATCTTGTCATTCTTGAAGTAAGGCTCTCAATATTAATGTCAGATGCGAAGTGAGCAATTAAGGTAAACTCATCAGTCGAAGCCGTATAACCATCTGCCATACAATTAGAATCTACTCTCTTACTTGATGCAGCGAGATTCATTTGACTGTCATAAAGCTTGAGTTCACAGGCCCAAAAATCACTCGTCAGAAGATTGAGAACGGTTTGCATTTTTTCATTAGAAGCTCTAGGCGCATCAAAATAGTTAACTAGCTTTGCGATGTTTCGAATACGGTCCTCATAGTATTTAATGGCGATATTATTTGTATTTCGATAGAGCTCATCCACTTCCCCACCTACCTTTAAATTGAACTCATCGAATTGATTTTCTGCAATCTGAAGGTTATCTCTAATCGAGCCAAATGAAAAAAGGTAAAAAGACATTACTGGAAGTAAAACCAATACAGGCACGATTCTGATAAAAGACCATGTAAATCTAGAGCCTATAACCCCCTCTTGAGTGTTTTGTTTTAACTTTTTCATTGAGAGAATGATGTAGAAAATTGCCACAAGACTCATCACCACATTAAAGATAACTAAAACTAAGTACCATTTCTCAATTAATTCTGGATTGAGACCAAGATAAAACATTCCAAAAAATGAAATTAAGAAGATACCTACCCAAAACAAGGCACGGGGAGCTTCTCTCAAAGAAAAAGCCTGATTAAGCAACATAAATTTTGTTAACCATAAAGTAAAGTCATCCGATTATCTCATAAATGCAACATTTCTAGCATAAGTTGTTGATAAAATACAACAACACAATATTTTTGAATTCTTTTGATTACATCAAACGCACAGTTAAGTCATTATTTAGATGACATTAAAGACGAGACTCTTATAGCTCTAGATACAGAATTCAAAAGAGTTGACTCCTATTTCCCTGAATTATGCTTAATTCAAATTGCGACCAAAGATAAACTTGAATGTATTGATGCTCTTGCAATTACTAATTTAGAGGCATTATTTGAAAAATTATATGACAAAAAAACTAAATGGATTGTCCACTCTGCAAGGCAGGATGTTGAGGCCCTCTATTATTTATCTAATAGGATTCCAAGCGCAATCTTTGATACTCAAATAGCTGCATCTTTCCTAAATTTTCCCCTGCAAGTTTCTTACCAAAGCCTAACTGAATCCCTTGAAAATATTTTTTTGGAAAAAAAATTTACCCGTTTTGATTGGAAAAAACGCCCACTTCCAACTGATGTAATAGAGTATGCGCTTGTTGATGTTAGATATTTAATTCCTATTTACAACAAACTCTTGCAAGAATTAATCAACGATAACAAGTATGC
>LURN01000013.1 GCA_001628405.1 Candidatus Thioglobus sp. REDSEA-S12_B1 | reverse complement strand
ACAGGCGAACCTATAACAGCAAAGTATGCAAAAGAAATTGGTGTAAGTTACTTCAAAAGTCTTTCAGAAATGCTTAGCTCTTCTTCATTAGATGGAGTCATCATTGCAACTCCAAATAATTTGCATGTTGAGCATGGTATTGAGTGCATTCAAAAAAATATCCCGTCATTAATCGAAAAACCTCTTGCTTCAACTGCACAAGATGCAGCAATCATATCAAAGGCTTCAGAAGATAGTGGTGTACCAGTTCTTGTTGGACACCATAGAAGACATAACCCAATCATTAAGGCAGCAAAAAAAATTGTTGATTCTGGTGAGATTGGTGATGTGAGGTCATTCCATGCTAATTGCTGGCTATTTAAACCAGACGAGTATTTTGAAGAATCTGTTTGGAGAACAAAAAAAGGAGCTGGCCCAGTCTCCGTCAATCTAGTTCATGACATAGACCTATTGAGATACATTTGTGGCGAGGTTGTGAGTGTTCAAGCTCAAACAATTAAATCAAGACGAGGACATGAGAATGAAGATGTAGCATCTGTTCTTCTTAGGTTTGATACTGATATTGTTGGGACCATAAGCGTTTCAGATACGATTGTTTCTCCATGGAGTTGGGAGTTAACCGCAAAGGAAAACCCTGCATATCCGCCAACCTCTGAGAACTGCTATCTGTTTGGTGGAGACCATGGTTCATTATCGGTACCTGATCTTACCATATGGAAAAATAAAGAAAAACGAGGCTGGTGGGAGCCTATCCACTCTTCAAAGCATTCAATCATCACTACTGATCCATTAATGAATCAAATAGATCATTTTTGCTCAATTATTAAAGGCAACAATGCTCCTTTGGTTTCTGCAGAGGAAGGCTTACAAAACTTAAAAGTACTTGAAGGAATTTATGAATCAGCTGAATCTGGTGAGACTTTTAAAATCACATAGATTTTTAGAAAATATATGATATTAATTAAAAAAGATGATATACTAGAATTATTGTAGTTGTTGATATTACAATAAATTTTTGATGTAGCAGTTAGTTTTTACAGGGGGTTACATCATTATTTACTTAAAAAACGGAGAGAAAAAAAATGAAACTTTTATCTAAAACTGGTGCATTAACTGCACTTCTATCTTCGGCTCTAATCTTTGGTCTTTCTGGACAAAGTATTGCTGCAGATAAAATTCAATTGAGACTTGCCTCATCGGGTTCTGAAACTGGAACTCGTGCTCAGGCAATGATTAATGTTTTCGGTCCAGCAGTTGCTGATATTGCTAGCTTTGAGCCACACTGGAACTCAACATTGTTTAAGCAGGGCACAGAACTTGAAGCAATCGCTAGAGGGAACCTTGAAATGGCTTTGGCTTCAGCTCAAGAACTTGCTGTATTCTTCCCTGAATATTCAATTTTTAGTGCTGGCTATGTTCACCGTGATGCTGCTCACCAAGTTGCAGTATTTAACGATGAGCTAATGGACCCATTCAAGAAGAAATTTGAAGATGAATTAAACCTTAAACTTCTTGCAGTAACTTACTTTGGTAGCAGACACGTTAACCTTCGCCAATCAAAAGATGAGTTGACTGTATCCACTCCTGCTGACTTAGCTGGTGTAAACCTTCGTATGCCAGGAACAGCTGCATGGCAATTCCTAGGTAATGCATTAGGTGCTAACGCTACACCATTAGCATTCTCAGAAGTTTATACTTCACTTGCTTCTGGTGCAGTTGACGGGCAAGACAATCCAATTCCAACGGTTGTTGACAAAAAGTTCTATGA
This sequence comes from Candidatus Thioglobus sp. REDSEA-S12_B1, assembly GCA_001628405.1. Taxonomy (GTDB): domain Bacteria; phylum Pseudomonadota; class Gammaproteobacteria; order PS1; family Pseudothioglobaceae; genus Pseudothioglobus. The sequence goes on along the minus strand of LURN01000013.1, from coordinate 29,339 downwards.
AGTTACAAAGCAAATCGTTCAAACTGGACATTTGGCTGACTTAAACTACATTGCAATTTCAAAGTCAGTATGGGATGACTTAACTTATGACCAAAAGAGAACAATTCACAATGCTGCTGAAGCAGCAGCAGCGGCCAATACTGCTGCAGTTGAAGAAAAAGAAGCTTCTCTAGTGGCATTTGTTGAAAGTAAAGGGCTAGATGTTTATAAGCCAGATCTTGATTCGTTCCGTAAGCAAGTTCAAGGTAAATACCTTGCTTCTGAGTGGGCAGAAAACTGGCCAGAAGGTCTTCTTGATAAAATAAACGCGCTTTAATTTATTTAGAAATAATGATCCTTTATCCCGTGCTTAATTTTTTTAAGCACGGGATTTTTTAATATTGCGTCTAAAATAAAGTAATGAAAACTGCATACAATTGGTTTCTTAAGATAAGTGAAAGTATCTCAGCAGCAATGCTTGCAGCATTGTTTATTGCTTTTATTCTTCAGATTTTTTCAAGGTATGTCCTCAATGATCCAATTTCATGGACAGTGGAAGCCTGTCTTACCATATGGGTTTGGCTAGTTTTTTGGTCTAACTCATTTGTAGTAAAACATGATGAACACATCACATTTGATTTACTTTACTTTGCTGTCAAACCAAATATTAGAAGAGTTTTTGCCTTAATTGGCTCACTTGCAATCATGGTTGGTATTGCAATTTCAATCTACCCAACCTGGGATTGGATAGATTTTTTACGCATTAAAAAAAGCACGATACTTTATATACCAATGCGAACCGTCTTTAGCATTTACCTCATCTTTATGGTGGCCACTTTTACAATTTATTTAGTTCGCTTTATCAAGGTTGCCAAAGGGGAAGACCTTGATGAACAGCCCAAAATTGCAGACGAGGAAAGCTCATGAGTCTTCAGTTCGCATTATGCATATCTACACTTTTGTTCTTAGCTGGTATTGGAACTCCAATTGGCTACTCCACTATCCTAGCATCAATTGTATATTTGATTGTAGCAGGTCAAGATATCGCTCTAGCAGCTGAAACTGCGCTATGGGGCTTATATGACAGCTTCATAATCCTTGCGGTGCCTTTATTTATTGTTGCCGCAAATATTATGAATGCAGGAACAATCTCTGACCGACTTCTTTCATTCTGTATCTCATGCGTTGGCCGGTTTAGAGGTGGTTTAGGACACGTTAATGTTGTAGCCTCTCTAATATTTTCTGGTATGTCAGGTTCAGCAATTGCTGACGCCGCTGGCATTGGAAAAATTATTATTGAGATGATGACCAAGGGAAATCGCTTTCCTGCAGGGTATGCTGCTGCAATAACTGCCGCCTCTGCAACTATTGGTCCAATCATACCTCCATCAATTCCGATGGTCATGTATGCCTTAGTCTCTGATCAATCAATAGGCTATCTTTTTCTTGCAGGGATTATTCCAGGCTTATTCATTGGCTTCATTTTGATGTCATTGAACTATATTATTGCTTCAGTCAGAAACTTTCCAAAAGATGAGGCAGTTAGTTTGAGAGAGATGCCAAAAATAACTCTCAACGCTTTTCCTGCACTATTGATGCCCGGTATTCTCCTTTATGGTATTTACGGTGGAGTCGTTACTCCTACTGAAGCCGCCGCTGTTGCAGCAACCTATGCACTTTTGCTTGCGGGATTTTTCTATAGAGCTTTAAAAATTTCTACTTTGTATGAAATTTTTGTAAGATCTGCAAGGTCTTCTGCAACAATTGGCCTAGTTATAGCGGGGGCACTAATTCTAAACTATATTGTTGCATCTGAAAACATCCCAAATCAACTCTCAAGCTACCTCGTTGGACTTGATATTCATCCTTTAGTTTTTATCCTTTGTGTTAATTTATTATTACTTTTCTTAGGAACATTACTAGAGGCAACGACAATAATTCTAGTCATCATTCCTCTATTTATTCCTGCTTGTGCGGACCTTGGAATTGACTTAATTCATTTTGGAGTCATTGCCGTAATTAACACTATGATTGGCTTGATTACACCTCCTTTCGGCATGTTACTGTTTGTAATCAATGCAGTAACAAAAATTCCTTTAAGAGAGATCATTAGAGAAACATGGATATTCATGGCAGTTCTGATCTCCTCATTAATGGTGCTTATTCTTTTCCCAGAAATTGTACTTTGGCTTCCTGAAAAATTCGGATACGTCTCCGCTTATCAATAGGGAGTATAAATGAACAACAAGTCTAGCTGAGCTAATAAATTATTTTTATTTGGGAAATATCAATCTTGAAGGCGTAAAACCTAAATTATTATTTTTTTGAAAATATATGATAAAATAATTTTTATAATATATTAATTTAAGATAATATGTCTTTGAATGATGCAGACCTTCAGAATGAGTTTACACCAACATACTCTCTTGGACATCTAACTCTTCTTGGTTGCTCAATACCTGAACTGATTTATATTGCATCACGTACTGGGTATGATGCTGTCAGTCCTCGTCTCATTACTACAGGCACTGGAGGTGAGTTTTCATACTCTCCTATTGAAAAAGATATTATTCAGGCTACAAGGAATGCTCTTGAAATTACTGGGGTCAAGGTCAATGATATTGAGCTAGCTAGCATATCCACTAAACATGACATCTCCTCATACGAACCTGTCATTGAACTAGGTGCAAATCTTGGAGCAAAGAATTTAATCTCAAGTGCTTGGACTTCCGAGAAAAATGATCGAAATTTTATTATTGATAAGTTTAGTTCAATTTGTGAAATTTCAAAAAAATATGGACTATATGTTGCGCTTGAATTTCCAACATTTTCAAGGCTAACAAGTCTTGAGGAGGCTGTTGATATAGTTAGATCTTCAAATCAGACTAATGGAGGAATATTGATTGACACCCTATATATGCATATGTCGAGAGTTGATTCTAGTGAACTGGATGATCTACCGTCTGAATGGTTTAAGTTTATTCAAGTTTGTGACGTCGCACCCGGAATTCCAGACTACCATCAGGGAATGATTGATATTGCTAGACATGCAAGATTATACCTTGGTGAGGGTTGCATCGATTTTGCGGACATTATGGATAGGCTTCCACCAGTCGATTTTTGTATTGAACTGCCTAATAAAAACAGAGTTGCTGAACTGGGCTACGAGGAACATGCTAGAAGGTGTCTTCAATCTACCAAAAAAACAATTGCAAGTATTTCAGACAAACTAACGACTTCTTAATGTGATGAATAAAAATCGTGAACTAAGCAAAGAAAACATTGTGATGATTGATGAAATGATCAATAAGGCAAGAGTCGCTATGGCTGAAATTGAGAACTATAGCCAAGACCAGCTCAATAGACTTTGTCAGTCAATTGGGTGGCACACTTCAAACGAGAAGAATTTTACTCGTCTTGCTCAAATGGGAGTCGACGAGAGTGAGATTGGTGATAGAGAAGGTCGACCAGCTAAGAGATTTAAAATTCATGGAGTTCTTCGAGATGCATTGAGACAAAAAAGTATGGGTTTAGTTGAAGAAATTCCTGAAAAAGGAATACTTAAATATGCCAAGCCAGCTGGCGTTATTGCCTCTCTTATCCCAATGACAAACCCTGCGCTTACTCCTCCAGTTACTGGAGTTTATTCTGCAAAGGCTGGAAATGCGGTCATCTTCTCACCGCACCCAAGAACAAAAAATACTACCAGAGAGATGGTTCAGCTCATGAGAGAGGCTTGCAAAAAAGTTGGCGCACCCGAAGATTTATTTCAGGTTATTTCGGAGCCCTCTGTTCCAACTACACAATACTTAATGAAAAGTTGTGATCTTACTCTTGCCACAGGTGGACAACCGATGGTAAGAGCTGCATATAGTTCAGGCAAACCTGCATATGGAGTAGGCGCTGGCAACTCTACAATGGTTATTGATGAGTCAGCTGATATAGAGATTGCTGCAAAAAATACTCGCATCTCAAAAACGTCTGACTTTGGTTCAGGCTGTTCGGCAGATGGAAATATTATTATTCAGTCATCAATATACAAGGAAATGGTTAACTCTCTTATTCATGAAGGGGGCTACCTTTGTAATGAGAAAGAAAAATCAATGCTTGAAAAGGCAATGTGGGATAAGAGTGGTAATCGAACGTTTCAAACTATAGCCTGTAAACCTCAAAAATTAGCTGAAGTAGCTGGATTTATAGTTCCAGACACTTGTAAATTTTTGATGGTTGAAAACCAGGGAAAAATTGGCGCACAGTACAAATTTTCTAAAGAAAAATTGACTACATTAATGTCTCTTTACCACTTTGAAGAATTTGATCAAGCTCTCGACATGGTTAAAGAGATTTATGAAACCGGAGGTAAGGGTCACTCTTGTGGAATTTATTCTCATGACAAGGTAAATATCGATGCCTTGGCCAAGATTGCACCTGTTAGCAGGATGATGGTTCGTCAATCTCAATCAAAATCAAATGCCGGATCATTTACAAATGGAATGCCTATGACTTCTAGTCTAGGGTGTGGCATATGGGGCGGCAATATCACCAACGAAAATGTTACTCTAAAGCATCTGATGAATTACACATGGGTCAGCACTCCTATCAAAGAAGATCGCCCTTCCGAAGAGGAGCTTTTTGGTGAATTTTTCAATACATAAGGCTGTTAAGATGAAAAAAAATACTAATTCGACAGAACTAAAAACAGTTGCAGAGCTCCTCGTTGATTACCTTGAAGAGCGAAAGGTAAAGCATATCTTTGGACTATGTGGTCATACCAATATTGCTGTATTGTCTGCCTTAGATAATAGCTCTATTGATTTTGTGACGGTTCGTCATGAGCAAATCGCTTCTCATGCCGCAGATGCCTACGCTAGAGTCACTGGTAGAGCCTCTGTAGTCTTATCTCATCTCAGCCCAGGTCTAACGAACTGTGCTACGGGTGTAGCCAATGCGGCACTTGATTGCACTCCAATGGTTGTCATTGCAGGTGATATTCCAACGCACTACTATGGAAAACACCCTCACCAGGAAGTTAACCTTCATTCAGATGCCTCTCAGTATGAAATTTATAGACCCTTTGTCAAAAGGGCTTGGAGAGTTGATAGTGCTGAACTAATGCCTGAGATTATTGAGAAAGCCTTTCAGCTTGCTGAGAGTGGACAACCGGGCCCAGTTTTAGTGAATGTGCCAATGGATATTTTCTCAAAACAGATTGACTCAAAACTATTTGATAACAAATCGCTTAATACGGAAACTCTTGTCAAACCTAGTATTGATGATGAAACTGCCAAACAGATTGTTTCTTCAATTGCTGACTCTAAAAATCCTGTTCTCTATGTCGGCGGGGGAATTCTTCTAGCGAGAGCATCTAATGAGCTAGAGGAATTTGTAAATCATCTTCAGATTCCAGTTGCCCATAGCTTAATGGGTAAAGGCGCTATATCTGATAGTAATCCCTTTGTTCTTGGAATGACTGGTTTTTGGGGGACTGAACTTGTCAATCAGTCTTGCCTAAATGCAGACACTATTCTCGCTATTGGAACTCGATTTAAGGAGGCAGACTGCTCTTCATGGTACCCAGGCTATACCTTTAATATTCCAGAAACTAAACTGATACATATTGACATAGAGCCTTCTGAGATTGGTCGAAACTATCCTACTGAAGTGGGTGTAATTGCAGATGCAAATGGAACAACCACATATGTCGTTCCACATACTTTATCTGCAGGTACGTCATATGTTTATCAGGGAAATGGCCTCCAGTGATGCATTCCCAATGATGCCAGAACGTATTCTTGCCGACACGAGACGAGCACTCCCAGAAGATGCAATCATAACGACTGATGTTGGCTGGAATAAAAATGGAGTTGGTCAGCAGTTTGATATTCTAACGCCTGGTAGCATATTGACTCCAGGGGGCTTTGCAACGATGGGCTTTGGACCTCCAGCTGCTATAGGTGCAAAGATTGCGAACCCTAATCGCGTTGTCATCTCTCTAGTGGGTGATGGTGGATTTGGGCAAAACCCTGCAATGCTTGCTACTGCGGTGGAGAGAGACCTCAGTATCGTTTGGATTGTCATGAACAATAACGCTTTTGGAACTATTGCAGGACTTCAAAAAGCGCATTATGGTGTAACCTACGGAACAGTATTTCCTGGAGAGGTTGGAGATTCTGAAATAAGCCCAAATTATGCTGATATAGCTAAAGCTTATGGAGCAAACGGCATCCGAATTTCGGCTGCAGACGAGCTTCTGCCAGCACTCAAAGCCTCGATAAAAGAAGGTAAGCCGACCGTCATTGATGTTGCTATGATAAACAACCCAACTCCAACCACTGGGCACTGGAACATTTTGGATATATATTCGCCTGACGATGATGTATCTCACGTAGCAACTTAGCTATTAACTAACTAGGGATTCAAGTAGTGGTTTGTAGTAACTAAATGGTGGGTTTTTTCGATTAGGATCCTTTGCTTCGTCATCCCAGTAGCGAAGATTAATACATTGATTCAAATATTGATTCTTTTCAAATTCCCTGATTTCTTTATCAGTCATTGGACCTCCCTGAAGGTTCAGAGTGTGGATAGATGCTGGTGACAAGCGCTCAAAATAATCTAATCTCACTGCACACAAATAACGTTTTGCAGCGACGTGATGACGAATCGGTTCTACTACGGATGCTGGAAAAAAATCTTCTAGGAAATTAGCGCCAGCCTCCTCGTGAAAATTATTAATACCTTTAGCTAAAGCTGATTCAGGAATTTCATTTTTGTAATGCCCTATGTCATGAAGAAGGGCTGCCACTATTTGCTCATTATCTGCGCCAGATTCCTCAGCGCATTGAGCGGCTTGAAGCATGTGTTGTGCCATCGTGACCTGCTCACCTAAGTATGATTCGGCTCCTCGTCTTAGAAAAATGTCTTCGATAAGGTCTACAATATTTTTCGAATTGATTTTAGTCATTTTTGTTTTCAAGAGTATTTAGGAGACTATAGAGTCCATCGAGGTCTGTGTAGGCTCCCTGAAGATGACGCTTTCCTGTTTGAGAAAATTCAGTTCTAGCATGCATTACTCGAGTGTTATCAAACAACACTAAATCGCCCTCAGAGAGTTTGAATTGAATCTTTAATTCGTCTCTCTCAATGATCTCGCTCCAGTGTCTATAGGCTTTATAAAAAGACCTCATTTTATCTTTTGGCACTTTAATCGTATCGATAGAGCGGTTGTTGTATCTGACCTTGATGATTTCATTATTGTCATTTAGCTCTATCATCGGAACCCTTGAACGAAGATCATTTTTAGAGTCAGAAAATCGGTAATTAATCCAGTTACTTGTTAAAGTTATAAAGTTCTCTTCGTTTTCTTCACGAAGAATTGAAGCTGCCATAAAACCATCAACCAAGATTGAATCTCCGCCCTCAGTAGAACTTTCAAGACAATGCAAAAGCTGAACAGTTGGAACAGGGTCCCTGTAGGGATTGTCGGTATGAGAGCCAAGCCCCATATTGGTGTAGGCCAGATTGTTTGGGTTGACTTCAGTTCTCACCTCAAACAAAGCTCCGTAGTTTGTTTCACGAGTGTATCCCATTTTACTGATGACTTTTAGTACTTCGCCTTCAACAGTTGGGACGTCTTTTAATACAAAGAAGCCTATATCTCTTAACGAGCGAAGCGCGGATAACTGGGCATCACTTTCATTCAAAGAGTCATACTTGATTAAGGGGAGTCCGGCTTCAAAACTATTTTTTTTCCAGAGGTGTTTTTGTTTTTCGCTTCTGTCTTCGAATTGGTGATTCAGTTCGTAGCAATTGCCTCGCAGCCACTCTTGCGTGAAGACTGACAAGTGATTTTCAGGTTGAAATAAAATACAAACATTTCCTTTTTCATCCTTGTAGGCTTCTTCTATAGTGATGCTTGAGGGCAAATCGATAACACTGAAGAGTCTTTGTCCATTGTTCATGTTTCTCGATTCAGGCATCTGACAGTGGTCCCTGAGCCAGTAGTCATAGAGGAAACTTTTCTTTCCATCCTTCCAGTCAATAACCAGCTCGTCACCAACTACAGCAATTTTATTAATTAAATCGATTACCCTATCTCCTCTCAGATTACAACTCTATAGGCTGTATCTAATGTAGCTACATAGCCATGTTTTTAGTTTTGGATTGTTGCCCAAAAAATGAAGCCTCTTTAGGATACTCTGGCAACTCGACGCTATAACTTGTACACCTAACCATTCCAGTTTCTTTTCCTCTTACAACCATTCCAACGAGGTCACTTGGCAAGTGGTTTGGAGAGAGTGCTACTGCGTCCTCTGCTTTGTAGGTGATGATAAATAGAGACCTTGGCATCGAAGATTGATTTGATGCTGAGCCGTGCAATAACTTTGAATGCATCAGGCAGGCTGATCCCGCCTTACCAGTGCAGCTTATGGCCTTATCTTTGTTTAATTTCATAACCTTATCATCAACAGCACCGGTAAAGATACCGTTCTGCCAATGAGAATAGAGCGGCCCGTTATGTGTTCCTGGAACAACCTCCAGTGGCCCGTTATCTAGAGTCACATCATCCAAAAAATAGAGCACCGTCATAATGTCCTCGTTTGAATGTGGCTCAAATGGAAAGTCTTGATGAAACTTGACCTCAGTCCCTGCACCAGGCAACTTGAGATTTATTTTGTTACCCAGATGGGTAATATTTGGGCCAAAAATATCAGCAACCAGATCTAGCGCGTTATTATCTTTTACAACATCAAGACAAACGTCAGAGATTTCTGCAGGCGAAGTAATCCTTCTGACCGCAGGTGATTCAGCAGAATGGGTAGTTGGCTCGAGATCAAACCTTGGCCGGCCATCCTTAATTCTTCCAAAAGGTTTTTTATGTTTTTTACTCTCATCAACCCACTTGGCTAGCTCTGCATTGAGAGAATCCAATTGCTCATTGGTGATTGCATTTTCAAAGAAAAGATAACCATCCCTATGAAACTGGTCAATCAAATCTTTATTTTCTTTCATATCAAGCCTCCTAATCGCATTATGAACCAATCTTGCGAAAAAATAAAGAAAAATTTAATGGCTGTATTGAAAGAATATAAAATTACTGCCATGGAAATGATGTTTGAAAGTTTAAACTTTATGCATTGGCTGGTTTTAGGCCTTTCATTAATCATTATTGAGCTTTTTTTATGGACCGTGTTTCTGCTCTGGATTGGAGCATCAGCCATTATGGTCAGTATCATTTTCTACCTTATGCCAGAGACTGGAAGCTTGTTTCAGATTTTCATCTTTGTGGCTCTTGCTTTTTCTGCCACTTATCTTGCGAAACGTTTCTATCCTGTCAAGACTGTTGATGACGAGCTCCATGAAAAGGCAAAATCCTATATCGGCAAAGAGTGTAAAGTCAGCTCAATAGAAGACAGTGTTATTAAGGTCCAGATAGGTAAGTCACTATGGTTTGCGAAGGGGTCAAATCTAATCGTGGGTCAAACAGTCAAAATAGTTGGTGTCGAATCCTCAACCTTCATCGTGGAGCCGGTCTAACTTATCCCGTATTGAGATCTATAACTTTCAATTTGAGTTAGGATTTTAGAATCGTTGTTAGACTTTAAATAGTCAATAATATGAGTGAGACTGATGATGCTTAGAACTCTGATTCCGAAAACTTTTTCAACCTCTTGGATGGCTGAGAGCTCTCCCTTGCCCTTCTCTTGACGATCAAGTGCGACAATCACGCCCTTGGCTGTGGCGCCAGAGCTTTGAATTATTTCTTGGGCCTCATGAATAGCGGTGCCAGCTGTAATGACATCGTCGATGATGAGTACATCTCCCTCCAAAGGGTGCCCAACAATGCTTCCGCCCTCACCATGATCTTTAGCCTCCTTTCGATTAAAGCTGTATGGGACGTTTCTATTGAAAGAGTCATTGAGAGCTATTGAGGCGGCTGACGCGAGAGGGATTCCTTTATAGGCAGGCCCAAAGAGAACATCAAATTTGAGGTCGCTCGCTTCAATTGCTTGTGCATAAAACTTTCCTAGCTCTGAGAGATGACTGCCCGTATTAAAGAGTCCCGCATTAAAGAAGTACGGACTGACCCTACCAGACTTGAGTGTGAACTCGCCAAACTTTAATACTCCAGTTTCCAGAGTAAAGTCAACAAAATCCTTCTGATACTGTTCCATCAAATATTCCTAAACAATTAAAATGAGTGCAATGAGAATTATAACAATTAATGTCAACGGAATTCGGGCGGCTGAGAGAAAAGGCTTCTTTGGATGGCTAAAAAAACAGAACGCTGATGTTGTTTGTCTACAAGAGATTAAGGCGCAAGAGGATCAACTTGATGAGCGCTTTTATCCTGAAGATATGCACACCTTCTATCACAGCGCGGAGCGAAAAGGTTATAGCGGGACTGGGCTTTATTGTAGGTCAAAGCCTGATAAGATTTCCTTCAGTCCGTGGGATGACATGAACTCTGAGGGCAGATTCATTCAGGCAGACTTTGGAGAACTCAGCGTGCTGTCAATCTATTTACCTTCCGGATCATCGAAAGAGGAGAGGCAAGCCCTAAAAATGGAGTTTATCTATGATCGCTTTTTGCCATATTTGAGAGAGCTTCAGAGAGATGGAAGAAAATATATCATTTGTGGCGACTGGAATATCGCGCACAAAAAAATTGATTTAAAGAATTGGCGCTCCAATCAAAAGAACTCTGGCTTCCTTCCTGAAGAGAGAGCCTGGTTAGACATCCTTTACGATGAGGTTGGCTATATCGACTCGTTCAGAGAGATTAATCAAGAAGAGTTTCAGTACACTTGGTGGTCTAATAGAGGTCAGGCCTGGTTAAACAATACCGGGTGGAGACTGGATTATCAGGTTGTAAGTGCCAACATGGCTGGACTTGCTCATTCTTGTGCAATTTACAAAGATGAGCGCTTTTCGGATCACTCTCCGCTGACCATTGACTATCAAATATGACCGAAGCCAAACATCATCGCAAAATACAGAGCTTTGTTAAACGCTCTGGAAGGCTTTCTAAGGGTCAATCTCTAGGGCTCAATGAGCTTTGGAGTGATTTCGGAATTGATGTTGACAGTTCAACTCTCGACTTCGAAGAAATCTTTTCGAACCAGAATGATGTCACGCTTGAGGTGGGCTTTGGAAACGGAGACAGTCTACTTGAGATGGCCATTCAAGAGCCAAACCAAAACTTTTTAGGGATTGAGGTCTATGAGGCAGGTGTCGGTAGACTGATCAATGAGGCAAACAAGAAAAATGTTGGCAATCTCAAAGTCATTAAGGAGGATGCGGTTGAAGTCCTTGAGAACAATGTTGCTGACGATAGTATTTCCAACTTTCAGCTTTTTTTTCCTGATCCTTGGCACAAAAAGAGGCACCATAAGCGTAGAATTGTACAGATGGGCTTTTTGGATCTGCTATCAAAGAAACTGAAAAGTAACGGAACTGCGCATATCGCAACCGACTGGCAGGACTATGCGGAGCATATAATGGAGACGCTTGAATCTCACCCGCACTTTAAAAATCTTGCTGGAGACCATATATATTCTGAAAGACCTGAATACAGGCCGCTCACGAAGTTTGAAAATAGAGGTCAAAAGTTGGGCCACGGTGTTTGGGACATTATTTTTAGAAACACAAAAGGGGACTGAATGTTATTTCCTATATTTGTTATCGTTACTCTAGCTGAAATCTATGTGCTGGTCAGTGTTGGTCAGGCTATAGGTGGGCTCTCTACCGTGCTTCTGGTTATCATCACCGCTTTCATCGGCTCCAGCCTACTGAGACAACAGGGCTGGTCTACTATGGCTAAGGCTCAACAAAGCATGGCGGAGGGAAGGACTCCAGCAATGGAGATGCTTGAAGGGGTCGTTATTCTAGTTTCTGGAATCCTTTTGCTTACTCCCGGCTTTCTGACAGATGGACTAGGCCTTCTCGGATTGATGCCATGGAGCAGGCACTACTTCATTAACCACTTTTTGGAAAAAAATGCAGAGCGAGTCTTCAGATCCAGAAGCTCAGTGTTTATTCATCGGTCCGGGACGACTGAATCAAAAAACAAGAAAGATGAAACCATCGAGGGTGAGTTTTGGGAAGACAAATAAACTGAGTACTTTCAACTAAAATTTAGTCTTACCATGGAAAACAAACGCACCCTAGACGATTGGCTCAATTGGCAAGAAACCTTGATGGAGGAGACGATTGTTTTGGGTCTCGATCGAGTCCAAGTTGTCTATGACAGGCTCTTTCCAGATGGTGTTCCTTATAGCGTGATTACTATTGCTGGCACCAACGGCAAAGGATCTACGGTGTCTTTTATTGATAGTATCTATCGGCAATCAAAATTCAAAATTGGGCGCTCAACTTCGCCACACTTATTGAAATACAACGAGCGCTATGCGATTGACGGAGTAGACGTTTCAGACGAAGTCATCATCAAGGCGTTTGAACAGATTGAAACGCAGCGGCATGATATCACTCTGACTTATTTTGAATTTTCAACGCTCGCAGCTTTAATCATATTTGCTGAGGCCAATATCGACCTTGCAATCCTTGAGGTCGGGCTCGGCGGCAGACTCGACTCTGTCAATGTTGTTGACAGCGATGTCAGCGTTATTACCAATGTTGCCATTGACCATACAGATTATCTCGGTGACACCAGAGAGAAGATTGGAAGAGAGAAGGCGGGCGTTATGAGAACCTCAAGGCCCTGTATTTGTGGCGATCAAGACCCGCCTCAAAGCTTGTTGGCTTATGCCAAAGAAATCGAGACTCCAGTCACGTTTGTTTCTGAGGGTTACAAAGGAGAAATTGGACTTGAAGGGGCTCACCAAAGAATCAACGCAGCGGTTGCAGTCGAAGCGGTTAGAAAGCTTTTGCATCAATTTCCAGTCTCAGAGGAGATGATTTCAGAGGGAATAAGAAAGGCTTCAATCAAGGCTCGCTTTGAGAAAAGATATATCGCTGATAAGACGGTTGTTCTTGATGTGGCTCATAACCCTGCTGCAGTCAAAACACTGGTAGAGACTTTATCTGACTCGCCAATGGAAACGGTAGCCATTTTCTCAGCGCTCATCGACAAAGACATCATCGACATGGTCAGCCTTGCCTCTGAATCGATTAGGCATTGGTACCTAGTGCCACTCTCTTCGGACAGAGCGATTACCTCTACTGAACTCAAAAAGAAATTCTCTGATCCTGACTCAACAACTGTGTGCAGCGACATGAAGAGTGCCATTGAGATGTCTTTGGCACTGAGGGATGTAGAGAGAGTTGTCATTTTTGGATCTTTCTATACCATTGCTGATGCCACTTTGATTGTGGATCAGATGTAATCATTATTCGTCTCGGCAGAGAACGACAAAGCTCAGGAAACTGCTGTAAAATTGATGCTATCTATCAGGGAGCTCATGGGCAATTTTTTTGAAAACTTATGGAGTGCTATCAGTTTACTGGCTTGGTCAGACTGGCTCACCCTGATTATTCTCATTGTGTTCGTTGTTCGTGGCTTTATTCAAGGCCTTGCGAAGGAAGTCATCAGCTTTATTTTTGTTCTGATTGCCATTGTCGTGGCCTGGCTTTACTATGAAACCTTTGCTAAGACATTTCTGAGTAACTGGATTAGTGCGGATAGCCAATCAGCCTATGCACTCTCTTTTGGCGGTATATTTTTGAGTATATGGCTTTTCAAAAAAGGCTTATACAGAGTTGCCAGCGCCTCTTCAAGTGCACAAAGCGCAAATGAGCTTAATCGACCATTCGCAAACATCATTATCACTTTAATTGTTGCAGTGATCAGTTACAACTTTCTTGGAGTGTTTTCTGATCCGGATATGCTTGAACCTTTAATCTCAAACCAATCCTTCAGAAACTTCATGTCATTCGTGCTGCTCTTTGCCATTCTAATGATTGCCTTGGTTGCACTATCAAAGCTTCTCAATATTAAGGTTGATTCAGAAAATCCTTCTCCGATGGCTCCTGCATATGAGGGTATATTAAGAACACTGAGCGCTTTGGACATACTCATTAATGCCAGAAACGTTGTTGGTTTAAAAAATAAATTCTTTGGTGCAGTTTTAGGCCTATTCAAAGGGGGCACTTTTGTATTGATTGCCGTTCTCATTCTTCAAAGTATGGCTTGGGTGACACAAAACCATGCATGGGTAGAGACGACTGGTGCACTCAGAACTTTTCAAGACTGGTCTGTTGACATTAAACCGGTCTTGTCAAAACACCTACTGTTTGTTGAACTTGAGCCGGGTGACGTTGTTGTCGAGTTTATAGAAAGCGAAATTTTAAAGGAATAATAAGATGTGCGGAATCATTGGAATACTCTCAACCACTAAAAAAGATGTGGGCCTGTACATCTATGATGCGTTAACCATCATTCAGCATCGAGGTCAAGATGCTGCAGGGATAACGACAGCTAACAAAGGTCGATTCTATATGCGCAAGGGTAATGGACTTGTTCGAAGCGTATTTAGAACCAAGCACATGGAAAAACTGATTGGAGATATGGGTATTGGTCACGTACGCTACCCTACTGCGGGTAGCTCTTCAGAGGCGGAAGCTCAACCCTTCTATGTCAACTCGCCTTACGGTATCGCGTTTGCGCATAACGGAAACCTGACCAATGCGAGCGCTTTGGCTCAAGAAATCTTTGAGCAGGACCTCAGGCATATCAATACCAATTCAGATTCTGAAATACTACTTAATATTTTGGCTAGTGAGATTGCTGAAGAACAAAAACACAGAATCAATGAAAACGATATTTTTAGAGCGGTAACTAAACTGCACCAGAGAGTAAAGGGTGCTTATGCTGCAATCGGAATGATTCCGGGTTACGGAATTTTTGGCTTTAGAGATCCCAACGGAATTCGACCGCTGATCCTTGGAGAAAGGACGACAAAAGATGGCACCAAATACATGCTGACCTCAGAGAGCGTTGCACTGACAGCACTTGGCTATAAAGTTACCCGCGATATTGAGCCCGGTGAGGCTATTGTGATTGACCGCGAAGGTAAGCTTCATTCCCATCAATGCTCAGAAAACTCGAGGCTGTCACCTTGCATTTTTGAGTTTGTTTATTTTGCAAGGCCTGACTCGATTATTGATAACATTTCAGTCTACAAGTCCCGTCTCAGGATGGGCGAGAAGCTTGCAGAAAAAATAAAATCGGAGTGGCCTGATGAAAAGATTGACGTTGTGATACCAATCCCAGACACCTCAAGAACTGCTGCGCTTCAATTGGCGAATGAATTAGAGGTGAAGTATCGAGAAGGTTTCATTAAGAATCGTTACATCGCTAGAACATTCATTATGCCGGGGCAAAAACAAAGAAAGAAATCGGTGCGTCAAAAATTAAGCGCTATCGATCTTGAATTTAAAGATAAGAATGTGCTACTAGTCGATGACTCAATCGTTCGCGGCACAACCAGCAAAGAAATTGTGCAGATGGCAAGGTCAGCTGGTGCAAAAAAAGTTTACTTCGCGTCTGCAGCGCCTCCCGTTCGATACCCAAACGTTTATGGTATTGATATGGCGAGCAAGAATGAGTTCATTGCGCATGGTAAATCGACAGATGAAGTTTGTCAGGCTATTGGTTCTGACAAGCTCATTTACCAAAACCTTGATGACTTAATTTGGTCTGTCAAGCAAGGTAATCCGAGCATTATGACTTTTGATTGCTCTTGCTTTGATGGCAATTACCTCACTAATGACATCGACAAACCATACCTTGATAATCTTGCAGCAACTCGATCGGACAGCGCAAAAGAGAGTGATATTACTAACGAGAGCTCAGAATTGATCTACAATGATGCGGACTAACAATCAAAATCATGAAAGATAAAAGCTTTAAAACAAAGTCAGTACGCGAAGGGCAAAAATCCTCTAACGAGCAAGAGCACTCGGCTGCGATTTTTTTGACATCGAGCTTTCGTTTTGATAGTGCTGAGCAGGCTGCTGAGCGATTTGATTCCAACCAGGGTAATGTCTACTCTAGATTTACTAACCCAACCGTAGAATCTTTTCAGAACAAACTGGCAGCACTTGAGGGTGCTGAAAAATGTCAGGCGACTGCAAGCGGCATGTCGGCCATCTTTGCCACAATCATGACAATACTTAAGCCGGGAGAGCACATGGTTGCCTCTCGATGCATGTTTGGAACAACCATAGTTCTTCTGAACAGTATTATTGAAAAATTTGGCATTCAAGTTACCTTTGTGGACTTACCCGATCTGGAAGGATGGGAGAAAAGCATTCAAAAGAATACAAAATTATTTCTTTTAGAAACCCCCTCTAACCCTTTGGGTGAAGTTGTAGATATAAAAAAACTATCTGCAATATCAAAGAAAAATGAAATTGTGCTCGCAGTAGATAACTGCGTAATGTCTCCAGCACTTCAAAGGCCATTATCATTTGGCGCTGATCTTGTGATTCACTCAGCTACAAAATATATTGATGGTCAAGGTAGATGCCTTGCGGGTGCAGTGGCTGGTAAAGCTTCTATTGTAGATGAAATTGGGTCATTTAATAGAAGCACAGGTCCCACCCTGAGTCCCTTTAATGCGTGGGTAGTCTTGAAAGCACTTGAAACACTGAGTCTAAGAATGAATGCTCACTGCGAGAGCGCTATGAAGCTTGCGACCTGGTTAGATAGTCAAGCATTTGTTGATGAAGTTTACTATCTTGGACTTGAAAATCACCCGCATCACGAAATAGCTAAGAAGCAACAAACAGGATTCGGAGGTATTGTATCGTTCAAAGTAAAAGGCGGAAGAAAAGAGGCATTCAAACTCATCAACAATACGAGAATGATCTCAATTACTGCAAACTTGGGGGATGCCAAGACCACGATTACCCATCCATCAACAACAACCCACGTTAGATTATCTGATGAAGAAAAAACAAAGTCGCAAATTTCAGAAAACCTAATCCGCATCTCTGTTGGGCTAGAAAATATTGAAGATATTATTGCTGATATCAAGCCTTAAGTTGAATTTTAAGCTTAATTCAACTATGTTAAAATTTATCCAGACCTAAACTAATAGACCTTATGAAAAAAAACAGTTATTCCTATGAAGATCTAATCCTTTGTGGAAAAGGCGAACTGTTTGGCCCAGGTAACGCTCAACTTCCTCAACCCCCGATGCTCATGTTTGACCGTATAACAAGCATTAGTGAAAGTGGTGGCGACTATGGTAAAGGTGGTATGACTGCTGAGCTTGATATCAACAAAGATTTGTGGTTTTTTGATTGCCATTTTAATGAGGATCCAGTAATGCCCGGGTGTCTCGGTGTCGACGCCATGTGGCAGCTGGTTGGCTTTTATTTAGGATGGCTCGGCGGTCCTGGCAGGGGACGTGCGCTTGGCTCTGGACAAGTCAAATTTACAGGTCAAGTACTTCCAACAAGTAAAAAAGTTACCTACAACGTAAGTCTCTCAAGAGTGATTGCACGAAAACTATACATGGGTATTGCTGATGCAACTATGGAGGTTGATGGCAATACTATATATGAGGCAACAAACCTTAAAGTTGGCTTATTTACAGACACTTCAGCATTCTGATGAATAGAGTCGTAGTCACTGGCATGGGAATTGTTAGCAGTCTAGGTGCTAACAAATCGGAAGTTCTCGATTCTCTTAAATCAGCAAAATCTGGAATTGAGTTTAGTGAAAAATATAAGGAGATGGGTCTAAGATCACATGTTCATGGCTCTATTCCAGAAATTGATACTAGTGAAATAATTGATCGAAAAATGCTAAGGTTCATGGCAGATGCAGCAATTTACAATGCTGTGGCATTAGATGAGGCAATCAAAGAATCTGGCCTGAGTCCTGAAATGATTTCTCATGAAAGAACTGGTCTAATTATGGGCTCTGGTGGCGCTTCAAATCAAAATATAGTTGAGTCAGCGGATATTTTAAGAGAAAGGGGTATCAAAAGAGTTGGGCCTTATCGTGTTCCGAGAACCATGGGATCAACCACCTCCGCTTGTTTATCTACAATGTTTAAAATTAAAGGAATAAATTACTCCATTAGCTCTGCTTGTTCAACCAGCGCCCACTGCATTGGAAACGCAATGGAACAAATCCAACTGGGTAAACAGGATGTTGTGTTTGCTGGTGGTGGTGAGGAGCTTGACTGGTCATTAACTATGTTATTTGATGCAATGGGTGCACTCTCATCAAAATACAATGAGTCTCCCACAAAAGCATCGCGCGCTTTTGATGCCGATAGAGATGGATTCGTGATTTCAGGTGGAGGAGGCGCTCTAGTTCTTGAGTCTCTAGATCATGCTCAAGCTCGCGGGGCAAAAATTATTGCTGAGCTTGTTGGCTATGGAGCAACTTCGGATGGTTATGATATGGTAGCACCTTCAGGAGAGGGGGCGAGAAGATGTATGGAGATAGCAACTTCTAGCGTTAACGGAACCATTGATTATATCAATGCCCATGGTACATCTACACCGGTTGGAGATGTCAAAGAACTAAGTGCAATCAAAGAAGTTTTTGGTGACAGCTCGATTCCTCTTATTGGTTCTACCAAATCTTTGTCAGGCCACGCTCTAGGTGCTGCAGGAGTCAACGAATCAATCTACTCCCTGCTGATGCTTCAAAATGATTTTGTTGCTGAGTCTGTTAACATTGAAAATCTTGACGATGAGGCTTCTGGAATGCCTATTGTGAGGGAAACAAAAAATGTCAAACTAAGCAGAGTGCTTTCAAACAGCTTTGGCTTTGGTGGTACAAACGCTTGCCTTGTTTTTGAAAAATTTAGCTAATTTAGCAAACTAAGGCCTAGCATCAATCTCTTTTTTCTCTTTTTCTGAAGGCAACATATCTTCCTTAGAGATTCCAAGCGCGAGAATCGAAGAACTTGCAACGTAGATTGAAGAGTAAGTTCCTATAATAACACCAACAATAAGCGCTCCAGCAAAGCTATTAATTACCTCTCCCCCTAAATAAAACAAAGCAAAAAGCACTAGCAAAGTTGTGAGTGAAGTCATGATTGTTCTTGCTAATGTTTGGTTTAACGCTTCATTTACTATAGGCTCAGGCTCAACATGTCGAGTCGCAAGAAAGTTCTCCCGAATCCTATCAAAGACAACAATCGTATCATTCAATGAATAACCAATAACCGCAAGAATAGCAGCTAAAACTGTTAAATCAAATTCGATTTGAAGAATTGAAAAAACGCCCAATGTGATGATAACATCATGGACTATAGCTGCAATTGAACCCAAAGCAAATCGATATTCGAATCTGAATGCTACATAGATTAATATACCGATTAAAGCGTAAAGCATTGCAAGCCCGCCATCATTGGTGAGCTCTTCTCCCACCTTTGGACCAACAAATTCAACCCTTCTAACGTCTATTCCTTCACCAAGCATCCTAATAATAGATGAGCTTAACTTTGCACTTGAAGTTGCTTGAGGCTCAAGCTGAATAAGAACTTCAGTATCAGATCCAAAATACTGTACATTAGCGCCTTCATATTCTGCTGCAGCAAGCTTAGTTCTTATACTTTCGAGGTCAGCAGTTTTTTCATAGCCGAGCTCTATTAAGGTTCCGCCCGTAAAGTCAATACCGAATTTTAAGCCTTGTAAACCTAGAGAGGCGATCGACACTATCAGTAAAAATGCAGAGAATATCAGTGCAAACTTGCGCTTACCTACAAAATCGATAACTGGAAGATTTAAAGACCTGAGACTCATATTGCTAACTCCTCAACTTTTTTACCACCATAGATTAAATTGATAATTGCCCTTGAAACAATAATGGCTGTAAACATCGATGTAATAATTCCAATTGTCAAAGTGACAGCAAAACCTTTAATTGGCCCAGTACCAAAACTGAACAACACAATCGAAGCAATAAGCGTTGTTATATTTGCATCTGCAATTGTTAGGAAGGCTTTTTCATAACCCGATGAGATTGCTTTCTGAATATTTTTACTTGAGCGCATCTCTTCTTTAATTCGCTCAAAAATCAAAACATTAGCGTCAACCGCCATACCTACAGTCAAGACAATTCCAGCTATTCCCGGAAGAGTGAGTGTCGCCTGTATCAATGACAATATAGAGATAATTGTCACCAAATTAAGCGTCAAGGCTAAATTTGCAACCAGACCAAAAACGCGATAACGCCATGCCATAAAAATGAGCACCAATCCAAACCCGACGAGCACTGAGATTAGACCTTTTTGAATATTGTCAGCACCAAGGCTTGGTCCGATTGTTCTCTCCTCAATAATCTCAACTGGAGCAGAAAGAGATCCAGCCCTTAAAAGAAGTGCTAGATTTGTTGCCTCTCTGGCGCTATCTAAACCTGTGATTTGGAAGCGATTTGAAAACGTACCCTGAATCGTAGCTGCATTAATGATATCTTGCGTCTTAGAACGCTTCTTAACAGCCACTCCGTCTTCCATTACTGTCTCTACTTGATTTTCTATAAAGACCACGGCCATTCTATAGCCTAGGAACTCTTTAGTGGTTTCAAGCATAGAGCGACCCCCAGAGCTATCAAGAACAATGCTCACACTTGGCTGATTGTTTTCATCCATACTGGAAGAAGCGTCAACTATATTCTCACCAGTTGTAATTACATTCGTCTTTAAGAGTAAAGGACGTCCATCCTTAAACCTGTAAATTTTTGATCCTGTTGGGGTTTTTCCTGATTGAATCGCAGTTTGAACATCATTTTTTTCATCAACCATTCTGAACTCAATAGTCGCAACAGCTCCTAAAATCTCTTTTGCTCTTGCGGTGTCTTGAACACCCGGCAGTTGAACCACAATTCTCTCAGTCCCCTGCTGCTGAATAATGGGTTCAGCAACACCCAGCTCATTGACACGATTTCTGAGTGTGGTAATATTTTGCTTCAAAGCGCCAAGCTTTGCTTCTGCCTGGGCAGCTGCTGAGATTTCAAGACCTAGCTCAAGTTCCTGCTCACTTCCTTCAGCAATTACCAGGTCTTGTAAATCCTTTTTTATTACTTTTTTTGCCTGATTTTTGAGCTCTTCAGTTTTGAATGAAACGACAAGCAGATTATCTTCTTTGCGAATTTTCTTATAGAGCTTATCTTTTCTTAGCGCGGCTCTCAGCTCATTGTAATATCGATCTACAGCCATCGTGGTGACAGCATTCATATCGACCTCAAGTAAAAAATGAACACCGCCCCTAAGGTCAAGGCCTAGGGACATAGCTTTACCACCGATTCCTGACAGCCATTGAGGAATTGATGGCGCTAAATTTAGAGCAACAACATAATTTCTTGTGAGTGACTCTTTCAAAATTGCCTTGGAAGACAACTGTGACTGTGAGTCATTAAACCTAACCAGTACGTTCTTATCTTCAAGAGAAATCGATTTAAAGTCGATGCCATTATCTGACAAAGTATCGTTTATTTTATCGAGATCTCTCTCGCTGACATCATAGTTCCCTGACCCAGAAACCTGGATAGCCAAATCTGAACCATAAAGATTTGGCAAGGCATAAAGACCTAAGATAAATAGGAAAAATACAATTAGAATATTTTTCCAGGGTGCGTAATGGTTCATGTTTACTTATTACCTTTTATTCTTCTTTATCAGTCGCTTTTGATTTGGCTTTTGATTTAGAACTGGATTTAGTCATTGGCTTAACACTACCCTTAGGCATTTTTTGGTTGATTCCTTGCTTTTGAACTTTCATTGCAACTCCTGAAGAAACTTCGATTTCTGCAAAGGATTCATCGACAGCCGTTATCTTTCCAATAACCCCGCCATTAGTAACGACTTCATCGCCCTTCTTTAATGCCTTTAATAAGTTTTTATGATCTTTAGCTCTTTTTTGTTGTGGCCTGATTAATAAAAAATACATCAGGACAAACATTGCAATCAGAAAAATTTCTGGTGGTAGATTCATCTTTCACTCCAAAAAATAATAAAGGGGTTATTTTATCTTAGTTAGGCCGCCCATGTAGCTCTGTAGGACTTTTGGTATAGTTATACTGCCATCAGCATTTTGATAATTTTCAATGACTGCGACCAATGTTCTTCCAACTGCTAATCCTGAACCGTTTAAAGTATGTAAAAACTCAGACTCATTTGTCTCTGGATTCTTCCATCTTAGCTGCATTCTTCTAGCTTGAAAAGACTCAAAACAAGAGCATGAAGAGATTTCACGATAGGCGTTTTGACCTGGAAGCCAAACTTCCAAATCATACGTTTTTGCAGAAGAAAAACCAAGATCACCAGTGCAAAGAACCACTTTTCGATAAGGTAGTTCCAATAACTGCAAAATACCCTCAGCGTCATTTGTTAGCTCCTCAAGAACTTTGTATGAGTCAGAAGGCTTTGCTATTTGAACGAGTTCAACCTTCTCAAACTGATGCTGGCGGATCAGTCCACGCGTATCTTTTCCATAAGAACCAGCCTCTGATCTAAAGCAGGGAGTATGTGCAACAAACTTAAGAGGCAACTCAGATTCTTTCAAAATTGAGTCTCGGACGAGGTTTGTAACAGGGACTTCAGCAGTAGGAATTAAATACAAAGCTCTTGCCTCACCCTCCTCACCGTGGAGATGGGTTTTAAATAAATCTGCCTCAAATTTAGGCAATTGACCTGTTCCCATTAAAGAGTCAGAATTTACCAAATATGGCGCGTAAGTCTCTTTGTAATTATTATTTTCGGTGTGGTGGTCCAACATAAACTGAGTAAGAGCGCGCTGAAGCTTTGCCAACTTTCCAGTGATGACAACAAACCTTGAGCCAGAAATCTTAGCTGCTGCTGCAAAGTCGATTCCATGCAATTCGCCTAAATCAACATGATCTTTAGGATTAAAATCAAATTGATTGGGGCCCTCTGCTGGCCAACTCATGACTTCCTCATTTTCATCTTCACTATCACCCTCAGGAACAGAAGGATGAGGTATATTCGGCATCGATAATGCAATATCACTAATTTTTGACTGAATTTTCTGGAGCTCAGCCTTAGCATGATCAAGCTTCTCTCCTAGATCTGAAACCTCTTGAAGAAGTGGCTCAATGTCCTCACCACTTGCCTTAGCCTGGCCTATAGATTTAGACTTAGTATTGCGAATATTTTGTAACTCTTGTGTCTGAACTTGAATCATTTTTCTTTGATTTTCAAGTTCATTGAATTCATCAACGTCAAAGGAAAAATTTCGTCTTTTGAGTTGCTCAACAACAAAATCTATATTCCCTCTTAAAAGCTTACTCTCTAGCATGATACTAAGTTAAATTATTATGTGTAAATTATACTATGTACTGACCAAGTAGAGACATTGATAGCTTGGCACCAGTCCTTATTGAAACTTTTAGTTTAATATTGATACTTAATTTCTAGGTTCAATCTCTGATAGTCATCTAGGGCGGCATAAGCGCGATCATCTTTCGCATCGATATAAGTGCCGCTGAAAGAGGCTTGCCACTGATCATTAATGTCCCAATCTAGAGTTGCTGAACTGAGGTTTAGGTCATTATTTGAAGATATAACATTAGATAATCCCCATTTCCAATCAGAGTCTCCAAACTTATCACTGACACTGAGCATGTAGCTCATGTTGTTTCTTTTTGCGCTAACGCCAACACCTAAAATTGAAGGCGTCAAATAATCACTTGCATAATCCATCAGATATTGAGAGTTGATCGATATTAACCACTGCCTATCATTATTCTGAACATCAAAAGCCAGACTCCAATCAAGGCGATCTACTTTAATAAACTGCCCTGTTCGATTGTGCTGAATATTATTTTTATAGGCAACATCAAACTTAAGCAGGTAGTCATCAAAAGCCTTGTTCATCCCAAAACCTAATAATTGATAAGGGGTTGCATAAACCACTCCATCAGTAAGATTAATGAGTGCATCATTGGGTACTAGTTGACCCAAATAGAATGCCATATCACTTCCCTCACTACTAATGCCATATCGCATTCCAAACTCATCATAAGTATCATTTTTTAAAATCAGTAGCTTGCTCTTATTAACTTTCGGATTGGTATTATAAAAAAAACTTAAATCACTATGGTCAAAATAGCGGGTGGCACCTAAAAACCACTGGGGAATCATAGATGGATCTGTTAATCCTCCAGAAGGATTTACGACATCAAGCGCACCCCCTTCGAGCTCACCCCACCCAATAGTATATTTCCCTATCTTGGTGCTCCAGTCATCAAAACTAAACTGTAAAAAGGCCTTTTCGACTTCTAAATCACTTTTTTCAGTTGAATAATTGCTATCACTTGGCCAATATTTAGTTGCCTTTATTTCAACCTCTCCATAGCCTGAATCTGAGACAGATCCAGAAGTGCCGATGATAAGCTCAGTCCTTTCTTTAGTGGTACTGTAATCACTCGCAGGATTAAAGCCCCATTTCTGAGTCACCCCAAGATCTAACCAAGACAATCCCTTTTCTTCAATAGTGTTGTCTTCTCCAAAGATATCGCTGTCATCAGACCACTCATCAAATTCAACTTCAGAATCATCAAAGACATCGTCATCAAAAAATGAGTCGTCTGCAGCTACACTCGTTATAAAGGCAAAGCCAAATATTACAAAAATAAATTGTCTTAGAACGCTATTCAACATATTATGATTTATTTGGCCTGTTTGCGAAGGTCTTTCAGATATTTTTCTCTAAAAGCTTGATCAGTCAAAGCTCTCTGTGTCAAAAACTCTTCCTTGATGTCCATATCAAAATTAATGGCCTCTAGTTTCATATTGGTTAGTCTATTACTGACAGTATTGAAAAACGTCAGACTTCTTCCCATCCAAACATCATTAATCTTTTCAACCTTTCCAACCTCAAGCTTTTTGATAGGATTGTCTCTCTTGTCAAACATTTGAACCTTCAACGTAATAAATCTCTCAGTATCAATCCAGCTCTGAGTTTTTCCATAACTACTTTTACTGAGTCTATGGGGTTTTGGGGTCGACTCAATGACCGCAACATCTCGACCTCTAAACTTACCTTGCTCTAGTAATTCATAGGTATAGTCATCAAGCTTTCCAGACTCCTGATCCTCTGTTGTCATTTCAGTTCCAAAAATACTGGCTGACTCAGTCTCCTCATCATCACTATTTCTGACACTTATCCTTTTAACCTTGCCCAGAGCTGATAGATAGAGCCAGGTTTCATTATCTCTGTCACTGTCATCATAGCTGTAGGAGAGCATTCCAATTCCCCTTTCACTTGCTGGCTCAAGAATGATAGCAACACTCTTGGTGTCTTTATCATCTATGCCAGTATTAATTTGTGCATTTTCGACTAATTTAACTCGAGGCTTTTCAGCACACTTAATCTTGCCATCCTTTTTGCCATATTTACAGGTCGTTAGCTTCATTCTAGTAAACGCAGAGTCAGTTGATTTTCGAGACTCTTCGTCAACTCTTTCCATAATTTCTCTAGCGCTCAGGTCAGTATCAGCAATAACATTCAGACTAAATATTGCCATACAAAAACTTATCAAGAGCACACTTAAGTTCAAATCATTTCTTACTGGTTTATTCATTTTGAAACCTCTATAAAATTTAAATTATCTTCAACATCTTTCTGGCCAAATTTTGGCTTGAATATCATTATCAGTGCAGGGAAAAACAACAAGTCGCAAAGCAGGGCTACAAAAATCGCTAAGGAACCAAAGCCACCTATTTTAGCTAAACCTAAATAGTCACTAAAGGTTAGCATAAAAAACCCACAACCTAATATAAGCGTAGTAAAAGTAACCGCCTGTCCAACCTCTTTAATTGTCTCAACCAGCGCAATTTTCATGTTGTGGTTTTGAGCGAGTGACATTCTGTAATGACTGATAAAGTGAATTGTATCATCGACCGCAATACCAATAATTAAAGGGGCAATCATGAGCGTATCTGTATCCAGCGAAATTCCAAGCAGGCCCATCAATCCAAACGCTAATGTTGCTGGAATTAGATTTGGAACGATTGACATGACACCTGCCTGCAATGAACCAAGTGTCAACATCATCAGCAAACTAATGACAACTGCCGCTATCGCCAGACTCTTAAATTGATTCTTGCTGATATCATCAGCCAGCCTCATCATCAATGCAAATGAGCCAGTAATTTGAACTTTGAGCTCTGGATAGGTTGCTGTCAACTTGTTAAACTCATTGTTTATATCTTTCTGAATCTCATCAAAGAACTCTTGATATTCATTAGAGCCTGCATTTCTGAGTTGAACACTTATATGACTCTTACTATAGTCATCACTGACCAAAGCTCTTCTCTCTTCTGGATTAGAGCTATTAAACAAATAAAGCAGTTGCGATACTGCAATCTGACTGTCAGGAATAGTTCTGTATTCCTCTGAGCTCTGCATTATTGCGTGAGTGTCTTTGACAAGGTCAGCCAGGGAATTTGTACGGATAATATAATCGCTATAACTATCTTCAATTTTGTTCTGAAGTCTGTCCATTGAGCTTAAGACAGCGGGGTCCATAATTCCATCAGATCTAGCAGTGTCAACTACAATAACCATGTTTCCAGTTCCCATCATATTGTCATCAACAATGTCGTAAGCTTGCCCAATAGGAACATCGTCAGAATAAAGCTCTACCAAGTTAGAATCAATTTTTACTTGCGTTGCCCCATACAAACAGACCACAAAGCCACCAAAAAATATGATGGCAATCAAATATCGGAAGCGCTCTACAAAAGCTGGGATTTTGTCTAGAAGGGGTTGGAGCCACTCTGCGCTAAGTAACCAAGTCAAGCCAATTTTTTTTGCTGCACTTAATATAGGATTAGCAATAAAACAAAAAAAACTAGATAGCTTTGTTTTCAGAAATAATGCCAGAGTTCTTATTCCATTTGTTTTCTTTACTTCCGCATTACTTGATTTTTTATTTTGCATTGGATGCCAGTAATTTAACAAAACTGGTAGCAAATAGATTGTGTACAGAAAGGCAAAGAAAACGCCTGCTGCAGAAGATAGACCAAACTGAACGAACATCGGCATGCCGGTTGCAGCCAGAGAAGACATCCCTGCCATTGTTGTAATGGTTGTTAGGAGTATAGGAACTCCAGTCTTACCATAAGCTTTTGAAAGCGCCTCATCATGCTCTTTTCCTTCTCTCCTAAAAAACAAGTAGGAGCTCATAACATGGACACAGTCGGCTACGCCTACTGCAATAACAAGCATTACCGTTAGAGCAATAAGTGTTGTCGACGACAAGCCCAACCAGCTAAGCCCGCCAATAACAAATAATATACTTAGACCTATTGC
Source organism: Candidatus Thioglobus sp. REDSEA-S12_B1 (assembly GCA_001628405.1). Lineage (GTDB taxonomy): Bacteria > Pseudomonadota > Gammaproteobacteria > PS1 > Pseudothioglobaceae > Pseudothioglobus. Next base: position 2,096 of record LURN01000013.1, on the reverse strand, counting down.
AAGCTGAGGCAGGACAACAGCGCTAGCAGAACGAAACAAAGTCCAAAGTAGAAGATTAATGATTACCACCATTCCCACCAATAGAAATGCGGCTTGAATCATAGTATCCATTGCCAAAGCAATCATTGCAGAGTTTCCAATTGGATAAAAATTAAAATGCTCAGTCATTTTTGGCTGTTCAGTTATTGCGGTAATTGCCTTCATAAATGGGAGATAAAGCCCAGGTTCATCCGGCTGGTATTCAATTTTTTGAATTTCAGCACTGTCATCCATACTGGCATCAAAATCATCACTCCAATCATCATCAGAAAAAAGGGAAAAGTCATCCCCTTGCTCTTGAACTACCGGGATAGCACCAAAATCAGTATTGATAGAAATTGCGCCATATCGATGATCTTTTGAAAACATAAACAATAACAAGCTAGGCTGATCATCGGCAACAGAGCTAATCTCATTGAGTCTATTTATATCGCCTGGAATTGCTTTAGGTACTAAACGAGGTGAGCTCAAAACATCATCCTCGTTTTTTTGAATTCGTATATTGGTTAAAGATTGAACCCGCTTAATATGACTCAGTGATTCTACAACATCCGGCTCTAAACCATACTTTTCTAGCCAGACATCATCACTAATTTCTATGTAGTTATCAAGCGTTTCTGTAATTTCTGAAATTAAGGTGAGCGACTTGTTGGAGAAAACGTCTCCATCTTTTGCTTCATAAACAATGAAAAGACCATCATCACTTCCAAATTGATCGCGAAAATCATCCAAAGCCTCGATTGCAGGATCAGATTCACTAAACCAAACATCAAATGATGTATCAAGCACAAAACGGGAGGCACCATAACCCATAAAAATAGTCGATAATAATGCCAGTATGAGAACTATTTTGCGATATGGGATAAGCTGACCGGGCACTCTCGCAAAATACCCATTAAGATAAAGTAAAAGATTCTTCATTTTCAAGTTTATAAAGCCGGCTTATATTATAACTATTTGTTCATCATTGGATTAAATTCAAGGGCCAACTTTAACTATTTTTATGCCAATAGATGAGGCCTTGTGTATTAATTTGAACGTCAAGACTTAACCTGTCCTCTGCGAATTTATTATTACGAAAACCTATCTCATTGAGTCCTTTTAAGAAATAGTTCATCATGTCTTTATAAATAAAAGATTCGGCATCATCTTTATCGGCATGCTTTATTGCCAAATCACTGACAAAGCGAACACTTTCTATCAGTTGATTAACAACCTTTGTGTCTGGTTTAATGGCTGAAAAATGAGTTAAGCAAACTCGCTCTGGTTTGAACTCCATAATTCGATTAATGCTTTGAATGAGTGCCTCTGGGTCAAACTGCACAGGACTTGTGCTTGGCAAAATATATATATCACCCTGATGATCAAGATCACGATACGAAATACCAAAAGTGTCGCCAGTAAACATAGATTTTGTTGACTTATCCCAAACGCAAAAATGATGTCTAGCGTGCCCAGGAGTATCAATAAACTTGAGCTCTCTTCCTTGAAAATCTAAAACAAAGTTATCTGCTGCCTCAATGACTCTAGCTACATCTATTGGAATAATTTCACCATAATATTCCTTGAATTTTTTTTCACCGTAAACTGCCATAGCTCCTGCAGTGAGTTTACTTGGGTCAATTAAATGACGAGCACCTCTCGGATGAACAACTAATCTTGCATTTACACATCGCCTCATTAGCTCACCAGCTCCCCCCGCATGATCAAGATGGACATGAGTTGGAATAACATAAGACACATCTGAAAAACTCAGGCCATATTTAATTAAGGCACTTTCAATCGCAGGAATACTATAATTCGTTCCTGTTTCAATAATGGCAACCTTGTTGTTTTGTCTTAGAAGATAAATTGCTGCAAAGTCTCTACTGTAGTAACCAGAATCAATGACATCAATTCCTTCGGCAACATTAATCACGTCTAATCTGTTATTCATTTAATTTTTAATAGTATTAGCTAAATCAAAGAAACTTGATTTTACTTGAATTTCGCCAGATAAAAAAATACCCCGCCTTACAAGGAAGGTCGGGGTATTTTGAATAAAAGCCTAGCAATGT
>LURN01000012.1 GCA_001628405.1 Candidatus Thioglobus sp. REDSEA-S12_B1 | reverse complement strand
CCAAGGTTAGTGAGAGCACAATGGGTCAATTCGGCGGATTGGGAATTGTTATTGGAACCAAGGGTGATTACATTGAGGTGGTCTCACCTATAGACGATACACCAGCATATAGGGCTGGCTTAAAGGCAGGTGACATCATTCTACAAATTGGTGATCAAAATGTGAGCCAAATTAACCTTGAGGAAGGCGTTAAACTAATGAGAGGCGCACCAGGTACAACCATCAAGCTTACCATTGGAAGGCCTAATATTGCCCCATTTGTTGTAGAAATAACTCGTGAGATTATTACTGTTACCTCAGCTAAGGGACTCCTCCTGGATGAAGGTATTGGTTACCTAAGAATAGCTCAGTTCCAGAGGCCTACGCCTGAAGTTGTAGAGAAAATCATTGGAGACCTAGTTGAAAAAAATGAAGGAGATTTGGATTCTCTAATTATTGACCTTAGAAATAACCCGGGTGGGCTTCTTGATGCATCCATTGATGTATCTAACTTATTCATTGATGAGCCTGGTATAGTGGTTTATACAGAAGGAAGAACTCCAAGCTCTAACATGTCTTTCCCTACAAAACCTGGAGATATTTTGAATGGAGCTCCAATTGTAGTATTAATGAATGTAGGCTCTGCTTCTGCCTCTGAAATTGTTGCTGGTGCTCTCCAAGATCATAAGCGTGCAATTATTATGGGAGAAGAGTCTTTTGGAAAAGGTTCTGTTCAGTCAATGATGGCTCTTCAAGATGGATATGGCCTTAAGCTGACTACTGCGAGATACTTTACGCCTTCGGGAAGATCAATTCAAGCTAAAGGAATCTCTCCAGATATTGCTCTTGATGATATTTCTTTAAAGAGTGAAGAAGAGGAAGATTCGATAGACTTTAGTTCTCAGGAAAAAGACCTAAAGAACTCCTTGTCAGCACAAGATGAGGAAGAAGTAATCTCTGAGGATCCAACTGAGCTTACACCAGAAGAAATACTTAAATCTCAGGACGAAATAACTGATGCTCGAGATAAAGAATTTGTGGATCTCCTGCTTGAAGACTACTACGTTCATGAAGCAATCAACGTATTGAAAGCTCTAAAGATTTATAACAAGAATTGATTTTAAAAACCCTCTATTCTAAGGTAGAGGGTTTTTTTAGTTAAAGCCACCAATTCTGCTGAACTGCATTGTGTTGTAGTTCCAGTCCCAATGCATCCAAATACCGATTGCCCTTCCGATAATATATTCCTCTGGTACAAAACCCCAGAACCTGGAGTCACTACTATGAGAGCGATTGTCCCCCATAACAAAATAGTGACCTTCTGGAATCGTGATCTCGGGTATTCCTTTTGACTGCCTATTAGGGTTAATAAGAATTTCGTGAGGCAATGTATCTATAAACTCTTGGGCTAGCTTATAGTTGTTCATTGATTTACCTGAATCAACGCCAATATAAGGGCCAATATTTTTAATTTCTAGAGCTTTATCATTGATAACTAACTGGTCCTCGCTATAAGAAATAATATCTCCTGGAATCGCAACAATGCGTTTAATAAAATCAACTCCAGAGTAACCAGGATTCTTTTCATAGTTAGGGTATCTAAACACTATAACATCACCCCTATTTGGCTTAGAAAACTCAACGAGTTTCGTGTTAGTGATTGGAAGTCTAAAGCCATAATCAAACTTATTAACTACAATAAAGTCACCAGTCAATAGAGTGGGCATCATAGAGTTTGAAGGGACACGAAAAGGCTCAAAAATAAATCCTCTAAAGATAAAAACAAGAAGTAAAACTGGGAAAAGCTCGATCGACCATTGAACTAATTTTGGCCTATGATTGTATTTTTCTGATTTTGAAAATTTTAAAAAAATTAAAAAATAAGCAATTTTTCTAAATTTTGATTTTTCCTCAACTGCCTCTGAAGCCGAGTGATTTGATTCTTTAGATAAAAAAAGATCGGTCAAAACTATAATAATTGCAAGAATCATTGCAATAAAGAGCCACGAAAGTACGTCCCAAGCGAAGAAAGGCTCTGCATTTTTTAAAACTGCTTCGTATATAGACATAGAGTAGAGTTTTTTTATAAAGCGCGTATTATAACAATCAACAGCTTTTGCTGTTTAATATAGTATCTATCATCCCTCTTTAATCTTCATTCCAATCGAGTTTGCAAGCTCTACAAAATTAGGAAAAGAGGTTTTGACGTTATCAACACCTTCAATCTCAATATTAAATTTAGATTTTACTGAGGCAATTGCAAATGCCATTGAGATTCTATGGTCATGATGAGATTTTATGGATGAAGTTTGTTCTTTAAATTCACCACCTATAATTCGAATGCCATCGTCTAAAACTTCATTATCAATTCCTAATGAGGTCAATCCATCAGCCATCACTTGGATTCTGTCCGACTCTTTGACCCGGAGCTCTCTTGCACCAGTAAGAACAGTTTCACCTTTTGCACAGCTAGCTGCAATAAATAAGACAGGAAACTCATCAATCGCAAGTGGAACAAGATTTTCTGGAATTTCTATGCCTTTTAGCTCTGACGAGGTCACTTTAATATCTGCTATGAGTTCGCCTGCTTGAAGTCTCTGATTGAGAAGTTCTATATTACCTCCCATCAATCTAAGAATATCAATGACGCCAGTTCTAGTTGGATTAATGTTGACTGCCTCAAGAACAATGCTTGAGTTTTCTGAGATACATCCTGCAACCATAAAAAAAGCTGCTGAAGAGATATCACTTGGAACTTCAATATCACAACTTTTTAGGGATCCGCCTCCCATTAGAGAGATTGTGTTAGATGATGAAGTAACATCATAACCAAAACCTTTGAGCATCCTCTCAGTATGATCTCGCGATATTCCATTTTCAATAATTGTTGTTTTTCCATCGCTATATAAACCCGCAAGCAATAAGCATGATTTAATCTGAGCTGAAGCAACTGGCAAAGTGTATTCGATAGATGACAACTGTTTTCCTCCTTTAATCAATAGAGGTGGTTTTGAGTCATTACCTGATATATCTGCACCCATTAAGCGAAGCGGCTCAATTACTCTCCCCATAGGTCGTTTTGATAGAGATTCGTCACCACATAGCTCTGAATCAAAACTTTGAGCACTTAGAAGGCCTGACATTAATCGAATAGAAGTTCCTGAATTGCCTAAATTAAGCGAACGAATGGGTTCTTTTAAACCATGCTTACCTACCCCATTAATGGTTACATTAGAGCCGTTTCTTTCAATCTTAACGCCCATGTCCCTAAAAGCGTTCAGGGTTGCGAGACTATCCTCACCTTCCAAAAAACCTGAAACCCTAGTAACGCCATCTGCTATAGATCCGAGCATAATGGATCTGTGAGAGATAGATTTGTCTCCAGGCACCTTTATTGAGCCCTTTAGAGGTCCTGCAATTGAAGTTATGTAATTTGACATTAAAAAACTATCCTATCCATGAATCCCTGGTTTTTTTTGCGGTAGCAAACAAGAGTTCAAGTTTGTCACTTTCTTCCTGATCAATAGCATCAATTAATTCTTCAACTGTTGATTGATAGCCTCTCAAATGAGTGATTATTTTGTCTTTATTTTGCAGACAAATATCTCTCCACATAACTGCATCACCAGATGCAATTCTTGAAAAATCTTTGAAACCACCTCCAGCATAAATTGAGGCCGACGGGTTTTGATCAACAAGATAATTAACAAGTGAAAATGCCAACATGTGGGGAAGGTGTGATGTCATTCCAAGCAGGTCATCGTGTGATTGTGGACTCATGAAATCAACTTCTGCGCCAACATTCTTCCACATTGATTCAATCACTTGTATAGATTCACTCGAGTTATCTTCAATTGGAGTAATAATCACTTTCTTTCCGTTATAAAGATTCCCATCACTTGCTTCAAAGCCACTTTTTTCTTTGCCAGCAATTGGATGCGCAGGAACAAAACATTGTGATTTATCTCCCAGAATTTCTTTTGCTATATCAACTATATTTGTTTTGGTGCTGCCAACATCACTAATGATGACATCATTAGCAATCAGGGGTTTAACTTCGTTAAAGATGTTTCTAAAGGTTCCCACAGGAGTTGCAATAACAATAATATCCGCATGATTTACAGCCTCTTCAATTTGAGTAGAGTAATCATCTATGATATTGCTTTTTTTAGCATTATCAAGGCGAGAACGGTCTCTTCCATAACCAAAAACTGTTTTCGCTAAGTTTTTCTCTTTTAAGGCCCTTGCTAGCGAGCCTCCAATGAGCCCGACACCAACGATAGTAATTTTATTAATCATAAGACCTTCTCTAACGCTTCAAGTAAGTGCATATTTTCATTAGCAGTGCCAATAGAAATCCTAAGGAAGCCTTTCATCTCAACAGGACGAACAATAACGCCTTCTTTGAGAAGATTGTTATAGACACTCATTGCATCATCAAATTCGACTGCAATAAAGTTTGCATACGATGGAATGTAGTTCAAATTTAGAGCTTTAAAGCCATTAGTAAGCTGCTCATAACCATCAGTATTTAGTCTAACTGAATCTTCAAGATAGTCATCATCATTGAGAGCAGCAATGGCAGCTATTTGAGCGGTATGATTGACATTAAATGGCTCTCTAACTCTATTGATATAGTCTGCAATTAAGGGGCTACAGATTGAGTATCCAACGCGAAGACCTGCCAAGCCATAAGCCTTTGAGAAGGTTCTTGAGATGATAAGATTTTCAAACTCATTAAGCCAACTGATAGCTTGATCGTCAATATTCAAATATTCGAAATATGCTTGATCTAATACAACTGGAATGCCTCTTGGAACCTGATTTAAAAATTTGTAAACTTTTTCATCGCTCAAAAGGGTTCCTGTTGGATTATTCGGGTTGGCAATAAAAATCAGTTTTGTTTCATTGGATATTAGGCTTAACATTGAATCCAAGTCATGACCATAGTTTTTTGCTGGTGAGATAACAGCAGTTGCTCCTAATGCTTGAGTGACCAATGGGTATACAACAAAAGCATACTGAGAGAAAATAACTTCATCAGTGCCTTTAGATACAAAAACTCTTGCGATTAGCTCTAATAGCTCATTGGAGCCATTTCCCAGAGAAATCATGTCCGATGAAACGTTATGTTTTTGTGCAATTGCTTCTTTAAGCTCAAAGCAATTTCCATCAGGATAGCGATTTAAATTTGATACAGAATCATTGATCGCTTTCTGGACTTTTTTGCTCACTCCTAACGGATTTTCATTGGAAGCAAGTTTAGAGATTTTTGAAAGGCCGAGCTCTCTGGCAAGCTCTTCAATTGGCTTTCCTCCTTGATATGGACTCAGGCCAAGGATTGATTCACAGGCATTCATAAAACAGCAACTGGGTATGACCCAAGTATCTCCAGTTTGGAAACTCTTGATTCAACTTTTGAGATAGCATCTTTAACATTTGCATCATCCTTGTGCCCTTCTATATCAATGAAAAATAGGTACTCCCATTTAACACCAGGGATCGGGTGTCTAGCCAGCTGAAGCAAATTAATCTTATTCTCTTTGAAGGGCTCCAATAAGTCAAATAGTGCACCAGATACATGTTTTGTTACCACCAATAAAGAGGTTTTGTCATTGATACCTTTTGGAACTGTATCCTTACCAATAACTATAAAGCGTGTGACATTCCCTGCATTGTCTTCAATATTCTTAGCAACCCTTTGAAGACCATAAATATTCAAAGCCACTTTCGAAGCTATAGCTGCTGCGTTAGGCTCATCCTTTACCATTCTTGCACCAAGTGCATTTGAAGCTACAGGCCTAAGCTCAGTATTTGGGTAATGATTGGCAAGCCATCTGTGACACTGGTCAAGAGCTTGTTGATGTGCATAAATCACTTTAATCTCTTTGGATTGATCCTGCATCATCAGGTGGTGAGCTACTTCGATTTCAACTTCACCACATATACTTAAGTCGTGGCTATAAAGCATGTCAAGAGAGGTGCCGATAACCCCATTTGAGGAGTTTTCAATAGGAACAACTCCATACTGGGCATTCTCTGTCTCAACTTGATGAAAAATCTCATCGACTGTGCCGCAATCAAGTGGAGAGACGCCATGGCCAAAATGTTTTAGTGCAGCCTCTTGAGTAAAAGTGCCTTCTGGGCCCAAAAAAGCAGAGTGTTTGATTCTTGTTTTACTTTGGCAACCTCTGCAGCAAGATCTGCGCGCTCAGAGATTAACAGCTGAATCTTTTGATCCAGTTCGTCAATCTGTAATCTCAATTTTTCAAGAGAATTGCTTTTCATAATTTAAAGCTTAAACACAATCTTTTCGGACATTTTACCTAAGACTCATAGCGCATCAAAGCATTGTTATTGTTAAGTTTTTTTTATTAATTATCTATTGCGCTCTTTTAAAAAAAAGCTATAATTTTGTCGAATTTGATGATGGAAGTTGGTGTGAGTCCAACGCTGCCCTCGCAACGGTATTTCTTTAGATTAGTCCGATACATCCCAAATTTGTAATTGCTTAATGCTACGATGGGTGGTGAGTTAAGGGTCTTCAAGTGCTTAACCCTTTTTCTCTAAATCCCTCTTTTAATTTTATTTATTAGGGGTCATAATGTTTAACAAAAAAATAATTCTTGCTGCTTCTTTGTCAGCTATATTTATATCAAATTCTGCTAATGCTGTCATTGGTCCAATTAAAATTTCTCTAAATACTGAATATCGAACTTCTAATCCTGTCATTGGAGAAATTGCTACAACAATCAAATTGGATAAATCTGATATTGAAGATACAGGAGCAACAACATTTACTGGGCTCCTTCAAAGTATCCCATCTGTATCTTTTGAAGGTGGGCAAGGTAATCTTAGAGCGCTTAGATTGCGCGGCAATGAAGCAAGTCACACTCTTCTTCTACTTGATGGACATAAAGTTACAATAACTGGTGGACAGCCCAATTTAGATGTTATTCCTTTGGATCAGATAGAGCGTATTGAAATAACTAAAGGTCCGTTTTCTTCTCTTTATGGTCCGGGAGCTATTGGCGGTGTAATTCATGTTTTCACTGATAAAGATGTTAATTCAATCACTAGTAGTAAGATTGATATTTCTTCAGGTTCTAAGGGAACCACGAAAACAAATCTGAACACCTATTTTAAAAATGACAAAAGTTATTTAGATATAGCTTTGACAGATTTTGAGACAGATGGCATTGATGCAACTGGCGATGGAGACCTGGATCCTATTGATAGAAAAACTTTGGGGGTTAATTTTGGCTCACAGATTACTGAAAAGACGGCTATTAGTCTAAATTTATTAGATACAAAAGCGAATATTCAATATGATGATTCTTGGTCAACACCAAAGCCTGATAATAATCTCAAACAGATTAATCTTGGAATTGCACATAATTATGGAAAGAGATCAAAAGTAAATTTAGATATTCTTAGGCAAGACACCAAGAGAAGAGGTGACAAATATAAATTGAATACTCTCACCTTAATCAATGAGACAGATTTTGATTTTAGTAAGCTTTCTCTAGGTATGTCAAATACAGTCGATAAAGATTTATCAAACTCAAAAAATATTAAGCATACTGATGTATTTACACAGTGGCAGGGATTAGTCACAGACAATGAGATATCAGTTGGTGCAAGATTGATTGATCATGATAAATTTAGCTCACACACAACATATAATTTTAATTGGGCTAGAGATATAAGTGCAGTCACAAGAGTCAATGCATCATATGGAAGCGCAACAAATCTGCCTGACCATTATAAAAATAATTTGAATATTTCACAGAGTCAAACGTCACTTAAGCCAGAACGCTCAAATAATATTGAACTCGGGTTAAAAACTGAACTTGAACAGGGGGATTTGCAGTTAAAAATCTATAAAAGTAAAGTTAAAGATGCCTTTAGTTACTTAGATCCTGATAATGATTGGACAACAAGTAATGCTTATTATGTTAACGATGGTGTAGTAAACATAACAGGACTAGAGCTTTCCTTTGGATCTGAATTTTTTGGTTGGGATATTGATTCAAGTATTGATTTTAATAAAGCTATTGCAGCCTCAACGAATCTTCAAAAAGGAAGAAGGCCCAATCGTTCAATTTCAATAAATCTTAATAAATCCTCAGGCAAATGGAAAAGAAATATCAACTGGACAGCAAAGTCTTGGGCTTGGGATAAAGACAATCATTCAACTGGAAAGATTGGTGGTTATGGATTGCTTAACCTAAGTACTAGTTATAACTTTACTGATGATTTAAGTATTTATTTAAATAGAAATAATGCTTTAGATAAAAACTATGAGATGGCAAAAGGTTACAATACTCTTGGAAAAACCACAACTATTGGTTTAACTTATAACTTTTAGCATGAATCATCAACTATGAGCATTACCTATAAAAAACGTATGCAGCGCAAGAAGGAGTATATTGATTCCCGAATTGATGAAGCAAATATTGATAAAGGAATCATTGTTCTTTTAACTGGAAACGGTAAAGGTAAATCATCTTCTGCAATGGGGATGATTTGTCGTGCGTTAGGTTACGATATGAGGGTTGCATTAGTGCGTTTTTTGAAAGGTGATCAGCAAACTGGAGAGGATCTTTTTATAGAGAATCATCCGAATATTGTTTCTGCCCACATGGAGAGTGGTTTTACTTGGGACACTCAAGATAAAGAGCTAGATAAGCAAAAAGCGACTCAAACTTGGCTTGAGGCAAAAAAGTTTCTAGCTAATGAAGAAATATCAGTTGTTGTTCTTGATGAAATCACTTACATGATAAATTATAAGTATCTTGATGAATCTGAGATTTTATTAGCACTCTCGAATAGACCCAAAGATCAGCATGTTATTATTACTGGAAGAGCAGCTAGTCAGGCCTTGATTGATGTTTCAGACACAGTTAGCGAGGTGGAAGACATAAAGCACGCTTTTAGAGCCAATATCAGAGCTCAAAAAGGAATTGATTTGTAAATCTCTAGCTGTTCTCAAGTAAATATTGGATGGCTTGAAATAGATACCCTACTGATACAATCTTCATTCCTTTGATGCTTTTTTTAGGGGTATTTCCTTTTGGAATAATCGCAAGCTCAAAACCCTGTTTTTGAGCTTCTGAGAGTCTTTCTTGGGCGTTATAGACTGGCCTTACTTCACCAGTAAGCCCTACCTCACCGAAAGCAATCCAATTACTTGGAATGACTTTATCTCTCAAACTGGATACAATTGCAAGCATAACAACAAGATCTGAAGCAGTTTCACTGACTTTAATACCGCCAACCACATTAATAAAAACATCCTGATCAAATGTTGCAATCCCTGAATGTTTGTGCAGGATTGCAAGTTGAAGAGCCAATCGGTTTTGATCTAGGCCTACACTGACTCTCTTTGGAGAACCATTAGACTGGTCAACCAAGGCTTGAATTTCAATTAAAAGCGGTCTTGTAGCTTCCCTTGTAACCATTACCATTGATCCAGAAGAAGGGTTTTCTTGATTGGAAAGAAATATAGATGACGGATTACTGACTTGTTGAAGGCCTTTTTCACCCATTGCAAAAACACTAATCTCATTTACCGCTCCAAAGCGATTTTTGACGGCTCTAATAACACGATATCTTCCGCCTGCATCACCCTCAAAGTAGAGAACTGCATCGACCATATGCTCTAGTATTCTTGGTCCCGCTAGCGCTCCACCCTTTGTTACATGGCCAATCATGAGTAAAACTGTATTGGTTTGTTTGGCAAATTGAGTGAGCTGCGCTGCACAGTCTCTCACCTGAGTAACTGACCCAGGCGCCGATGTTGATAGATCAGTGACCATGGTTTGAATTGAGTCAATTACGATAACCTTGGGCTGAACATCTTTTGAGAGTTTGAGTATCTTTTCTAAATGAGTCTCCCCAATAAAAAGAACATCTTCTTTAATGCCCAGTCTAACTGCCCTTTCGCTCACCTGTTCGGCAGACTCTTCTCCGCTGACATACAAAGTGGTATTGGCTTTGTTTAAGGTTGCCAGGGCTTGAAGAATCAGAGTAGATTTACCGATACCTGGATCACCTCCAATAAGTACCACTGATCCATCAACTAGACCTCCCCCTAACGTTCGATCAAGCTCAGAAAGACCAGTTGACAAGCGATCTTTATTTTGAGACTTAACTTCTGTCAAGTTTTGAACTTTAGATGCCGGAAGATCTTTTAGGCTATCTGGTTTTGATGCTGTAGCTTGTGAAATGACAATTTCTTCTAGAGTATTCCATGCTTTACATTCCAAGCACTGGCCAGCCCATTGATGATGCGAAGCTCCACACTCTCGGCATACAAACTCAACTTTAGTTTTAGCCATAAGATTACTTGTTCATTAATTTATCAATTTCGCTCTTAAATGCCTCAATATCTTGAAATTGCCTGTAGACTGAGGCAAAACGAATATAAGCAACCTCATCAAGAGCTTGTAGTTCCTCCATGACCCACTCTCCCAGGGTGGAGGAAGGAACTTCTCTATCATTTTGTGCCATCAGTCTTCTTTGAATTTTTTGGATTGCAGTCTCTATTTTAGAAATCTCAACAGGTCTTTTTTCAAGCGCTTTTAATAGTCCGGATCGAAGCTTGTCTTCACTAAAAGCTTGTCTAGAATCATCACTCTTTATCAGTCTAGGAAGGTTTAAATCAACGGTCTCTCTTGTAGAATGCCTCTCTCCACAGGCTATACACTCTCTTCTTCTTCTGACTTGTGAGCCATCATCTAGCAGCCTTGTATCTAGAACCTTGGTGTCATCTGATTGACAAAAAGGACAACGCATTCTTGTCTATTTGTAGACTGGAAATCTTGAGCAAAGCTCTTCAACTTTGGCTCGCACTTCGTTCACTACGTCTGGATTCTCAATATCATCACAAATATCACATATCCAGTTAGTAATGTCTCTACATTCAGACTCACCAAATCCACGGGTTGTAGCTGCAGGAGTTCCAATTCGAATTCCACTTGTTACAAACGGTGATTGTGGATCATTAGGCACAGAATTTTTGTTCACTGTAATATGAGCAGATCCCAAGGTTGCATCGACTGCTTTTCCTGTCAGGCCTTGCTCGATAAAGCTCACTAAGAAAACATGGTTATCGGTACCTCCAGAAACCACATCGTAGCCTCTTTCCATGAAAACACTTGCCATGGCTCTTGCATTGATTACTACTTGTTTTTGATAAGATTTAAAGTCGTCACTTAATGCTTCTTTGAAAGCAACCGCTTTAGCAGCAATAATGTGCATTAATGGGCCGCCCTGGATTCCTGGAAAAATTGCGGAATCTAATTTTTTCTCTATTTCTTCATTGGCCCTTGCCAGAATCAGTCCTCCTCGAGGCCCTCTGAGTGTTTTATGAGTGGTTGTTGTACAAACATCAGCAATATTAATTGGGGATGGGTAATCACCTGTTGCAATAAGGCCAGCAACATGAGCCATATCAACAAGTAAATATGCACCAACCATATCGGCAATATCTCTAAACCGTTGCCAATCAATAACTCTAGAGTACGCAGAGAATCCAGCTATGATCATTTTAGGCTTGTGCTCTTTGGCCAATTCTTCCACCTGATTATAATCAATCTCTCCCGTCGACTCGTCTAGACCATACTGAACAGCATTAAAGTTTTTTCCAGAGAAAGACGGTGCTGCACCATGTGTCAAGTGCCCACCATGAGCCAAGCTCATTCCAAGAATTGTGTCACCAGGTACAAGGAGTGCCTGAAATACGGCGGCATTTGCAGTCGACCCTGAGTGTGGCTGAACGTTGGCATAGGCCGCACCAAAGAGTTCTTTTGCGCGACTTATAGCCAAATCTTCAGCCATATCGACATACTCACAACCACCATAGTACCTTTTTGATGGATAACCTTCAGCATATTTGTTAGTCAGTTGAGAACCTTGTGCGGTCATCACTGCAGGCGATGTGTAGTTTTCTGATGCAATTAATTCGATATGCGCTTCTTGTCTTGCTTCCTCAGCATCAATAACTTTTGCAATTTCAGAATCGACATCGTTTAAGGTGAGATTTTTATCAAACATGGAGACTTCCTAAATAGATGAAAAAAAACGGTATTTTAACCTAGATATTTTAACAAGAATATAGCTTAATGACTCTTTTTTTCTAAATCAATTTTTTTGATAATTATATGATTTTAATAAAATTTTTTGAAACTTTAAAATTCATCTTTTTGTACCATTTTAATGAAGAAAATTTTATAAAAATTTATATAGTATTTAAGAAGATTTATAGGAATATATATTTTTTGTACCGGTGGTAAAATTTGCGCTTTATGACCAGAATTATTCGATGAAAGTAGTTGTCCTAGGTGCAGGTATCATTGGCACAACTTCAGCCTATTTTTTAGCTAAAAATGGACATGAGGTAACTGTTATTGATAGGCAAGATAGTGTCTCTATGGAGACAAGTCATGCTAATGCAGGATGTTTGTCCTATGGGTTTACATCTCCATGGGCCTCTCCCGGTCTTCCACTCAACGCTTTAAAGTGGGCTTTGACTGGACGATCTCCTCTAATCATAAACCCAAAATTAAGTTCTGAGACCATTAAGTTTTTATTTCGAATGTATAAAAACTGTAATTCACTGAGCTACGAAATCAACAAAAGCCGCATGCTCAGAATAGCTTCATACTCACAAAAAGCACTATTAGAGATTGAGAACGATTTTGAAATAAATTACGAACAAAGAAAACAAGGCTCTCTTCAACTATTTTGGGATACAAAAGAGATCGATAAGATAGCAAAAGATATTTCAATTTTGGAAAAATTTAATATCCAATCTAAGATTCTTGATCCTAAAGAATGCATCAAAGTTGAGCCTGCTCTTAAATATGCAAAAAACAAACTCGCTGGCGGAATTCATTTTAAGAATGACTTTACAGGGAATTGCTACTTGTTTTCAACTGAAATTTATAAAAAATGCCTAGAAATGGGTGTTCATTTTGAATTCAATACAGTAATTGATTCAGTTAAATTAAATAATAATGAGATTTTTTCAGTTTTAACTAATAAAGGTCAGTTTAAGGCAGATACATACGTAGTCTCTCTAGGAAGCTATTCTAAAAAAATTCTATCCAATATCGGTATTGAAATCCCTGTTTATCCAGTTAAAGGCTATTCAATCACAATGCCTGTTCTATCTGATAAGGATGCACCGCAATCAACAATCATGGATGAAAAGAATAAAATTGCCATCACCAGACTAGGGGATAAAATTAGAGTTGCTGGCATGGCTCACTTAACTGACTTTAATAAGCACTTGAGAGAAAAATCTCGAGAATCATTGGTAACTGGCCTTGATTTAATATTTCCTAAGGGCTATAAGTCCTCCAATAATGTTAACTTTTGGACTGGATTTCGCCCTAGTACCCCTGATGGAACACCAATTATTGGTAATACTCCATACAAAAATTTATACCTCAATACAGGGCATGGAACTCTAGGATGGACAATGTCAGCCGGTTCTGGCAAACTGTTATCTAACCTTATTTCAGGAATCGATCCTGAGATTTCTACTGAAGGAATTGACATGAGTCGATACAGCTTTTCAAACAAGACAGAATTTAATTATGGCTAGGAATTGCATTGCATCAATTGATCTCAATGCACTCAAAAATAACTATCTTTATGCTAAGTCTCTTAGTCCTCAATCAAATGCAATAGCAATTATTAAGGCAAATGCCTATGGTCACGGCGCAGTTAGGGTAGCCCAGCATTTAGAGGGTACTGCTGATTGTTATGGTGTAGCCTGCTCTGAAGAGGCTGTTGAGCTTAGAAACTCAGGAATATCTAAAACACCTATTCTTCTTTTAGAAGGTGTCTTTGAAGAGTCTGAGTTAAATCTAGTAGTTGAACATAACCTCTGGATGGTCGTATGCAACTCTGCTCAGTTAGAATGGGTTCTTAATAGCCAGCTAAGTCAAAAATTTAATATTTTTGTAAAGATTGATTCAGGCATGGGTCGACTAGGGTTTCTAGAGCATGAGTCAAATGAAGTAATTAATATTTTAGAAAACTCCCCTAATGTTGATAAGTTAACATTAATGACTCATTTTTCAAGCGCAGACAATACAGAAAGTTCTTCAACAAATACCCAAATTGATAAATTTAATAATATAGTCGACTCAAGACAGAACGATCATTCACTCGCAAATTCAGCTGCTTTGATGGCTTGGAATGATGCTCATAGTGGATACACTAGACCTGGAATCATGCTCTACGGCTCTTCACCGTTTCCGTTCGAAGACAAATTTACAGGTTTAGTACCCGTTATGACATTAGAAAGCACTGTCATATCTATTAAGAAATTCAAAGCTGGAGCTTCTATTGGTTATGGTGAAAGGTATATCTGTAAAAATGATACTTTGATTGGGGTAGTTGCTATTGGTTACGCTGACGGATATCCCAGGAGTGCAAAAGATGGAACTCCTGTGTTTCTTAATGGAGGAACAGCCAGACTAGCTGGAAGAGTTTCAATGGATATGATAACCGTTGACCTTAAGGGCATCAAAGATCCAAAAATCGGTGACCGTGTAGAGCTTTTTGGACCAAATGTCTCTATCGATGAAGTTGCTCAGTACTCGGATACGATCTCCTATGAAATTTTTTCTAAGATCACCAGTCGTGTTTATCGAACTTATGTGTCATAGTTTATAAAATACTAATATAATTCAATTCATTAATAAATATTCAGCTCGTTACTTTATGTTGTCACAAAGCCAAATTTCATCGTTTAATAAGGATGGCTATCTAGTTGTAGAGAACTTTCTTGGTCAGGGTGAAAGAGAGAATCTAATGAATCGAGCAAAAGAGATGATTGATGATTTTGATCCTTCCTCATCTCACTCCATTTTTACAACCAATGAGCAAGAAAGAGCTAGCGATGAGTACTTCTTAAAATCAGGAGATAAAATTAGATTTTTTTTTGAAGAGAAGGCAATCGATAGTGACGGAAACTTCACTGTTCCAAAGCAAAAATCTATCAACAAGATAGGTCATGCACAGCATGCATTAGATCCAATCTATAAATCAATAATTAATGGTCTTAATATTCCAGCTATGGGAAGACAGCTTGGGATGAAAAAGCCCAGAAAGCTTCAGTCTATGCATATTTTTAAGCAACCTAATATTGGAGGGGAAGTTGGACTTCACCAAGATTCAACTTTTTTATATACTACACCAATGAGCTGTATTGGATTTTGGATGGCGCTCGAAGATGCTAATATTGAAAATGGCTGCCTTCAGGCGATGACTGGAGGTCATACATTGCCCCTAAAAAAGCGTTTTAAACTCGCTCAAACAGGAGGCACAGAGTTCGAAATTTTAGATGAAAGCCCATGGCCTGATAACGAACTTGATCTTCTAGAAGTTAAAGCTGGAACGCTTGTGATACTTCATGGACAATTGCCCCATTACAGCGCTGAGAATACCTCTAATAAATCAAGACAAGCCTTTAGTATTCATCTAGTTGACGATAATTGTCACTACGCTGAAGACAATTGGTTACAATCTAAGATTTAATACAAAACTAACAAACTTTTATGAATGATAGACACGTATTTGATATTCATAACCTAGAGTTTTTACCCTTTGACAGGTACGGCGCACCTGTTCCAAAAATGAGTTGGCATATTATCAGCTACAATCAAAAAAATGGACAAGGAAGTTATGTATTAAAAATGGAGCCTGGTGCTCAAACTGTCCCACATATGCACATGGGCTTCGAAGAATTTTTAATGATTGAAGGTGAATTGATTGATTCAGATGGAACAGTATTTAAAAAAGGTGAATTTGTATCATTTGAGCCTGGAAGCCAGCACTCTTCATTCTCGGAGACTGGAGCATTGATTGTAGTGTTTCAAAGAGGCCTCAATGAAGCAATTAATCATGACTAATTGTTAAGGAGTTGAATAATGCCCGCAGAGATCAGAAAAACCCTTCTTCATGTTGAAAAAACTCTTATTGAAGGTAACAGGCCTGCAAAAAAACCATTGGTTCTCATAGCTGCAGTTGCTGTCATTAAAAACCCATGGTTTGATTTCAAAAATCCAAATCAATTTATCGAGGATCTCAAACCAGGTATCTTGGATGTCGCACCAGGCTTAGGAGAAATGCTGACCTCAATGATAATTAAGGAGGCTGGATCTGGAACAAACATAGAGGGCTATGGCAAATCTGCTGTGGTTGGGCTCAAGGGTGAAATTGAGCATGCCTCAGGCATTATTCATACGCTTCGTTTTGGAAACTTTTATCGTGAAGCAGTTGGTGCTAAATCCTACCTTTCTTTTTGTAACACTCGTGGAGGCGCCAATGCTCCAATTATGATTCCACTGATGGACAAGAATGACGCTGGAAGGCGGTCACATTACTTAACCATAAACCTGTCTATTCCAGATGCGCCAGCTGATGATGAAATTGTAGTTGCTTTAGGCGCCTCAATTGGCGGCAGGCCACATCACAGGATTGGCGATAGATACCAAGATCTTAAGGATTTAGGTCACGACTTAGATAACCCTGCAAGCGTTTAGCTTGCTTGATCATCTGTTTCTAGCTGAGACTCTAAAGCTTCTTCAGCAATCACCTCCATTCCAACAACACTCGGTCTTTGAGTCATGACCTGGAAGTTAGCTTGATCCGATTCATCCACATCGTCAGTAATAAACATCATTGAGAACACAATGGCGGCAATCAGAACGTGAACAAGGATAAGATAGATTAAAAAGCCAGAACTTTCAAACAAATCAATAAAGAAGCTCATCGAGAACGGACCTAATGATGCAAAGACACTATAAACCAATACGATAGTGCCACTTGCACTTACCATTTGGCTGGGCCTTAAACGATCATTAGTTTGAGCAACACCAAGAGAATATAAGGGCAATGTGCTTGCACCAATGAGGCCATTTAGAATTAAAAATATAGTTTTAGAAAACTCAAATATTGAAAGTAGAATGCAAATCCCTGTTACCAATGCACAACAAAGCAGGATTACCTTACGACGATCAATCTTGTCTGACAACCATCCCAGAGGCCATTGAGAGGCAGCTCCAAAGCCAATGAAAAGCGTCATAAATAAGGCTGTTTCGGACACACTCAATCCTGACTTAACTGCATAAATAGTTCCAACACCAAAGAAACCCGCTGAAGCAAGACCTGATACTCCAATTGTAACTAGTCCAGATGGGGAGGCTTTCATTAAAGCGCCAATTCCAAGAGATTCTTGGATTTCAGTATCCGGAGCTTTGATTTCAGTCAATAGAATAGGAATCAGGGAGACAGAAAGCAAGATAGAGGCTAATAGAAACAATTGAAAGCCAGATGGATCGTCAATAGCAAACAAACCTTGACCGAGCGCAAGTCCACCCCAGACAACCCCCATATGAATAGAGAATATCTGACCTCTATTCTCATTTGATGAGATTGAGTTAAGCCACCCTTCAACAATAATCATAATGCCTGCAATACAAAAACCTGACAAAAACCGAGCAACAAACCATACCGGCGGCTCTATAAAGAGAATTTGCATGAGAATTGCGGTTGATGCAATAGATGCATAGGCAGCATAGGTTCTTATTTGCCCAGTCTTTTTTATTTGTCTTGGTGAAATCATTGAGCTCAGAAAGGCTCCAATGAAGTAGCCAGACATCACTAGACCTGTCGTTAAAACTGAGAAACCCTCATAGTCAGCTCTCCAACTACTCAGAGTCCCCTGGAGTCCATTACCAAGACCGATAAATAGAATGCCCAGAAAGAGAGGCCAAATTGTTCTCATCACAACTGTTAACATAGTTTAGTGTCGCAAGAAATTTTAAAAAGACGCGAATTATAGAGTAAATTTTATTGCCAGTATATAAATATGCAAAAAAGTTTTTAATGATTGATATTTCTAAAAAAAATTGGTTTGTATATCTTCTTGAATGCGGCGATCAAACATTGTATTGTGGGATTACCAATAACATTGAAAATCGCTTAAAACAACATAGAGGTGAAATTAGCGGTGGAGCTAGATATACGAGATCAAGGACCCCACTCAAGCTTGTTTACCAAGAGCAGATTGAGACAAGAAGCATGGCACTGAAAAGAGAAACACTCATTAAAAAAATGTCTCGAAAAGAAAAGCTTGAACTTATTAAGAATAACTTCAATTCTGAAGTTGATTTAAATCATTAAGAATCATCTGGGAATGAGTGCTGGGTTTAACTGAAAGATATATTTTTGCAATGTTTCCTTCTGGATCGATAATGAATGTATTCCTTTTCGAGGTCTTAAAGCTGATAAAGTTATTAAGTGAATCGTATGCCTTAGACACACTCCCGCCAGTATCTGAAAGAAGTGAAAACGGCAACTTATTCTTTTCGGCAAATCGTTTGTGTGACTCAACACTGTCTAAGCTGACACCAAAAACAGTTGATTTGCTGGCAATGATTCTATCTATAGCATCTCGAAAATCACAAGCCTGAGTAGTACAGCCGGGAGTATCATCTTTCGGATAAAAATACAAAATAACCCAACCTCCTCTGTAATCTTCTAGGTTGTGAGAGATATTGTTTTGATCATTGAGTATAAAGCTTGGTGCCTGACTCCCAATACTAAGTGATGCTTGTATTGATAAAGGCAAATACAAAAGAATTGCGACAATCAATTGTTTTGATAGTCTCGGCATTTTTAAAAAAATCTAATTTCTGTAGTTAGGGCTTTAAAAAAGTTTCCTCAGTAAAATGTTCTTTGTTACTTCTTTTGGCACTAAGGTACCAGTTCATAGCTTTAATGAGTTGTTTTTCATTAATATTATTTCTTCTACAATATGAAATAGTTGATTTTTTTAGCGAATTTTTAGTCATTGTTTTTTGCATCTAACAGTTGATTAAGTTGCCTTGGTTGACCGGTAGGAGTAACCTGTCAACCAGGGCGGGTACCTCAAGAGCCAAACGGAGAGAGAATGGCATAGGTATTCGAGGTTCTTAAAAATACACATAAAATCCAAATATTGTTTTAGGTATTAGAGACTCACAAGATGGTTATGTATAATCTAAGCAAAGCATAGCTAAATAACACTTTGTTTAATCAGCAACTTAAAGGGGTAGTAGTTACCAAAAAAGTCTCTAATAAACTAAAACAATATGCACATGATATGCTTCAAATCGTGCGGTCAAATGTTTTCTATATGTTGTTTTGATGAAGACTTTATGAAGATTCTTTCTTTTATTTTGTTTTGATTTACAATGCAAATTTTTAATCAAGTTTCAAATACTCAATATGGAAACAATCTTAATAGTTGAAGACGACAAAACCATTGCCGAAAGCATCTGTTTTATTCTTGAAAAAGACTCCTTTAATTGCCAGTGGTTTGATAACGGAACGGATGCTCTAGAGTATCATAAAGATAATGAGGTAGATCTTATTCTTCTTGATGTTGGCTTGCCTGATATGAGCGGATTTGATTTACTCAGAAAAGTTAGAGAAAAATCAAATATTCCTGTCATAATCATTTCTGCAAGAGACGATGAGTCAGACCAAGTGCTCGGTTTAGAGGGTCTGGGTGCCAATGCCTATGTAACCAAACCTTTGAGCCCTAGATTAGTGGTTGCGCATGTCAGAGCTCAACTCAGAACTGTCAAGCCTGAAGTAAAAAGTGGTGACTCAAAATTTAGCATTAATCACGCTATGCAGAGAGTTGTGTTTTTGAATCAAGAGTTAACATTAACTCCTGCTGAATACAAAATACTCTCGCACCTTGTTAAAAATCCAAACAGAGTCCACTCGAGAGAGTACCTAATGAGTATTATTTGGGATAGACCTCACGGTTCAGATATCAAAACAATCAATACTCACATCAAATCAATACGCAAGCGACTTCATGAGTTAGACGAAGAAAACGACTATATTGAAACTCATCGAGGAATTGGATATAGCCTCATTGAATGAAGCGCTTTAAGCTCAATATCGGCACTAAGCTATTTCTCCTTTACTTCATCGTAAGTTCAAGCCTTCTTTGGCTTTTTGCACAAAGAACGACTTTTGAGTCTGCTAAATCCGTAATGGTTGAGGTATCGAGCTTGATGAGTAAGGTTGCCTCTCAAAACAACAAGGATGGCGAGATCGATCTAGAAACCTTTGAAACATTAATTGTTAATTACCTTCGATCTCAAAGAAATACCATTGATAAAAATAACCCTCAAAAACTTGAAAATTTAGCAATCTATGTCACTGACAAGGATGGGCTTCTTGTTTTAGATTCTAGAGGTCTCACCTTGGGTACAAACATGCGAGAGATCAATGAGGTCGAGTCAGCGCTCAGCGGCGTCTCAGACACAACCAATATTATTATTGAAGAGACAAAAGGTAATAGAAAAGCTAGAGGTGTGGTGATCGAGTATTTCATTAAGTCAAGATACTTAAATGCATCGAATCCAATTTATGGCGACAATGGTGAAATTTTAGGTGCAGTCGTGGTTGTAGCACCGCTGATTGACTTGATGGGTGAGAGCTATCTTTTAAGGTTTATTTTTTATATTTTTGTCATTGCTTTGTTGTTTGGTTTTCTGGGAAGTTATCGGATTTCAAGAAACATCAATAGAGTTCAAAAATACACAACCAACCTCTTTAGTGGAGAAGATGTATTGATGCCTGATCTCAATAATCAGTTCAATAAACTTGCCAGAACTATAAGGGATGCAAGGGCTGACGTTGAGCTCAAAGATGATGTTGAGCAGTATATCGATACACTTGCACACGAATTAAGGACTCCAATCACAGGTATTCAGTTGACTGCTGAAAATCTTTTAAGCCCGATGACAGACGAACAAAGAAAACGCTTTGTCGAAAATATCCTTGAATCTAACAAGCACATGGATCTTTTAGTGAATAGACTTTTAGACCTATCGAGAATTGAAAGACGTGAGGCTTTGAAAAATGTAGAGACAATTAACATCAATGAAATTGTTAATAAGGTATTAAAAGCCCCAAGCCGAGAAAAGATAATTTCTGAGAAAGAGATTAAAATTGATATTCAAATAAATTCTAATACTACTCTGCAAGCTGAAGAAATTCTTTTGGAGCAGGCAATAGGTAATATTTTGAACAATGCTCTAGATTTCAGCCCTAAATCCGGAAAAATCACAATAAAAGCTTCTCAAACGAATGCTGCTATCTCAATTATTGTTTTGGATGATGGGCCTGGCATACCTCCTCAAGTTATTAATAAATTATTTACCAGATTCTTTTCTGTTTCCAGACCAGATACTGGAGTAAGAGGAAACGGCCTTGGGTTGAGATTTGTTCGAAAAATAATGAAACTCCATGGAGGCGAAGTGAGCCTTCAAAACCGATTTATACAACAAGGCGCTGAAGCCAAATTACGATTTCCAATTAATTTAAAATAACCAATAATAATCAATCCATTACCATATGAATAATTTGTCCCAAAAAATAGTATTTTCTAGTTATAGACAAAAGTTTTTTATATGGTATTATTCGCGGGTTTTGCAATGAATTTATGAAACTAATATGAAAATAATCATCCCAGTTAAAAGAGTACTTGATCCATATACTCAAGCGAGAGTGAACAAACAAACTCAACAAGTCGACTTAACCAACGCCAAAATGGCTATGAACCCATTTTGCGAAATTGCAGTTGAAGAAGCTCTGACCATCAAAGAGAGCGGATCAGCATCTGAAACAATTGCAGTTAGTATTGGAACTGATAAAACAGTGGATACACTTAGAACTGCATTGGCAATGGGAGTGGATCGAGCTATTTTTGTTAAGACTGATACAGAACTAGATCTTCAACCACTTCACGTTGCAAAAATTCTAGCGAATATAATCAAACGCGAAGAGGCAGAGCTAGTTATTATGGGTAAGCAGGCTGTTGATAATGACAATAATCAAACTGGTCAAATGTTATCAGGTTTAATTGACTATTCTCTTGGTACTTTTATTTCGAAATTTGAATTGAGTTCTGATTCAAATAGCGTAGAGGTTTGTCGTGAAATTGACTCTGGAATTGAAACGAGAAAGCTCAGCATGCCAGCCATTGTTACTGTTGACCTCAGACTGAATGAGCCTAGGTATGCCTCTCTACCAAATATTATGAAAGCGAGATCAAAACCAATGGAAACTATTGAATTATCTAGTCTTGATATTGACACATCTCCTAGAATCAAAGTGGTTAGTGTTGAGGAGTCGGGCACTAAAGATCGAGCTTCAAAGCAGATTAATTCTGCAGAAGAGTTATTTACTGAATTAAATCAAATGGGGGTTCTCTAATGTCAGCACTCATATTAATCGAGCTTAATGGCTCAGAAGTTAGCGCAAATAGTAGAGCAGCGATTACGGCAGCTTCCCAGTTGTCAGATACTATTGATGCTCTTGTTTTAACAAATGATGCTTCAAATGCTTCGTCTGTTTCAGCTCTAGCAGGTATTGGCACTGTTAAGATGATTGTCGATGATTCTCTTGAGCATATTAATGTTGAAGTGGCTAGCAGGTTAATTGCTGATGCTATGAGTGGCTATAGCTTCTTGGTTTCAGGGTCTTCAACATTCAGCAAGAATATCTTGCCGCGTGTAGGCGCACTATTAGATGTTCAGCCTATTTCAGATGTTTGCGAAGTTAAATCAAACAAAACCTTTGTTCGTCCTCTCTATGCAGGTAATGTTATGGCGACAGTTGAAACCTCTGATGAAACAATTGTAATGACCGTCAGAGCAACAGCCTTTGAACATTCTGGAGATGGAGGTTCGGCATCAGTTGAGACTATATCCGCAACAATCCCTGAATCTAACTCAGAGTTTATCTCATTGCAAGAATCGGAATCTGAGCGTCCAGAACTGACTACTGCAGAGCGAATTGTCTCTGGAGGAAGAGGTCTTGGTTCAAAAGAAAACTTTGCCCTAATTGAGCAGTTAGCTGACAAATTAGATGCAGCTATTGGAGCTTCTAGAGCCGCAGTCGATGCAGGGTTCATCTCAAATGATTATCAAGTTGGACAAACGGGTAAAGTTGTTGCTCCAAAACTCTATCTTGCGGTAGGCATATCTGGCGCTATTCAACATTTAGCAGGAATGAAAGACTCTCAGGTCATTGTGGTTATTAATAATGATCCTGATGCGCCAATGTCAAGAATGGCCGATTTAGTTTGGCAGGTTGATTTATTTGATGCTCTTAATGAACTTAACGCCTATCAGGTATAAAATACTAGTTAATGGAAAGAGAATCGATTGAATATGATGTAGTGATAGTTGGAGGGGGTCCCTCCGGTCTTGCATCTGCCTGTAAACTCAAACAGCTTAATCCAAATCTCTCTGTCTGCCTCCTTGAAAAAGGCTCTGAAATAGGCTCTCATATCCTATCTGGAGCTGTTTTTGAGCCTAAAACACTTTTTGACTTATTCCCTGAGGATGCTAAAGACTGCCCTTCTCTCAAGGTCCCAGTCGCAAAAGACGACCTATTCTGGTTAACTGGTGAAAATAAAAGTATCAAGGTGCCCTCTTGGCTTATGCCTAAAAGCCTCCACAACAAGGGAAACTTTATTATTTCTTTAGGTGAGCTTTGCCAATGGATAGCTGAAAAGGCTATGGAGCTAGGTGTCGATATATTTCCAGGATTTCCAGCTCAAAGCTATTTAAAAGATGAAAGCGGAAGAGTTATTGGTATTTCAACTGGTGACATGGGTATTGACAAAGAAGGAAACCAAAAAGGAACCTATACCCCTGGAATGGATATCCTTGCAAAACAAACCATCTTTGCTGAAGGAGCACGAGGCCACTTAGGTAAAAAACTCATTAGAGAGTTTGATCTTGATAATGGAAAATCGCCTCAACACTATGCCATCGGATTTAAGGAAATTTGGGAAGTTGAAAATGAAAACCACAGTCCTGGAGATGTTGTTCATACAATGGGCTGGCCGCTCAATGAGGGGACATCTGGAGGAGGATTTCTTTACCACTTTGATAATAAAAGAGTTGCGGTCGGTTTAATAGTTGATCTCAACTATACTAATCCTTCTCACAGCCCATTTCAAGAGTTTCAGCAGTTTAAGAAGCATCCAAAAATTAAGCAGTTTTTAGATTCAGGTAAGCGCATTTCCTATGGCGCTAGAGCCATCTCAAAGGGCGGAATCAATTCTCTTGTCAAAATGGATTTTAATGGCGGAATGATTATCGGTTGTGATGCTGGAACCCTTAATCCAAGTAAAATCAAAGGCAGTCACTGTGCACTCCAGTCTGGCATTCTGGCTGCAGAATATATTCATAAGATTTTGAACGAAGAAATTTGTGATTTCGATGATATATTCAAGGAAAGCTCGCTCTATCAAGAGCTCTATAAATCAAGAAACTTCAGCGCTGCAATGCACAAGTTTGGATTCTACTTAGGCGCCGCATACAACTTCATAGAGTCAAATATCTTCAGAAATACACTACCCATAACAATTAAAGATGAGCAGAGGGATTGTGACTCGCTCAATCTGAATAACCCGCTCTACGCAAAAGAGTACCCTGCTCCTGATAATGTTCTTAGTTTTGATATTACCTCGTCACTCTTTTTATCTGGAACAAATCATGAGGAGGATCAACCTGTTCATTTGAAGTTGACTGACCCTTCAATCCCATTGACTAGAAATAAAGAATTATTCGATGAGCCTGCGCAAAGGTACTGCCCTGCCGGTGTTTATGAGATTATCGACAAAGAGGGTGAAGATTATTTTCAAATTAACGCTCAAAATTGTCTTCATTGCAAGACTTGCGACATCAAGGATCCATCTCAAAACATTAACTGGACGCCTCCAGAAGGAGGAGGTGGACCTAACTATATAGGCATGTAAGCCTATCTTACCTGATTCGCTGTAACGACCACTGTATTGACTATTTCATCCACGCTACACCCTCTAGACAAGTCATTTACTGGCTTTGAGAGCCCCTGAAGTATTGGACCAATGGCACGAGCACCTGAGAATCGCTGAACGAGCTTGTATCCAATGTTTCCAGCATCAAGATTTGGAAATACGAAGACGTTAGCTGGGGATGAAAAAGAGGAGTCAGGGTCTTTAATTTTCAAGACTCCAGAATCAAGCGCAGCATCGAGCTGAACATTTCCAATAACCTGGGCATCTGGAAGCCTAGATTTAACAATTTCCGTTGCCATTCTTACCTTATCAACTTCAGTATGTTTAGCGCTTTGATTAGTAGAAAAAGACAGCATGGCAAGCTTAGGAGTATCAGAAAGAAATGACAAAGCTGTCTGATGGGCGCTAAGAGCAATCTCAGCCAATTCTTCAGAACTTGGGCTGATATTCATAGCGCAATCAGTAAAGATTAGGTTTTCACCATATCTATTATGATGCTCATCAAATACCATCAAAAATAAACTCGAAACAAGACTGCTTTGATTAGACACACCAATAATCCTCAATGCACTACTCAAAACTTCTTGGCTAGGGGTTATTGCGCCCGTTACAACGCCATCGACCTCTCCTCTTTGCAATGCAATCATAGCGCACACGCTGAGACTTGACAACATTTCGAATGCTGATTCTAGAGTGACGCCTTTGTGTTTTCTGAGCTCAAACAAAGTTTGAGCATACTCAAGCCTTAAATCTTCGTTTTTTAGGTCGATTGAGTCAATACCTAAAGAAGATGCAGAATCATCATCAAAAACCACAATTTGAGCTAATTTTTGATCTGAAATTAAACGAGCTGCTTCTTTGACTCTTGAGTCAGTCCACTCTGGTAACAAGATTCTAGAATTTTTTGTTTTAGCTCTTTTAGCTAAATCATCAAGCAATGCCATAAACGCGTCCTTTTTGGATAAGCATAGTTTACCCGAAAATAGAATTTCATTGATGTCTTGAATCTGGACTAGATTATAAGATTAAGCCCTATTGTATTGACTTGCAATCTTTAGTCTTTGGATCTTTCCAGAGGGGCCTTTTGGTAATGGCTCATCGACAAAAATAATTTGTGATGGTGTTTTGTATTCGCCAAGGTCGGCCTTACATAAATCTAGCAACTCCTTTTCATTAGCGATGAGATCATCTTTTAGGTATACACAAGCCGATATCTCCTCACCATAATTATCATCTTCAATTCCAAAAGTGCATGCCTCGAGCACAGCATTGTGCTTATAGAGCGTATCGTCAATTTCTCTTGGTGAAATATTTTCACCACCCTTAATAATGAGCTCTTTCTTTCTGCCCGTTATAAAGAAAAAGCCTTCTTCATCCTCTACTCCGAGATCCCCTGTTAAGAAATAGCCATCCTCATTAAAGGCGCCAGCTGTAGCCTCTTCATTTTTGAAGTACTCCAACAAAACATTGTCACCCTTAATAACCAGCTCGCCTGATTCTCCAGCCGACAAATAATTCCCATGGTCATCGATAATTCTTACCTCGTTTCCATAGGCCTTACCTGCAGAGCCATGTTTACCTCCAGTTGTTGGATTCGACAAAATCTGTGCTGCAGTCTCTGTGAGACCCATTGTCTCAATAATCTTGACATTAAAGGTCTTTTCAAACTTTTTATGAACCTCTGGAGACAGAGGAGCTGAAGCTGATCGGCCAAAGCGAAGATTTTCCAAATTCAAAGTCTTGACATCGAAATCATCATTCAATAGGTAATTAATAATTGTGGGTACAACACTAAACCAAGTGCACTGATATTTTTCAATAATTTGCCAAAAATTACTCACGCTAAACTTTCCGATAGTGACCACGCAACTGTTGCTCACGAGTGCGCTTGAAATGGATACCATTTCAGCGTTGATATGATACAAAGGGAGAACACAGAAAGAGACATCACTAGAGACAACCTCATGAGCCAAAGCTGTGTTTCTTCCTCCAGCAAGAACATTCTTATGTGACAAAAGAGCACCTTTTGGAACTCCTGTCGTTCCTGATGTATAGATTAATACCGCTGGCGTGCTTGGATTAGTTGAAGAAAGACTAGAGTTTAGATTGATCTGATTTGACTTACCTAAACTTTCAATTCCAGTATATTCGACGACCTCGACTTTTGATGAGCTGAGTATTTCTTCAAACTTATTTATATAGAATTCAGATGAAAAGATCAGCTTACATTCTGAATGGTCAATCGTGTATTTAATTTGTTTAGCACCAGCTAAAACATTTAAAGGAACAATGACGACCCCGTGATACATGGCTCCTAAAAACAACAAGACTGAGGCATAGCCATTATCCAACATAAAGCCGACTTTGTCATTTGCCAGTATTTTGTTTTCTTGAAAGTATACGCCCAAACTCAAAATATCCTTTCGAAGCTTACTGTATGACACGTGAAGGTCTAAATCGGCATCAATCAGATAGTTTTTGTTAGGTGTTTCCTCTGCAAATTGGTCAATTAGCTCTGTAACTGTTGCATGTTCAAGAGAGTACTTTTTCCAGTAATTAGCAAACAAGTCTTTTTCAGTTGGCTGATTGATTTCAATCGTTTTAACTATTTTTGTAGTATTTAGATAATTCTTATAATTCAAATTTTCGTCTGTGACATTATTGCCCCAGGTTCCACAGCCCATTGATAAAGAGAAAGGCAGTCCATTATCAAAATTACCTCCTGTTGCAAAGCAGTGAGCCTGATTAACAATGATTCTGCATACTGGGAGCTCCATTCCAAGCTTTAGAATATTGTCCTCGTCTTGACTATGAATCCCGCATGAATGCCCTTTTCCCTGATTCTCTAGAATAGAGCTTGTAATAAGAACTGCATGATCAAAGTTTTTTGCCCTATAAACTGTCAATACAGGAGATAGTTTTTCCATTGAGAATGGATACTTTGGACCGACATTTTGCTCTTCAACCATCAGGAATTTCGAGCTTGAATGCTTCTCGCTTAGGCCTGCCAGTATGGCAATCTCATTGGATTTTTTTGCTATAACATCTCGATTTATGATGCCTTTATCATTCCACATAGTTGCTTGAAGTTTGGACTTTTCAGCATCATCTAAGAGAGAGCCACCCTCTTTGATCAGTGATTCAATCATGGATTCGTAAACACTTTCTAAGACTATGATGCTATTTTCTGATGAGCAGCTTGTCGCATTATCAAAAGTTTTAGAGGTCATAATTTTATGAGAAGCGTCTTGAATATCTGCGCTTGCATCAATAATTGAAGGGACATTGCCAACCCCTACCCCAAGAGTTGGCGTTCCACTTTGGAGAGCTCTTTGTATGTTGTTTTGTGACCCAGTAGCCACAATGAGATCAACTAATTTAGATAGTTCATTTGTATCCTCTTTACTGATTGGTTCAGGCAAAGACTGAACAATATTTTTTGGTGCTCCAATTCGAACCAGTGCAATTTGTATTAATTCAACAATTCTTGAACAAACTTTGGCGCCTTTGGGTGATGGCGCTAAAATGATAGCATTCCTACACTTCAACGCATTAATAACTTTATTTAAGGGTGTTGCAATCGGGTTTGTAGAAGGGACAATAGCCCCAACAACTCCAACAGGTCTAGCGATTTCAATGAGACCCATTTGTTTGTCTTCGTTGACAATTCCAACCGACTTAACATCTTTTAAGTCTCTTAAAAGTCCAATAGTTTTACGACTATTTTTACGTTTTTTATCTTCAACATTCCCAAGACCAGTTTGATTTACTGCCATCTCTGAAAGTTCCTGATTATTCTCAGGCTGAATAACCTCCCAGGCGACTGCCAATATTAACTCGTCAACCTGTTCTTGGGAATATTGATTAATTTTTTCTTGAGCATCTCGTGCATCTGAGACGAGTTTCTCTATTGTTGTGTTTTTTTGGGTAGTCATCTTGAATCTATGTAGGAAAAAAATGCTAGGGAGTAAAAAACTCCCTAGCAATGTATATTTTCAATAAATTTTACTTTATTGAAGACCAGCTAATAGATCAGTTAAGTAAGCTTGTCTTTCACTCCACATACTTAAAACTTCATCTCTAGTCATGATCCTTGCAGGTGAGTTAGTTGACTTCATCTTGCCAACTGTCTTCTTTTCACCAAACATATCAGGCACCTTGCTAGCAAGGTAGTCTATAACATCCTGAGGAGTTCCAGCCGGAACCATTAACCCACGGAAGTTAACACTAGAGTCATCTACATCAACACCACTTTCCATTAACGTAGGAACGTCAGGAAGGTACTCGTGTCTTGTGAGGTCAGCAACAGCTAAAATCTTAAGATCTGCTGCACTTCTTGCAGAGTCAGAAAGGTTGTTAAATCCAGCGACTGTCTCGCCAGCCTTAACCATTCTTAGTGCATCTACACCACCTGAAGCAGGAATATAAGTTAAGTTAGCACCTGACGCCTTAGCAAACTGCAAGAAAGCGATATGGTGACCCACAAATTTTCCAGCACCACTGATTGTTACTGCTCCTGGATTTGCCTCTGCGTGAGCAAGCAATTCACCAACAGTGTTGAATGGGCTATCTTTTCCGACAATCAACACAGCAGGATCAGCACCCCAGTTACCTAATGGCTCGAGGTTGTTGATATTGTATTTTGTATCAAAAACAATAGACTGAGCTATAAAGTGAGGTACGTTATAGGCGGCCAACATATAGCCGTCTTGTGAAGCCTCGCTAGCAAACCAGTTCCAACCCTTTCTTCCGCCAGCACCTGGCTTGTTAAGGATATAGATAGGCTGACCAATAAGGCCCTCTTTACCAGATGCAAGCGTTGCAATCCTAGCTTGGAAGTCTGTCGCTCCTCCTGGTCCATAAGCTACCATGACACCAATTGGCTTATCAGGGTAGGCAGCCTGAGCTGGCATTAACATCATAGATGCGATTGCCAGTAGGGCTACTTTTGTAATATTAATAATTTTCATTACTTCTCCTTTTTTATTAAAACAAACCTTCTGGTGTGCGCACCTTTAAAAGAAGTGTGAACAACGCATAGAGTGTGAGAGAGAACACAATGGTTACACCCAGTTTTATGAGCAGCACACGCCAAAAGTCTTTTGGTTCTGTAGGCTTGCTGTAATACATGACAAGCGTAAAGAACACGATCATAGAGGCTAAATAAAAGCCTAGTATTTTTAGTGATAAGATAAATGCTGTTGCAATAGCAATGCCAGGCATTAAATCTTTAAAATTAGTTGATTTATCTGCCTCACCCTTTTCAAACCAAAGCATCAAGGAGAGCAGAGCAATCATTCCCGAAATCAGCCTTGGAAATAAGTAGTCTTCTGAATTTCCAAGAACAAACGATGCATATAAAAGAAATGCACTAAAAAGAGTGATTAGAACTGTGGAAATTTTATACGGTTTATTCATAAATTCATTCTATTTAGATTTTCGACTAGAGTAGATTCCGTAGGCAATTGAGACAAAGCACAAAGCAATCAGAATAATATTTATTGTTCCAGTGGTAAAGTGCTGTAGTGAGCTACCTTTTGCATTACCAATCATGTTGCCAAGTATGAATTTTTCTTCAGTCATGGTTCCTAAAATCAACCCAAGAACTACAGGAACCGGGCTAAAGCCGGCTTTACTTCCAAAGTACATAATTGTTCCTAAAACAAACATAATGAGTACATCAGAATAGTCATTCTGGATACTGTAAGTACCAAATACTGCAAGTAGTAATATTCCAACCGCCATATAGTTATCTGGAACCTTCATAATCCATTTGCTATGGCGACTCAAAAATAGGCCAATAATCAACATCAAGATCTGTGCAATAATCAAAGAATCAATAAATGTCCAAACAACCTCCGTGTTTTTAGTAAAAATATCGTGCCCAGGAAAGATTCCATGAATTAGAAGTCCGCCTAGCAGAACTGCTGCAGTTGGGCTGCCAGGAATACTTAAAGTTAAAAGAGGAATTAATGATGGTCCAACCATCGAGTTATTAGCACTTTCGGCAGCGATTATTGCTTCAGGCTCACCTTTTCCATAATTGGATCTGTTGGAGCTTACCTTTTTGGATTGATCATAGGCGACAATGCCCGCAATTTGGCCCCCTGCCCCAGGGATAATTCCAATCACTGAGCCAATCACTGAGCCAATTGATAAAGCTTTAATTTTTCCAGAAACTAGTCTAAATGATTGAACTAAGGTAGAGTCACCCGTGGCTGAGAAAACTTCATTTTTTCGTCCATAATAATTCTCTAAAAGGTTCCATACTTGAGGCATCGCAAATAACCCAATCAATCCTACAACAATATGGACACCTCCCTCTAAATGGTCAGTAAACACAAATCTCTCCATTGCGCTTGTTGGGTGCTCACCTATGGTAGCAAGCATTAAACCAAACAAACCTGACATCAAACCCTTGATAACTGATTTTGCATCCAGAGTCGCAATGATTGTGATTCCTAAAATAGCAACCCAGAATAGCTCTGTTGACATAAATTTAAGCGATAATGCGGCGAGAGGTGGAGTAAAGAAAATGAGAATTAAAACACCAAAAACACCACCGACAAAGGAGCTCATGAAACAGTAGTGAAGCGCATCTTTCGCTTTACCATTTTGTGCCAATTTGTGCCCATCCATAGCCGTGGCAATATTAGCTGGGGCGCCAGGAACGTTAACTAGTATTGCACTGATAGCACCTCCTGCAACGGTTGCGGTATACATTGCGCCTAACAGTATTAGGCCGCTCTCAGGCTTCATATGAAAAGTAAAAGGGATTAGAAGTGCAACAGACATTGTAGGACTTAGTCCTGGAAGTGCACCTAAAATAATACCTGCAAATGTACCGCCAACTAAAAGTGCGATATGATAGACAGTGAAAACGTTATCAAAATAATTTAAGAATTCCATTGTGTCCCCTCAATAACACATATTAATTCATATATATGACTATAAAAACTCATATACATGAGTAAAGCATGCTACACTTACGATATTTAATTGTCAATAAAAAAATTTAACTACACAGAAAAA
>LURN01000011.1 GCA_001628405.1 Candidatus Thioglobus sp. REDSEA-S12_B1 | reverse complement strand
TGATTTCAGATTAATCAAAAGGATACTTTAATTCATTCACTTCAAGATTAGGAACTAATCGTTGATTTCGCTCAAGACCGTATATTTCAAGCATATCCTTATATTCAATCTCGAAATCAAAGATATCAATATTCTCCTTAAGTCTGTATGAATTAGCAGTTTTTGGAATCGATACCACATGCTGCTGATAAAGCCACCTAAGAGCAATTTGGGCAGGTGTTTTAGAGTATTTCTCTGCTAAATTAATGATGACTTCATGACGCGCAACATCGCCTCTACAGATTGGACAATAAGCAACAGGAATTATCTCTAAATCTTGCATCACCTCTAACAATTTGGCTTGAGATAGAAAAGGATGGTACTCAACTTGATTGCAATAGATATCCTTAAACCCAAGACTAACGCACTCATTCAGTAAATATGAATTGAAATTGGCAACACCTACCTCTTTTGTTTTTTTGGCGTCTTTGATTTTATAAAGGGCTTCAAGCATGTCTCCCAAGTTAGTCTCGAACTTCGGCCAATGGATTAAGAGAAGATCAACGTAATCAGTTTGTAAGTCTTTAAGGCTCTGCTCGAAGTGCTTAGCTATATCTTTATTTTGTAATGAAGGCCCATTGCCTCTCGAAGGTGTCCAGCTGGTTGTGTTAATTTTTGTTGTAATAAAAATCTCTTCTCTATCAACTCCAGAATTTTTTATGCCTTGCCCAACTTCTGATTCGTTCTCATACATTGATGCGCCATCAATATGACGGTATCCCATCTCCAGAGCCTCTTGAACAATTCTACTGCAAGTTGGACCTTGCATATCCCAGGTTCCAAGACCAATTGAAGGGATAGACAAGCCAGATTTAGTAAAATGCTCACTCATTCTATCATTGTATCAATTTTTATCTGATTCTAAGCCCTGAATTTGGATCAAACAAAATAGCCTTGCTTGTGTCAACTTGTAAGTCAAAACCCTTTCCAGCAGTATTTCCAGCCTCTGGGCTGAGTCTAGCCATTACCTCAGTTTCGTTCCACTGACCAATTGCCACTGTATCAGCACCCATAGGCTCAATAACTTCAACATCAAATTTTATTTGATGGAGGTATGAATTTTTCTTGTCTGCAGACGGCTCAATTTCAGTAAGCATTTCTGGTCTTATCCCAAGCATTACAACATCTAATTTGGAATTCTTAATCGCATCTTTGCATGGAATCGCTAACTCGTAGGTTTCGCCACCACTCTGAACAACTAAGTTCTCATCCTTAACAACACACTCAATAAAGTTCATGCCAGGAGACCCCATAAAATCAGCAACAAAATGACTGACTGGATCATTGTAAATCTCATAAGGCGTTCCTACTTGCTGCAATTCTCCATCCTTTAGAACGGCTATTCGATCTGCAAGAGTCATTGCTTCGATTTGATCATGAGTCACATAGACTATGGTTGTTCCAATACGCTGATGTAATTTTTTAATCTCAGTACGCATTTCAACTCTTAATTTTGCATCTAGATTGGATAAAGGCTCATCAAACAGGAACACTTTTGGAGATCGAGCTAGAGCCCTACCCATAGCAACACGTTGCCTCTGTCCACCAGATAATTGACCAGGCTTTCTATCTAGAAGATGATCAATCTGTAATAATTTAGAAACCTTTTGAAGAATCTTCTCTTGCTCATCCTTAGGCATTTTGCTCATTTCGAGCCCAAAACAAATATTTCTAGCCACATTCATAGTAGGATATAAAGCATAGGATTGAAAAACCATAGCAATATCTCTATCTTTCGGTGATTCGTCAGATACATCCTTACCATCAATGACAATCTCACCGCCAGTTAAATCCTCAAGGCCAGCAATCAAATTCATTAAAGTCGATTTGCCGCAACCTGACGGCCCAATAAGTATCAAAAACTCACCATCTTTGATGTCCAAATTGATGTCCTTCAGTACTTCAGTTGCGCCAAATGATTTATTGATGCCGTTAAGACTAATACTTCCCATTTTTTTTCCTTTATTCTTTAATTAATTCAAATAGTTATTGATTTTATTTTTTTATCCTTTCACTGCACCTGCAGTTAAACCACGAACAAAATACTTACCCGCAATGACATAAACTATCAGCGTTGGAAGAGCAGCGATAATTGCTGCTGCCATATCAACGTTGTATTCTTTACCACCAACCGATGTATTTACAAGATTGTTCAGAGCCACGGTAATAGGTTGAGTCCCTGAGCCTGAATAGACCACTCCAAAGAGAAAGTCGTTCCAGATTTGAGTAAACTGCCATATGATGGTGACCACAAAAATTGGTGTAGATAAAGGGATAAATATGTGCCTAAAAATCTTTAAAAAACTGGCGCCATCTAATTTAGCAGCTTTTACTAATTCGGTTGGGATACCAACATAGTAGTTTCTAAAAAAGAGCGTCGTAAAAGCAATTCCATAAATCACATGAACTAATACAAGTCCTGTAACAGTATTCGCGAGACCTAAGCTACCCAGTAGTTTAGCCATCGGAAGAAGAATCACCTGGAAAGGTATAAAGCAACCAAAAAGAAGCGCTCCAAACAAAAATTCACTCCCCTTGAACTTCCATTTAGCTAGCGCGTAGCCATTGAATGCACCCAAAATCGTAGAAATAATAACTGCAGGGAATACTATTCGAACACTATTCCAAAAATATGGAGCAAGCCCTTTACATTCACTACCTGTGCAAGCTGTTGCCCAAGCTTTTTTCCAAGCATAAAGCGTTGGATCTAATGGAAGAGCCATCAGGTTGCCACTTCGAATTTCTTCAATATCTTTAAGTGAAGTTGAGAACATCACATATAGCGGAGCTAAATAAATAAAAGCAAATAAAAACAAAATGAAATAGATAAAAGCTCTTCCAAGGTTTATGTTTGATATATTAAATTTATTCATTAGTCTTTCTCACGTAATTCTGAATAGAGATAAGGTATGAGTACAGCTAACACTCCAAAGAGCATAATCATTGCACTGGCAGCACCAATGCCAATTTGTGACCTGTTAAAGGTGTACGTATACATAAAGTTAGCGGGCAAGTCGGATGCATATCCTGGGCCTCCACCAGTCAAAGCCTGAACGAGGTCAAAACTTTTAATGGCTATATGAGTCAGAATAACAATAGCACTAAAAAATACAGGTCTCATTAATGGCAAAATAATATGCCAATAAAGACGGACTGTGGATGCTCCATCCATTTTTGCGGCTTTCGTGAGGTTTTCATCCACACCTCTAAGGCCAGCTAAAAAGAGTGGCCATATCTTGTTCAACAAGCCACCTAAATTCAAAACCCACAAAACCCCAGTCATTCATTAATTTTTCAATTCCCAGTCCTGGGTTTAGGATCCATTTCCATGCAGTTCCTGTAACTATGAAGGAAATTGCCATAGGGTATAGATATATTGTTCTAATAGCACCTTCGACTCTGATTCTTTGATCTAAGAATATTGCCAATAGCAGACCAAGCACTAGGGCAATGACTATAAATAAAATGAGAAAAACAAAAAGGTTATCTACTGCAACATCCCATCTTGGGTTTTTGAAAAGTCTTACGTATTGATCCAAGCCAACAAAGTCCCATTGAGGCATCATTCGACTTTTTGTTAATGAGAGTAATCCGGTCCAGATGATAAAACCATACATACAAACAAGCATCGCAACTGCTGTTGGTGCCAAAACTATCTTTGGCAAGTTTTTTTCTAGAAAATTAAGCACAGTGTTTTGATTTTATTATGAATTTATAAAATTAGGGCGCTTAATTTAAGCGCCCTAAATGCATTGAAGAGCCTTATTCTAAAGGAGACAAAGATAAAGCTCTTAATACTAAGCTACACTTACATTGCAGCTGCCATAGAAGCAACTAGTTGAGCAGCACCCTCTTCAGCACTCTGGTCAGAGTTGAAGAAGTTTGTAGCTGAATCAACTACCGCTCCAGCCACAGCTGAAGGCAATGCCATACCGTGAGCAAAGCTTGGTACTAATGAACCACTTGATGATGATGCAACAAATGCGTCCATAGAGTCATGAGCACATGTATCAAACTCAGCTCTTGAAACACCTAAACGCGCAGGAATTGAACCCTTATTAAGGTTAAATACTGTTTGGAAATCAGTACCTAAGATTTCTGCTGCCATGATGTTTTGAGCACCAGTTCCAGCTGTTGTGCCTTGTGCAAAGAATGCAAAAGAGTCAACGTTGAATGTGTGCGCACCTGAAGTTCCAGGAGCCGCAGAACATACAAAGTCAGTACCTACGTTCTTACCAGCAACCTTGAATTCACCTTTAGCCCAGTCACCCATGATTTGCATTCCAGCTTGACCTTCAATTACCATTGAAGTCGCAACGTTCCAGTCACGTCCTGGCGCATTTGCGTCAATGAATTGACGTAGGTTTCCAAAAGTTTCGAAAACTTCTACTGTAGTATCACTGTTAAGTGCATCCATATCCATCTCTACGAATGCTTTGTTGTAGTAGTCTGCACCACCAACACCAAGAACAACTGCTTCAAATACAGTTGCATCTTGCCATGGCTGACCACCGTGAGCTAGTGCTACGTAACCAGCGTCTTGAAGCTTCTTAGCTTGAACCATGAAGTCGTCCCAAGTTGTTGGGATAGTCGCGCCTGCAGCACGAAAAACTTCTGGGTTAGACCACATCCAGTTTACTCTGTGAACGTTTACAGGAGCA
Organism: Candidatus Thioglobus sp. REDSEA-S12_B1; assembly: GCA_001628405.1. Taxonomy (GTDB): domain Bacteria; phylum Pseudomonadota; class Gammaproteobacteria; order PS1; family Pseudothioglobaceae; genus Pseudothioglobus. The sequence continues at coordinate 80,163 of LURN01000011.1, read as the reverse complement.
GCAACATATTTGCCTTCGTGCTTCATTACGTCAGCGACAACTGCTGGTAATAACTCGTCCCAGTTGTTTTGTTTTGCAACACCATCGATGTCAGCTAAGAATCCTAGATCGCCCCACTCTTGAATTGAAGGGCCTTTGATTTGAGCAGCTGTAGGAGGGTTTCCAGAAATCGCTCTTGACTTAAGTACAGTCATTGCGTTTTCACCACCACCACCAGCAACCGCGAAGTCAGTCCAACCAACTCCAGCGTCACTTAGCTTACCTTTAAGATAATTTACACTTGCAGCTTCACCACCACTAGTCCACCAGTGTAAAACCTCTACATCAGCGGCGCTAACCGAAGTTGTAGTTGCTAGAAGCGCTGATGCTGCTAGCGTTGTTAACTTATTATTCTTCATATTTTTCTCCATTAAATTATATGAATCACATTCTGCACACCATTGAGCAGAATTGAATTCAGTTTATTAGTGGGGTTGTATCAAACTGTAGACAATTGTTACAAAATATTACAATTTGAATCGAAATATATAAAAGAAGCTATCAAGCAACAATTAGTTACTTAAAATATTTTACAAAAATAAATATACTTATATTCTTTTAATGGATAAAAAAATACACAAATCAATAATTGAAACCAAGGCGAACCTTAAGAGCCTATCTGATTCAAAGAGAAGTTACATCAAGGCTTACTCAAATATCAAGAGATCTGTTGATTTGATACTTGATTTGAAGCACAATAATTTACCCATCATCCCTGAAATTAATTTTCAATCTATCGTCAACGAAAAAATTTCAATTGATCAAATAAAAAACATAAAGGATAGAGGTTGCGTCATTATTCGTGAGGTATTCGATCAAGCACTTGTTAAAGACTGGAATGAGCAAATCACTGATTATATTATTAATAATGACTACTTTACAAAAGCAAAGGAAAAAGAAGGTATGGATCAGTACTTTTCAGATCTTAAGTCTGGTGCGCCTCAAATTTTTGGACTCTACTGGTCAAAACCTCAAATGCTTGCAAGGCAGTCAAAGTCTATGGCAATAACAAAAAAATTTCTGAATTCTATGTGGGATGCTAATAGTCCTAATGGAAAAGAGTTTGATAGCAACAATGATTTTATTTACGCAGATAGGATTCGTCGTCGAGTGCCCGGTGATAAAACACTTGGACTTTCGCCTCACATCGATGGAGGCTCTTTTGAAAGATGGACTGACTCAGCATTCCAAAAAGTTTATGAATCTATATTTAATGGAGATGTTGATTCTTATAATCCTTGGAAGGCTGCATTTCGAACCCAAACTCAGGAATACAATTCACCAGCTGTTTGCTCAATGTTTAGAACCTTTCAAGGCTGGACAGCTCTTACCAAACAGGGCCCTTCAGATGGAACTTTATCGCTCATTCCGATTGCAAACTGTATGAGTTATCTCTTGTTAAGAGCACTTCAAGATGATATTGCTGATGACAGTTTATGTGGCGCAACGCCCGGAAGGCCTTTACTCATCTCAAATGAATACCATAAGGAACTGCTTGATGGTCTTGTCTCAATCCCGGAGGTGCTTCCAGGAGATACTGTCTGGTGGCACCCTGATATTACTCACTCAGTAGCTGATGAACATAAAGGAGATGAATACTCGAATGTAATGTTTATTGGATCATCCCCTCAGTGCCCAAAAAATCTTCGTTATGCCAAACGACAGTCTGAACACTTTCTATTAGGAAAAAGTCCTCCTGATTTTGCAGCTGAAGACTATGAAGTTGAGTTTAAAGACAGGTTTAGTGCTGATCAGTTAACTAGCTTAGGTCGAAATCAAATGGCACTCTAGAAGAGTGGTGATGCTTAATTGGTGAATCTTTAGATGTGTCAATCACAAAACTATACCAAGACTCGTATTTTTGTCCTCCTTTACTAGGAAGACAAAAAACATAGCTACCTGTCATCAAATAAGTACTTTCAGAGAGCTCTGTTTTTATAGATTTATTGACATTAAATTCAATAGAGGCATTACCCTCTATCGCTGCACTAAAGTACCCTGATATTTGCTCTCCTGATTTCATCATAACGGGCTTAAAGGTAGGCAACAGTGTGCTATCTGTTTGATATAATCTTGTAATTCCATCTAGGTCGCCATTATTGAAACATTGAGCCCATTGCTCTAATACAGATTCAGGTGTCATAAATTAATTGTCATTATTAAAAGAAGTTTGCTATTTTAAACTAGGATTGACTTGTCTAGCTAGTACTATTCTTTTTCCTTCTTGAGTCCTTGATAAACCTGCAGAAGAACAATCAGAATAGCAATAATAAATAAAGTTAAACTGATTGGTCTTTCCCAAATAAAAGAAAAGGAGCCATCATTGATAAGTACTGCTCTTCTTAAATTCTTTTCGAGCATTCCACCAAGAATAAACCCTAGAATGAGCGGTGGCATTGGATAGTTTAAAACCCTTAACACCAATGAAAGTAATGCAACAATAGCCATAAAGTAAATATCAAAAGAGTTAAATGATATTAAATAGACACCAGTTACTGAAAAGAATAAGACTAACGGAACAAGAATGTTTTTAGGTATTGCCAAAATTCTTGCTATATAGGGTATCAACGGCAAATTTAATACCAATAAAACTACATTTCCAATATACATAGAGACGATTACAGCCCAAAAAAGTTCTGGTTGCTCAACATAAAGCCTTGGGCCAGGCTGAACACCAAATGATAATAATGCTCCTAGCATTACAGCAGTTGTTCCAGATCCAGGAATACCCAAAGTTAATAGTGGCACAAATGAACCTGTGCAGGCAGCATTATTAGCAGTTTCAGGAGCTGCTAATCCCTTGACAGAGCCTTTACCAAATTTAAGTTTTTCTTTTGCAGATGCAATGCTTCTTTCAAAACCCCAAGCCAAGAAACTTGCAATTGTTGCACCTGCGCCTGGTAGGACGCCAACAAAAAATCCTAATACTGATGTTCTTCCAATAGTTGGAACCATTTCTTTTACTTCATCCTTCGATATCTTAATTGATCCAAGACTACTTTTGCTCACATCTGAAGATTTGAAGTTTATATCCATTTTTTTGAAAATGATCATAAAAGCCTCGCTCATCGCAAAGGTTGCCATGACCAGTAATACAAAGCTGATACCATCCATTAAATTAATATTTCCGAATGCAAAACGGGTAATATCTGACAAAGAATCTTGGCCTACAGTTGAAAGAGCGAGGCCAAGGGCCGTCATAATCATTGCCTTTAAGAATTGGCCTTTACTTGCAAATGCTGCAATTGAGAGCAATCCTACGCACATTAAGGCAAAGTAATCTGCTGACTGAAAACTTAAACTTACCTTGGCTAGTTGAGGCGCCGCCACTAACAAGAATAGAGCTGCAATTGTTCCACCAGAGAACGAAGCATAAGCCGCTATGGCAAGAGCCTTCCCTGCCTGACCTTTTTGGGACATTGGGTAACCATCGAAAGAGCTCGAAACTGTTCCTGCAACGCCAGGCGCATTAATGAGGATTGATGATGTAGAGCCACCAAATATTGCTCCATAATATACCCCCGCCATCAAAATCATGGCTGAAGCTGGATCGAAGCCATAAGTTATTGGGATCATTAGCGCTATGGCAGACATTGGTCCAAGGCCTGGAAGCATCCCAATTATCGTTCCAGCAAAACACCCCATCATCACCATGAGAATGTTGTAGCCACTGAAGGCTGTATTAAAACCAATCATCATGCCTTCAATCATGATATGACTCCTAAAAACTGTAAAAATGGATCTCTAATATAAACGTCCAATAGACCATGAAGCATAAACTGAAGTGCTGCCACTACTGGGAATGAACTAAAAATAATAACTTTGTAACTTCGAACACCTAAATAAAGATAAGAAATGATTAAAAATAAGTTAGTTGATACAAAAAAACCAATGGTTTTGATTAATAGTCCATAAGAGAAAACGAGAGCGAACAAGACAATAACGCTGATCCACTCATATTGACCCATATTCTCTTTTTCATTTTTTGATAGTACTAAGGTAAGAAGAGAAACAATAATCCCTAAATAGGAAATCAGCTTAGGAAATGTTCTTGCGTTAAAGTCTGCATTTTCATCAAACGCAAACACTCTAATCTCACCCGCAAGGTAAGAATAGATAAGAAAAATGAGGAGAAAGATAAAAGCGCTTATCCTTGTATAGTTGATAGTCATTTACCTTCCTCCCTATAGATATATCGATTAAATAACGCCTAATTGTTTCATTAGATCAGTCATTTCTTCTGTTTGCTTTTCTAAGAAAGCCATAAAGTCAAAACCAGGGTTATAGATGTTGACATAAGCATTACGCTTTCGAACAACTTCCCACTCTGGAGTGCTTTGCATGTCTCCTAGCATTTTAGCAATTTCATATCTATCTGCTGCGTTCATATTTGGAGGACCAAAGAAACCTCTCCAGTTTACAAAGTAAGCATCAAAGCCTTGCTCTTTGAGTGTCGGAACACTTGGAGCATCAGCAGAACGATCATTTGCTGTTATACCTAAAATACGTACTTGATCTCCAGCAGCTAACGCTTCACTGAATCCAGTAGATAGAATTTGACCCTCACCAGAAAGAAGTCCAGCAAGTGCTGCGCCTCCTCCATCATAAGGAATATATACTACATCGTTTGGATTAGCACCAGCTGATTGGAATGCTAAAGCACCAATTAGATGATCCATGCTTCCTCGAGTTGAACCACCCGCCATCTTAACTGACTTTGGATTTGCATTGTATGCATCAACAACATCTTGGAATGTTTGGAATGGTGAGTCTGCAGCAACAGCTAAAGCACCATAATCACCGATAATCCCCGCAATTGGTGTTACATCTTTATAAGACAACACACCTGAAGCTGCACTATCAGAAACATAACCAGAGTGGCGACTAATTGAACGAAGTACAATTGGAGTTGATTGAACCATAATTGTATTTTCAGGTTTAGTCTTAATCATCCATGAAAGCGCCTTACCGCCGCCTCCACCTGACATATTTTCAAATGATGCAGACTCGAGTAGGCCAGATTTAACTAGAGCCTCTCCAGTGCCTCTTGCGCATCCATCCCATCCACCACCGGCACCACCTGGGACAACAAAATGCAATTTTTCAATAGCAATTGCTGAACTCGAAAGAGTACCAATCATAAATAAGAAGGATATTATTTTTATGAACATTTTTTTCATAATTTATCTCTCCGTTATAAAGATCTACTCGACATTAAGTAGATAACAATTAATCAAATATCTAAGGAGAATCAAAAATATTTTCATAATTGATAATTCGATGATAGCCCTCAAGTCTTTCAAAAACCTGTCAAATTTTTAGTTAATTTTTCGATTACAGATTTAAATTGTAGCTATTATTAAGCCAATTTTTAACCCAAGAAATTGCAACAGGATCTATCTGTGTAGCTCTTTCTTTGAATTTGACAGCTTTAGGTCCAGTGGATTGAGGATAAACACCAAGATAATTTTTTGATATTTGTGAAAAGTTTTTTTGGTTGATAATTTCTTCGAAAGCTTGTGTATACAAATCAATTATTTCATTGTTAGTATTTTTGTTAATTACAACCATCTTTTGAGCAGAGAAACCGGCAGTAAAAAATGCCTTCCATGCTTCCCAGGCACTGCCAGATGGCTCCTTATTATGAACCCTTATATAGATTTCACGAAATGTAGGAATATCAGGAAAATTTGGATCTCTAATGATATTTCCATCGTCATCTAAAATTCCCCATGTCATTATTGGTATTGCTTGGCCTTTTTCAACAAGAGGGGTTACTTTTGATAAGAATGATGATGAAGTCTGATAGTCGATATTGACGTATCCCTGTTCAAACATCAAACGACCATCTGCACGCCCCTTAATCCCAAATATAGGTTCAACATTCATGCCTAGCATATTCCAAGCCAAAAGAGGAACTAGATCAAGACGTGTTGGCCCTTGAGATGCAAAAATATAGTTTACCTTCAAAGCTGACTCTAAGTTCTCATTCCAGAGCTTACCTAAGTCTGAAGGAAGATATGCGACACCTCCGCTTGATGAAGCCAATAATACTTCCCAATCATTGTAGTTATATTTAACTCTCGGATCGTCAAGCAGAAAAGGAAACTGTGTGGATCCAGATGTTGAGAAAATAACCTTACCATCTATTGGGGCTTCTGAGCTAAACCAATTTGCACCTTTTGTTGAACCTGCACCAGGCATATTGATAACCTCTACAGTTGGCTTGCCTGGTAAATTATCTCTCAGCAGAGGTGCATAGAACCTTGCTATTACATCAGCACCTCCTCCTGCAGAAAAAGGAACCACCCATTTGATTACTTGCCCCTTAAAAGAAGGCTCTGCATTTGAAATGTTTGAAAAACCCAATAAAACTATTAAAAGCAGAACAGAAGCATGAAATCTAAATTTAATGTTTGAAATGTTTTTCATTAATTATCAATCTTATACAGAAACAAACTATTTTAGAAAAATAAATCATTTTATTGAATCAATAATAGATTTTTTAGCTTTCAGAAAGCTGTCGAGAGAAGAAATCCCTATAAAAGATTATTTAAATTCATTTATACTTTTTTTTGATGAGGTAATCCTAATTATGAGAATTGTACTGGTAGAAGATAATCAAATGCTTGCTCAAGGAATCCAAAAGGTTCTTTCAGATGAAGGTCATTCAGTTGATTATTTCTCTGATGGCAGTCTTGCTGACCAGCATATTCACCATGAAGGTGCTGATCTTGCTATCATTGATATTAATCTTCCTGGAATGGATGGGGTTACCCTAACAAAGAATTTAAGGAGTCGGAAACAAGCCTTTCCAGTGATTATTCTTACTGCTCGAGGGGCAACAAGAGATCGAGTTATTGGGCTCGATGCTGGAGCTGACGACTATTTAGTTAAGCCCTTTAAGATGGATGAATTAGAAGCACGAATAAGAGCTCTTTCAAGAAGAATTAATCCTATTCTTGCACCTAAAGAGAAAATAGGAAAAATTGAATTTGACAGAAACTCTCGAAGAATTTACTATCAAGATAATGAGTTGTCAATCAACAGAAGAGAGCTCACTTTATTTGAAATCCTGTTAAATAAGAAAGGTCAATATATCTCTAAATCACAACTTGTTGACACCCAGTATGGCGTTGGAGCCGATATAAATACTAATGCAATTGAAATTAGTATATCTCGCTTAAGAAAAATACTTTCTATATACAACATTAAAATTACAACCGCTAGAGGTATTGGATACATGATGGATGATTCTTAAGAATAATGCAGAATAAAGTTTTATCGTTAAGAAGTAGACTTCTTTTTGTAATCATTATTCCACTATTGATTATTGTCTCAATAGGTACAGTCGCACTTTACTTTGACTCTCAGAAAAAGTCACAAGAGATCTATGACAACCTTTTGCATACAATTTCTCAGGTCATTATGAGAGACGCTGTATTAAGAGACGGCGATCTATTAACTGAACAACTTTTGGAAACTCTGACTGATTCATTAAATGATCAAATCTTTTATCAAGTTAAGGACGAAACCAACACTCTTTTTGTAGGATACTCGAACCCTCCTCTATTACCTAAAGAATCTGAAATTAAACCTTATCAGCCTATTTTTTATGACTCCATTTATAGAGATCAAGATGTAAGGGTTATTTTTTCAAGAGAGTTCATCTCTTCAAAAGAAATTCCGGGATGGGTTAATATTTATGTTTGGCAAACGAGACTAGGTCAGAGACAACTTCTTCTTGAGCTCGCTAGTGATGCATTCGTAACCATGATGATTATGCTACTTTCAACAGGGTTGTGTGTTTGGTTCGGGGTTCAGTTTGGACTCAAACCACTCCTGGAGCTTCAAGCTGCTATTAGAAAAAGGTCTGCTGACGACATTAGAGAGATCAAGCGAACCGTTCCAAGGGAAGTCTCCAGTCTATTAAGCTCAATGAATAATTTATTTTCTCAGCTTAGAAAAGCATTTACTGAAAAAGATGATTTTATTGCAAACGCAGCACACCAGTTAAGAAATCCAATTGCTGGAATTCAGAGCCAGGCTGAGGCAGCTGAGCGCTCTAAAGACCTCAAAAGTATGAGATCCAGAGTCAAAGATGTTGCTGAAGCAGCCAAAAAAACCTCAAGGTTGACTCAACAATTACTATCCATGGAACATGTATCTCAAAGATCAATCAAATCTGAGTTCAAAAAAATTGATCTTGTAAAACTTACTCAAGAGGTATTAACAAAATTTGCTCTGAGAGCTGATAAACAGAGTGTAAGCCTCTCACTTGACTCAAAAAAGGAACAATTATTCGTTCAAGGAAGCGAAACATTTTTGAGTGAGGCCATTGATAACATAATTGATAATGCACTATTGTATGGCAGCACTAATGGTGGCTCAATTATCGTTAGCTTAAAAGAAAAAAATGATGTCGCTGAACTTATAATTAGTGATGATGGAAAAGGAATCAAGCCGGAGCTAATTCCAAAAGTCTTTGATAGATTTTTTCATGATTCAGAATTAAATAGTTATGGAAGCGGACTCGGGTTGCCAATAGCAAAAACAGTTATAGAGCTTCATGATGGAAACTTAATATTGACCTCAAATGAAAAAGGGACTTCGTTAAATATTCAGATTCCAATTTTTAAGTCTGGCTCTTAAAGGACATTTAAGACCTCATAGCATGCACCCATAGTGTGGTAATCAGTTTTTCCTGCTGGACTCTTAAGATTGTCATATCTGTTATTGCTTGAATCTAGAATCCTAAACCAAGCGCCGTAATGGTGATCAATCATGTACTTCCAGCTAAATCGCCAAATTCTTTGATACCAATACCAATATTGATTATCTTTTGTGCGTTTAGCCAATAAAGCTGCAGCTGCAAATGACTCAGCCTGAACCCAAAAATACTTATCTTTATCGCAAACTTCTCCATTTGGAGCAAAGCCATAAAATAACCCTTCATTTTTTTCATCCCAGCCCATTTTAACTGCCTCTTCGAAGAGTTCTATTGCCCTAGGAAGTAGCCACTTTTGATTTGTATGTTTCTCTAGAATCAATAGCAGTTTTGACCACTCTGTATGATGCCCTACTTGAAAACCCCACGGTCTAAATAAGTCATCTGGCTTATCTTTATTGAAAGACCAATCAACCTTCCAATTTGAATCGTAATGCTCCCAAATCAATCCATCGGCCTGTTTGGCCTGTCGATTACAAATATTATCTGCAATAATTAATGCTCTATCAAGATACTTTTTTTCATTTGTTACCTCATAGGCTGCTATTAAGGCTTCACAGGAGTGCATATTTGCATTCTGTCCTCGATATTTTGAAACAGTACTCCAGTCAGCACTAATTTCATCTGAATAAAGACCAAACTCCTCTTCCCAGAAATACTCATCCATCTTTTTAAAAGTCTCTTCAATATACTCCTTAGCTACTACTAAGCCAGCTTTAAACGCTACAGAGTAGGCAAGTAAGACGAATGCAAACCCATAACAGTAGTTCGTTGAATCCTTGACTTGATTATTTTCTAGAATCCATGAATAACCCCCAGTCACTTTATTAAAATGGAAATCTCTCAGATAGTCTACGCCATGCTTGACAAGATTAAAGTACTCATCATTTTTGAGATTGCTTGATGCCATTGAATAATTGAATATAAAGCGGGTACTACTTACTAAATGTTTAGTTTTTGAATCGTAAATAACTCCATCATCTTTAAAGTGTTGATAGAAACCACCATTGTCAACATCAATACAGCATGGATGATAAAAATCCATAATAGATTGAATGTGATCAATTAAAAAATCTCTATCTTTAAATTTTGGCTCGATTTTTGGATTCATTGGACTGGAAAGTAAACTTCAGCAATTAATCCACCGCCAGCTCGATCTTTAAGCTCTAACTCGCCTCCATGGATATTTGCAATATTTCTAGCAATACCCATACCTAAGCCAGAGTGAGAGTCACTTAATTTATTCTCTAGCCTATAGTACGGTTTAAAAACATTCTCTTTATCCGCATCAGATAAACCAGGCCCTCTGTCTTTAATTTGAATAAAGATTCCATTACCTTTTTGCACTCCACTCACTTCTACTTCTCCACCATAAATTAGAGCATTATTAATTAAATTTGAGAATAATCGTTCAAGTGCAATAGCTCGCCCTCTTAATTTTATTTCCTTAGTTATATTCATTTTAATAGGTAGACCCAAAATCTCTTCTTGTTTTAAAATCGTCTTGAGTATTTTTGTTAACTCTACTTCGGTTGTATTTTCATGCTCAATGCCATCAGTCATAGTTTGTAAGCTGCTCTTTACCATAGTTTCTAGATATTCAAGATCTTCTATTAAATCCTCTTTAATTTCTTCATCCTCAATTCCTTCTACTCTAAGCCTTGCTCTAGTTAATGGAGTTCTTAAGTCATGCGAAATTGCTGCAAATGAGCGCTCTCTATCAGCAATAAACTTTTTAATTCTCCGTGCCATCGAGTTAAATGCCCGTATTGTCGCAATAATCTCTTTAGAGCCTTTTTCTTCAAGTTGCCTTGGAAACCTGCCTTTACCTAATAAATCTGCCTGTTTTGCTAATAATTGAAGAGGAGAAACCAACCACCGAACAAATAAGAATGTAATAAGAAGCATTGTTATTGATACAAGAATTGAAGTAAAAATACGTTCTCCATTTACCCAATCAAAACTCAGTAAAAGCTCTCCCTTTGGAATAATCGATGCTAAGTACATCCAATCGTTCTGATTTGCCAATCTAAATTGAATAATTACAATAGGATTATCGGTACTAGGAGCTACCAGGCCAAGGCTTTTCCAAATTGGAGGTAGTGAAGCTAATACTTGATTATTTGTAAGTCCCTCACTTGGTGAATTAGGAATCATTGTTTTAGCATCATTAAATTTTACAAACTTAATTTTCAAATCATCGACTTGACCAATTTGAGAACTCAAGGACATTTCTAAATTTTCACGAAAGAGTATTGAAAACTCGGTGTTAGCTATTTCAGATAAATCAACATATTCATTATTTGATGTAACAAAAAATTCTGCACCAAAATCTAAAAAAGTACCTCCATTTTGACGAAGCTGGCTGAGAGTTTCCTCACGATATTGACTAGGTAATTTTTCAAAGAATCCAACTGCTTGAGCGATATAAGAGCCCAGTTCTTTTGATATATTTGTAACGCGTGCCTTCTCAGATGATTTTAATTGCTCAACCCAGAGCCAGGTTCCTAATACTTGAGCAACAAGAATACCAATGAAAAGAACCGAAGTCATCCTTCCAATGACTGTCTTAGGCGTTATGAAGTTAAAAATAGATTGACTAGATTTCAATTTTTTAAAAGGAGAACGTAACCCTTACCTCTAACACTTTGAATAATTTCACCATCAAAATGACCACTCAGCTTATGCCTTAATCTGCTTACGATTGTATCAATTGAGCGGTCTAGAGGATCCACTTTTCTTCCATGGAGCAACTCTCCAATCTCATCTCTACTCAGAACTGTTCCAATTTGTTTATGAAAAACACTGAGTAGATCAAATTCTGTTCCAGTTAACTCTAACTCTTGGCCACCTATGAATGCACTTCTAGCAGCATAGTTCATCACTATGTTATTGTCCACATCCTCTTCTTTTACTTCAGAGCGCCTCAATAGCGCTTTAACTCTTGCAAGAAGTTCTCTAGGGTTAAACGGCTTCCCCATGTAGTCATCAGAGCCCAACTCCAAACCTAATATTCGATCAAGGTCATCACTGGCAGCAGTCAGCATAATGATAGGTATATTTGAGTTTTGACGCACCCTCTTACATACCTCAAGACCATCTATTCCTGGTAGTCCAATATCCAATACGATTAAACTAAATAGTCCAGTAAAAAAAGAATTTATTATAGACTATGAAAATATTTATGCAATTTTCCCAATAAAAATGACCCTATTTCTCAAATTTACTAATGGCTAATTTTGACTTAAATCAGCAATAGTTCATTCCAACTTGTTGTATATCTATTTGACTTAAAATCAGCCCTTGGAAGCCATTTGTTATTGCCCAGTTCGCTAGCATATTTGATTGACTCATTAAATTTACTATTGACACTTCTTATCATGTTAGATTTTTTACGCTCTATCACCTGAGCTGGACTATTTTGATTTATTGAAAAGAGGTCTTGTTGTTGGTAATTTTTGGCTAAATTTCCAAGCACTAAGCCCCCTTTATAAAAAGAGTATCCAGGCTTATAAATTAGCCTTAATACTTCTGACACTAAGGGAATAATTTGAGACTGGTCTTGAATGGCGCTTGTCATCCCTATAGTTTTGGATAAGTGGACACAGGGCTTATCTTTCTTGTGTGGATTTGTATAAATAAAAACAGTAATAGTTGTCGTTGAAAGCTTGTGGTTATTTAGCTTATTAACGGCCTTTCTAGTTAAGTTAGTGAGAGCTTGATTTAACTCATCAAAGTCTTTTAAATCACACCCAAAGGAGCGAGAAGAGACGATCTGCTTTCTTATTGGAGGAATGGACTCAATAGGAATGCATGAGTTGCCGTAAAGCTCTTGATGAATTCTTTTACCATTAACCCCCAGAAGGGTTTCAATAACACCAACGTCAGATTGATAAAAATCATAGCTGGTATAAACTCCAATACGATTAAGTTTTTTAGCGCTTTGTCTTCCTACACCCCATAAATCACCTACTTCAACAGACTTTAATAGCTTGCAATACCTCTCATAAGGCAGTTCATCTATATCGAAAACGCCATCAAATCTTGGGTACTTTTTAGCAATACGATTGGCGAGCTTTGCCAAAACTTTAGTGCTTCCAATACCAACGCACACTGGAATTCCTGTCCAACTTTTGACTCGCTGTCTTAGAGATTGCATATGGCTGATTAAGTTAAATGGAAGTCCTTCTAAATCTAAAAAGCTTTCATCGATAGAGTAAACTTCCTGGACAGGTGAGTATTCTCCAATAATTTTCATTACCCTAGAAGACATATCTCCATACAAAGGGTAGTTTGAAGATTTGACTACAACATCGTTCTTGGCAACTAAATCCTTGACTTTAAAAAAGGGAGATCCCATTTTAATGCCTAGAGCTTTGGCTTCGTTAGATCGCGCAATAATGCATCCATCATTATTAGAAAGAACAACGATGGGCCTTCCTTCTAGTTTAGGTTCAAATACTCTTTCACAGGAAGCGTAAAAATTGTTGCAGTCGATTAATGCAAACTTAGTTCGATTAGTCATACTGATGGATTACTGATGTCACAACACCCCATATAATCAGCTCGTCATCACCTCCAATCTTAATGTCTTTAAAGTCAGGGTTTTCAGCCTTAAGAGTTATGTTTCCTTTGTACTTATGAAGACGTTTAACAGTAAACTCGCCATCGACAACTGCGATCACTATCTTTCCACTTTTGGCAGTTAAAGATTTGTCAACTATCAAAATATCTCCTTGTTGAATGCCTGCCCCTATCATCGAATCACCTTGAGCCTTTACAAAAAATGTAGCCTCCTTATGGTGAATTAAATGCGTATTCAAATCAAGCGTATCCTCCAAATGATCATCCGCCGGAGAGGGAAAGCCCGCCTGCACTCTAGAAGTAAAAATTGGAATCGATAGTTGAGTTGGATTGTCACTAGCTACAAGAACTTCGACATCAGATTTAACCTGAGATTTATAAACCTCAATGACAGGATTAATGGCATTGACGAGACTAACAGGAACTCTAATAACTTTTGTTTCTTCCTTAAAGCTACCTGAGTTTTTTTTACGGCCAGCGCCCTTTCTGGCGCCTCCATGGTTTGATGTATTCATACTCAACTTGATTTATGTAACAATATTCAAGTTGAAATTATAAATAAGTCTTTAGAGCAAGTCAACGACTGCTCTAAGAAAAAAACTATACGCTAGATAGCTGGCGTAATAGTTTGGCTGCATTGCTATGACGACTCATTAATTCAGATGCATCTTGATCAATAATCCGGCCATCAACAACCTTCCAGTTTCCAGCAATCATGACTCTGTCTGCTTTTTGTGCGCCACAAAGCAGCAATGCTGCCAAAGAGTCATGGCTACCTGAAAATCTCATTTCATCAAGCTTAAAGAGTGCTAGATCAGCCTGTTTGCCTACTGCAATCTCGCCAATATCGCTTCTTCCCAGAAGCGCAGCGGAACCTTTGGTAGCCCAATTGTAGGCTTTTTGATGAGTAATCTTTGATGCACCGTAACGCAAGCGCTGCAAGTACATTGCTTGCCTTAATTCAGCAATCATATTAGAGCCATCATTCGAAGCAGAACCATCCACGCCAAGACCAATAGTAGACCCAGCATCTTCAAGTTCAAGGCTATGGCAAATACCAGAAGCCAGCATCATGTTCGAGGTTGGACAATGGCAAATACCAACACCCGCTTGACCTAATTTTTGTATTTCTTCTTTATTGAAGTGTATGCCATGAGCGAGCCAAGTCCGATTAGATAGCCACCCCACACTCTCTAGGTAGTCAACCGTTCTCAAACCAAACTTCTCTAAACAAAAATTTTCCTCATCTATAGTTTCAGCGAGGTGAGTGTGAAGTCTCACATTGTACTGTTCAGCAAGCTCAGCAGTCTCTATCATGAGGTCAGTAGTTACTGAAAAAGGCGAGCATGGAGCAAGAGCAATTTGGGTCATTGAGCCTTGACTGCTGTCATGATAGGTTGTAATCAGACGCTCACTATCAGATAGAATCTGCTCTTTGGTTTGAACAACTGACTGCGGGGGTAGTCCTCCATCATCCTCCCCAAGGCTCATTGAACCTCTAGTCAATACAACGCGTATTCCTAATTTTTTAGCCTCATCGACCTGAATATCAATCGCATTTTCAAGCTGGCTTGGAAAAAGATAATGGTGATCACTTGCAGTCGTACAGCCAGACAATAGCAACTCTGATAATGCTAGTTCAGTTGAAACTGCAATCATTTCAGGCTGAATGTTTGCCCACACCTTATAAAGACTCTTAAGCCATGGAAAAAGCTCTTTATTTAATGCCTCTGGATAAGCCCTAGTAAGCGTCTGGTAAAAATGATGATGTGTATTGATTAGACCGGGCAACAACACACTGTCACCAGCGTCATAAACCTCATCAATTTGATTTTTAGGTTTTTGACCTCGAGCGACCAATTCTAAAATTTTTTCATCTTGAACAACAATACCCTCTTCAGCATTCTCTGCGAAGATGGCCATAGGACTTTTAATCCAAACCGTTGATTGGCTTTTTGAAGTCATACAAGATTTGACTGAAAACTAAATAAAACGATGATACACAATCAAAAATTAAAGAGAAGCTCCTTTTTCATTAAACCAGTGGGTATTAGCCTCATCAAAGCCTACTTTGATAGACTCTCCTCTTCTAATACTTGTTTGACTATTGAGCTTGATTGATATTTCTTGATTGTCTATAGTAGACCCATAAAGGTAACTATCAGAACCCAACTGTTCAACACTATTCACATCCAGAGGTAGAGCGTTCTGGTCTTGAATTTTGAGGTGTTCAGGCCTAATCCCAAAAGTTCTTGCACCCTTTGGAGCAAGCTTCTTAATATCTTCTGGCAAAGAAGAACTGTCTAAAAAATTCATTTTTGGTGAACCAATAAAGCCTGCAACAAACAAATTAGCTGGCTTGTTATATAAATCTAATGGAGAGCCAGTTTGCTCAATAATTCCATCATGCATCACTACAATCTTATCAGCCATAGTCATTGCTTCAACCTGGTCATGAGTCACATAAATCATAGTATTTCCAAGCCTTGCATGAAGCGCCTTAAGTTCAACTCTAGTTGCCACGCGTAACTCAGCATCTAGATTCGACAAAGGCTCATCAAAGAGATAAATTGATGGCTCTCTGACAATAGCTCTACCGATTGCAACGCGCTGCCTTTGTCCACCTGAAAGTTGACCTGGCCTTCTTTTAAGATAATCTTCCATCCTTAGTTGATTCGCAGCCTTGTTGATTCTCTGCTCAATATCATCCTTATCAAGCTTTAGATTCTCAAGACCAAAAGCGAGGTTTTGGCGAACCGTCATATGAGGATATAGTGCATATGATTGAAAAACCATAGCGAGTCCTCTTTTGGCCGCTGATATGTCATTGACTTTTTCGTCATTAATTAATATCGAGCCCTCTGTGATTGCCTCAAGTCCAGCTATCATTCTTAATAGAGTTGACTTACCGCAGCCCGAAGGTCCAACCAGGACACAGAACTCACCATCAAGGACCTCAAGGTCAAGCCCATGAATGACTTCAGTTTTGCCGTAAGATTTTTTAATATCAATTAGTTTTAAATTTGCCATAATTTATTTCATGCCTGTTGAGGCAATACCTGTTGTAATGTACTTTTGAAGGAAAACAAAAACGAGCGTAGTAGGAATCAAACTCACCACTGTCATTGCTAAGGCATAGTGCTCTCTTGCAAGATACTCACCGTTAAAATCTAATAAACAAAGCTGAATGGTGTAAGCAGCTTTTGTTGTTGAAACTGCTATCATTGGGAGTATCAAGTCATTCCAGCGCCATATAATCGAGAGAATGCCAAGAACTGCAATAGCAGGAAGCGCCAATGGAAATATAATGCGCCAATAAATAGTCCACTCACTCGCTGCGTCCATTCTGGCTGCTTCTAGAAGTTCATCTGGAATCGTTAGCATATATTGTCGCAGCATGAAGACCCCAGTGGGGGTTGCCGCTCCTGGAATAATAACCCCCCAAAGGGAGCCAGACAATCCAGTCATTGTGACCATCTTGAATATCCCAACAATGAGTACAGATGCTGGAACCATTAACGTTGCAAGGATAATCACAAAGAATACAATCTGACCATTAAAGCGATACTTTGACAAAGCGAAAGCAGCCATTGAGTTAATCAGAAGAGTGATAATCGTTGCAACAATGGTAACAAATACTGAATTATTTAAACACCTTACAGCATCAAAACTTCCTAACGCTTTCTTGGTGAGAGGATCCGTGTAATTAATCCAAGAAGGCTTCAAGCTCTTATTGATGATGATTTCATTCTGAGGAAGCTTGGTTATTCCTCCTGCCGGATCAGAGACAAGTCTTGCGTTCACGGTATCCTTGGTTGGATTGATTCGACTTACAGAATATTCAATTATTTCCCCAGTTTCAGGATCTGGCATAGAGACCAGGATTTGAGCAGTGAACCCATTTCCTTTATAAGGCTTAAGTCCAAGGTATTCTGATAACAATCTTGCATCTTCGTCATTCAGTGTGTCAACTATGGACTGAGGGTCGTAATCTTTTTTTGCACTAGGAAACATGCTTGGATATTTAATCAGCCATTCAGGTAAATTCTGATCAGCGATTAACTGTTTTGCAAACACTGAAACCAAGCCAAAGTGAGACCTTAGAGCGTAGTACTCATTTCCAGAGAAATTTTTTATATAGTTGACAACATCCTTTTCGGCCCGCTCTTCATCATCTAAATTCTTCCAAAACATAACCCATGGCTCTAGGTCTTTCATAATCAAAATATCCTTTCCATCTGGACCATAAGTAGTTGCCCTTGCAACACGCTCGTAGTCCATTGGTAGAAAGTTTGTGTCATATTTTTGAAGCAAGAATTGCGACTTAACAGAATTCATTACAAGCCACAGGACTGGCAAAAATATAATTAAAAAACCTAGGAACAAGAATCCGTAGGACAACCAGTCAGTGAGACTGGCTCTCTTCTTTCCTTGTCTTCTTGTAAAAAATTTAATGACGTCCGTCATAGCTTAACCTGTCTCCTAGTTAAATAGAATTGCAACAAAGATAGAATAATCAAAATCAGAGCCACGATCAGCGATGCCATTGCAGCAATCCCCAAGCCAAAGAATGTTTTTTGACCTCTAATTCCAGCATTCTCAACAATATATGAAACCAAAGAAATCCAACCAACTTGGAGGGCATATAACTCTTCGAATGCTTGAACAGCCTTTATGAGGGAAAGAACTGTGACCACAAGCAAAATGGGCATTAATAGTGGCAATGTAATTCGCCAAAAAACTCTCTGTTCTGACGTACCATCCATTTGTGCTGCCTCATAAAGGTCTCTAGGAATAGACTGGAGACCAGCAAGAAGTATAAGCATATAAAAGCCCATATGTGCCCAGGTATAGACAAAAATTGACCAGAACATAGTCCAAGAAGGATCCACCAGCCATTGAATTGGTTCACTAATCCAGTTCCAATCAATTAAGGTTTGGGATAGCATTCCCTGTCTCTTTAAAATAAGAGTCCACAAAAAAGCAACCACAACCGGACTGAGCATAACAGGATAGAAAAAAACAGCTCTCCAAAAACCTCTTCCAATGATCTCTCTATTCAAAACAATTGCAGTGAAAAGAGCAATCAAAATCATAATTGGAACCTGAAGAATGACAAATACAAAGGTGTCATAAAGGGCAGCCTTAAATTTATCATTCTCAACATTAATACCGCCAGTATCAATTTGCACTTCCTGGGTAATTCTTGCAAGGTTGTCTAGGCCAGAGAAGTCTCTCGATTCAAAGTTTATGCTTGTTCCATCTGTTACTGAAAAACCAAAATTCATAAACAGTGGAAGAAACGTAAAGAGCCCAAATATCAGAATATTGGGAAATAAAAACAAATAGGGTAAAGATTTAGTGCCGAATAATTTTTGAGTAAATTCTATTGGCCAACCAATACTTGACATTAGTTTAGGGACAAAGCCATAGACTTCTTTAGAGAGCACGAAGCCAATCAAAAGATAAATAGCAAAGAACAAAAACCAACTATTAAGATTTAAAACAGACTCAAACATTATCAGGGTTTAATTTTTAATAAAATTAAGGCCGCCTCAAGAGACGGCCTTAAAGTTTAGAACTTTAGTATAACTGAATAATGTTTATTCAGCTATCTTCGCTGCAACATCAGCATCGATTGCTGCTAAAGCATCATCTAGGCTCATTTCACCTGTGATTGCCTTAGTGATGTAGTCAGGAACAATACCGTAAATGGCAAAGTTCTTATTGTAGCCTTGGAACCAGTACGCTTGTGGCGTAGATTCTGCTGCTTTACCAGCATTAGCCGCAAAAGTTGAAAGACCCTCTGAAACTCTAGCACTTACACCAGGATAGTCAATTCCTGCCTTTTGAAGGCCTTGGTGTGCAGTAATGTTTCTTGTGTTAGCTGCAAAATAGCCAGCTCTTCCAGCCTGTGACAAAAAGTCAACAAATGATGCTGCAACTTCAGGGTGCTTAGTAGATTTAAAGGCGACAATTCCAGAACCACCAGGCATTGCACCACAGCCACCTGGACCACAAGGAATTGGTACTACTTTCCACTCAAAGTCAGTGATATTAGTATCATAGTTATTCAGCATCCATGAGCCAGACATGTGCATAGCTACAGTTCCGTCAAGGAAAAGAGGTGCGGCATTTCTGTATGCAGTACCACCACCAGCTGGCCAGCCTTCAGCAGGCATTAGGCCTTCTTCGTGCCATCCAACAAATGTTTCAGCAAAATCTCTAAAACCTTCATCAACTAGGATTGGAACACCATTTTCATGGAATTTAGCTCCATAAGAGAAAGCAGGACCAGCCCATCTATGAGCTGTTCTATCCATTGCAAGACCTGACGTTAAACCAAGCTCAGACTTAACTACTCTTAGAGCATCAGCCCAGTCATCCCAACTAGCACCTTCTTCTGGCATATCAACACCTGCATCTTCAAACATGGTTACGTTTACATATGGGCCAGTAACAGTCAACTGAGTTTGCCAGCCATAAATACCGTTGTCACCAGATGGTTTTCTGTACCATGGCAATGTAGCACCATAGTTAGCTTCCCAAGCTCCAGCATCAACATAAGGAGTTAGATCAAGGTAGTACTGATTCAATCCACCTAGATTTGTAATACGCGCAACATCTGGCGCTGAACCTGCCTCTAGTTGGTTTTCAAGCTGGTCTCTAACTACGTCATAACCAACCACCTCAAAGTTTACTGTGTTACCAGTTGATTTCTCCCAAACAGATGACATCTGTTGCAAAACGTCACACTCATTCGAGTCTTGATAGCAAACAAACTTAATCTCTGCTGCATTAACACTGAACGAGGAGGCGGCAAGAACGGATGCCAATAAAATACTTTTTTTCATATTTCTCTCCAATTATTAATTACAAAAATCACAAAATGCAATTTATTTTTAAGATTAACTTCATACATTTAAAGGAAAAGTAAAAAAAATATATGAAATTATTCAAATTGAAGTATACATGAATTCATATATAACAGTAAAATTAAGTTTAGATTTTTGGTACAGCGTTCCACTATTTAAAACCAAGTCTAAAAAGCCACATTTTTTTTTAATAATAATCAATAGCATGAAAACTGATACCCTGGGAAAACTAATTCACCTTAAAAAGCTTTGTACTGATAATCATCACTTTCAAATGCTCGCTGTAGACCAAAGACCACCGATTTTTAACATCATCACTTCTTCAACTGGAAAGAATTACACCTACTCTCAAGTCGTAGAATGTAAAAAATTAATTACTGAGCACTTGTCAAAGCTGGCTACAGCAATCCTAATGGATCCTCACTATTCATTAGCAAATATTCTGAAATATAACCAATCAAAAGGTCTTGTCATTACCCTCGAAGAGCACAGTTTTGTGGAAACTGAGAAAGGTCGTTATTCAAGCAATATAGATAACTGGAGTGTTGAGAAAATTAAAAGAGCTGGTGGTGATGCGGTTAAAGTTTTAGCTTGGTATAGACCTGACGCTGAAGAAGAATCCTTAGAGCATCAAAAAAAATATGTAAGAGAGATTGGAGAAGAGTGCGAAAAATACAGTATTCCATTCTTGCTTGAGCTTCTTGTTTACCCATTTCAAGATGATGAAAACCACACTATTGAATATCAAGAGCAAAAACAGAAAAAAACTCAACATGTCATTGATAGCGTCAAAGAATTTTCAAAAGATGAATATAAGGTTGATATCTTCAAACTCGAGAGTCCTGTCGACAGCAGTGAACTTGAGGGTGAGATATCTGAAGAGACTGAAACAGCATTCAGAAAACTTTCTGAAGCAACTAATGATAAGCCATGGGTTGTTTTATCTTCAGGAATGGGGAAGGACTCCTTCTACAAATGCTTGGAACTTGCATACAAAAATGGAGCTTCAGGCTATCTTGCAGGAAGAACGATTTGGCTAGATGCTTTTAAGAACTATCCGCAAATTGATGCAATAGAAAAAGGCCTTATTAATGACTCTGTTGATTATGTAAAAAAACTTAATGAACTCACTGCTAAAAATGCCCAATCTCTTGAAAATTATTTTGATAATGGATTTAAAATTGATAACCCTGAGCAGTTTACTAAAGAATTTGGAGGCTTTAAATGATTGGATATTTGGCACTTGCAAGAGAGACTTTTGATGTTGAATTTGCTGAATCTAAATTTGAAAAAGCAAAATCACTGCTGCTATCTTTAGTACCAGATGCAATGGGATTTGATAGTCTCATCACAAACGATGCAACAGCTGATGACGCTTTAGCATTTTTTAATGATCATGATTTTGATAAGGTTTTTCTATTTCAAACTACTTTTACAGATGCCAAGTTCCTCCTAAACTTTGCAAATGCTATCAAGAAACCAATATGCATTGTATCTTTTCCAGAACCAAGAACGGGTGGAAGATTAAGATTGAATTCAATTTGCGGTCTTAATCTAGCAATGCACTCATTGCTTAAAAATAGTATTACTCCTGAATTTGTAATCATGGAAGAGGATGAAACTGAAAACGAAATGCTATTTTCTAACTTCATAAACAATCAAAATTCATCTAAAGATACTTCATGGAATATAGCCACTATTTCTGATCCACAAGCTGACTTTGACTACTCTATCGATAAGCAAACAATCGGAATTATTGGGACAAGGCCTGAAGGCTTTGATACCTGCGACTATGACTCTAATGAAGTCACATCCAAGCTTAATGTTTCTCTCGTAGATCTCGAGCTAGAGGACCTTTTTGATGAAGCAAAGGGTATTGAAGTGGAGACGATTGTGAAAACCAAAAACAAGGTCTCTAACTACCTAGCAGGCACAGAAGAATTGGTTCAGGAAGAGTTCGACAAGAGCCTTTCTATTTTTCACGGACTTGAAAACCTAAAAGATAAACATAATTTAGATGCGTTTGCCATTCGATGCTGGCCTGAAACATTTACGGAATATGGATGCGCTTCATGCGGCCCTATGGCAATGATGAATGAAAAGATGGTCAGTTGTGCATGCGAGGCAGATGTTTTGGGAGGTATCAGTTGTAACATTCTCAATCAAATGAATAACAACCCTTCGCTTTTAGTCGATATTGTTGATGTTGATAAATCAGATAATTCTCTAGTTTTTTGGCATTGCGGCTTAGCACCTATTAGTATGGCAAAAGAAGGTACCGCAAGGTCAGGAATTCACTCAAATAGAAAAAAACCACTCCTTCATGACTTTAGCCTGAAGGAAGGAAAAATTACGATATTTAGGGTCTCTAAGGCAAAAGGAAAGCTTCAGTTTTTTGTAATGAATGGTGAGGTTCTCGATCGACCGAATTCATTCTCAGGAACTTCAGGAGTAATTAATTTAGGGGATGACAGCGCACATAAATTAGAGCAAATGTTTAAGGGTGGATTAGAGCATCATGTGGCATTTACTTATGGTGATATTTCTGACAAACTTATTCATTTTGGACAACAAATGAACATACCAACTTACACGTTATGACTGAAAAAATTAAATATGCAATAATAGGTGCCGGCTGTATGGGACAGGAGCACATCTTAAACATTGGCTTGATAGATGATGCTGAGGTTGTAGCATTGTGTGATACGAGTGAGAAATCTATCCAAGAGAGTCTTGATTTGCTTACTAACGACGTTGCTATCTTCGATAATTACAATGACTTAATTGAAGCGAATATTGCTAATGCATTTATCATTGCAACTCCTAACTTTACCCATATCGATGTACTCAAAGATGTCATGAAGTCAGAGGTTCATCTTCTAATTGAGAAACCTCTATGTACAACTGTCAAGGACTGTCAAGAGTTTGAGAAACTTGCTGAAAATTATCCTGGAGTCATTTGGACTGCAATGGAGTATCGATACATGCCTCCAGTTCAAAGAATGATCAAGGAGATACATAATAAAACTATTGGTGATTTAAAGATGCTTTCAATCAGAGAACATCGCTTCCCATTCCTTCACAAGGTAGATGACTGGAATCGCTTTGCTGTTAAAACTGGAGGAACTCTAGTCGAAAAGTGCTGTCATTTTTTTGACCTTATGAGACTGATTACCCAAAGTGAACCCACTAAAGTTTATGCTAGTGGCAATATAGATGTAAACCATCTTGATGAGACCTATGATGGAATGACACCAGATATTATTGATAATGCTTTTGTCATTGTTGATTTTGAGAATGGTGTTAGAGCCTTCTTGGATTTATGTATGTTTGCGGAAAACTCTGAATATCAAGAGGAGTTGTGTGCTGTCGGCTCTATTGGAAAAATTGAGACCGAAGTTCCATCAAATGCATCTGGGATAACTAACTCTGACATCAGGATTGGAATGAGAGACGAACAAACTGCATTTAAAGAAAATATAACGGTTGACCCTAAAATACATGATGCAGGCCACCACCATGGCTCTACATATTATGAGCACACCTCTTTCATCAACGCCATTAGAAACAATACCGAGTCAGAAGTTACTCTGAGAGATGGATTACTTGCAGTCGCAATTGGAGAAGCTGCTGAAAAATCAATTAAAGAGGGAAGAGTGGTTCAAATGAGTGAATTTAACCTCTAACAACAATGTTCACCTGTTTTCATTACAATTGACCTCATGATTACATGTGTTGGACCAATTTTTCTGGATAGAGTTATCAAGATTGAGGAATTTCCTGAAAAACCTATTAAGTTGGTTGCTAATGGGCTTGAAAAACGCCTAGGCGGACCTGCTCCAGTTGCAAGTTTTGCAATTAAATCACTAGGTGGCGAAGCTGAATTTATAGGGCGTTTTGGCGACGATGATGCTGCTGATTATTTAAAGTCGGAATTGCTAAATTCTGGAATATCTATCCAAAAGTCTATTGATGTAGTCGATGCTCAAACATCTCAAAGTCATATATTTGAGGATCGAAAAGGTGAAAGAATGCTCGCAGTATTTAACGAAGAAAAGCTGACTAATGATAAATCCTTACCCGCATTTGAGTTTTCTGAAAACCAGTCATATCTTGTGGATACGAATTGGATTGAAGCCGCCCATCACGTTGCAGTAGAATCTTATAAATACAAGGTTAATTGCGTTGTCGACCTTGATAATTTCACCAAAAGCAATCTTCTAGATGACGTGGTTAATTTTGCCTCTCACCCAATTTTTTCTGAAACTGGATTAAATCGCTTCACAGACAATATGCCAATTATTGATGCATTAAAAAGTCTTTACCAAAAAAATCAAAAGTTTTATGCTGTAACTCTTGGAGCTAAAGGCGTTTATTGGATTGAAAATGGAGA
Organism: Candidatus Thioglobus sp. REDSEA-S12_B1; assembly: GCA_001628405.1. Taxonomy (GTDB): domain Bacteria; phylum Pseudomonadota; class Gammaproteobacteria; order PS1; family Pseudothioglobaceae; genus Pseudothioglobus. Next base: position 55,544 of record LURN01000011.1, on the reverse strand, counting down.
TATTTTCCATTGTCAATCCCCAAAGATTAACGTCAAAGAGACTAATGGCGCTGGAGACGTTTTTCATGGAGCGTTTGCTCAATTTATCAGGACTAAAACCTCAAAGGAGGCTATCGAGTTAGCAACTGCTACCGCATCCCTCAAGTGCACTAGATCTGGAGGAATTAAAACTCTCCCAGACTATCCAGAAGTAAAAGAATTTTTAAATCAAATAGAACCATCTAAACAAATATAGACAATGAAAAAAGTACTAATAACAGAATTCATGGAGCAAGACAGTGTTGATAAAATTTCAAAAATTTTTGAAGTAACTTATGATCCTAGTCTTCATGAAAATCACGAGAATTTGAGCTCTTTAATTATGGAAACTGATGCTGTCATAGTTCGAAATAAGACTCAGCTTACTGAAGAACTTCTATTGAAGGCGAATAAATTAAGTTTTGTTGGAAGACTAGGTGTCGGTCTAGACAATATTGATACTGATTTTTGTTCAGCTAATGGTATTTTTGTTCAACCAGCAACAGGCATGAATGCTGACTCGGTAGCTGAATATGTCATTACTTGTGCATTATCATTATTAAAAAATATACCAATTGCTCACGCCGGAACTGCTTCTGGGCAATGGCCAAGAACCTCTATTGAGTCGAGAGAGTTAGGCGGAAAAACTCTTGGACTTCTTGGTTTTGGTACCATCGGTAGAAAGGTCTGTCGGTTGGCCCAGGTCTTTGGAGCAGAAGTAATCGCTTACGACCCTTTTGTTCAGAAATCCGATGTCTCTGAATTCAATATATCTCTTGTGGAACAAGAAAAGCTCTTTAGTCTTTCTGATGTAATTTCGATTCACCTTCCCTTAACCAATGACACAAGAGACTTAATCAATGAAAATTCATTTAATTTGATGAAGCGCAATCCAATTATTATTAACTCTTCAAGAGGTTCAATTGTCAACGAGATTGATTTGATTAAAGCTTATAGTCAAAATGTAATTAGTGGCTTTGCTCTTGACGTGTATAGCTCTGAGCCAGTTCAAGAGGACTTTTATAAACAAATCTCAAACTCAATGAACTGTATTCTAACCCCTCACAACTCAGGTGTAACATCTGAATCAAACGTCAGAGTTAGTCAATTTATTGCAGAAAAGACGATTGATTTTCTTGAGAGTTAATTATTGGAAAGCGTTCTTTTCACAGCGTCTTTCCATCCAGCAAGCTTTCTTTCTCGAGAATCACTTGTCATTTTTGAATTGAATTGACTGTCTGATTGCCAAGAATCTGAAAAATCACTCATTGACGGATAAAAACCAATCTGCATTCCAGCCAAGTAGGCTGCTCCTAGAGCAGTAGTCTCTAGATTTTTGGGCCTGTCAACTGGGAGCTCAACTAAATCTGAAAGCATTTGCATAGTCCAATTTGATGCAGCCATACCTCCATCTACTCTAATAGCGCTGAGTTTACCTTCACCTAAATCTTTTGCAATTGCACTCAATAAATCAGAGGTTTGATAGCAGACAGACTCAAGAGTTGCTTTTGTGATTTCAGCGGGGCCAGTATTTCGAGTCATACCAAAAAGTGCACCTCGACAATCAGGATCCCAATATGGAGCACCTAATCCAACAAATGCAGGAACCAAATAAACATCTTGTGAGTCATCAGCCTGCATTGCTAGGCTTTCAGATTCTTGCGCTGACTCAATAAACTTTAGGCCATCTCGAAGCCACTGAACTGCTGCTCCAGCAACAAAGATTGAGCCTTCAAGAGCATAGCAGGTTTTACCATTTACTTGGAAAGCTAGAGTAGTTAGTAATTTATTGTTAGACTTAACTGGCTGATAGCCGGTATTGATTAAAACAAAACATCCGGTACCATAAGTAGACTTAACCATTCCGGGCTGAAAACATGCCTGCCCAACCAGAGCCGAAGGCTGATCTCCAATCGATGCAGTAATAGGAATTTCTGAACCAAAGATACTTTCATCAACCTTTCCAAAGTCAGCAGCATTATCACAAACCTTAGGTAGCATAGATGATGGAATGTTAAAAAGCTTTAACAAGTCTTCATCCCAGCAACCATCATGGATATTGTATAGCATCGTTCTACAAGCATTAGTAGCATCAGTTGAGTGAATTTGTTGATTGCTCAAGCGCCACATAAGAAAGCAGTCAATTGTCCCAAAAAGAAGTTGGCCTTCATTAGCCTTCTGCCTTGCTCCTGAAACATTATCAAGAATCCAAGCAATTTTGGTGGCACAAAAATATGGATCCAACAACAAGCCTGTTTTTTCATTAACGAGTGACTCATGACCTAAATCCTTCAAATTTTGGCATTGATCAGAAGTTCTACGATCTTGCCATACAATTGCATTATAAATAGGCTTACCAGTGTCTTTATCCCACACTACTGTAGTTTCTCTCTGATTTGTAATACCAACGGCTCGAATCTGGCTCGGGTCTATTTTTGATTCTTTGAGAGCGCTGTGACAACTTTCAAGCGTAGACATCCAAATCTCTTCTGGATCATGCTCAACCCAACCCGAATCTGGGAAAAATTGTGTAAATTCTTTTTGACCTATTGAAACAATTTCATAGTTTTTATCAAATATAACACCTCTCGATGAGGTTGTCCCCTGATCAATTGATAGAACATACGTACTCTTTTTTGCCATCTTATTCTCTTAAATTTATTGTTAAATTTGCCTTTTTTAAGGACCAATATAATGAATTTTATCAAGTTTTTCCAAATAATGAAACATAGTTTTACTATTGAAAACTTATTCAAATGTAGTATACATTATCTGTTAAAATTTATTCAAAAATGACCCTAAAAACATTGCTTAGAGCCATTAATTTTGAATATACACTGAGTTAAGATATGACAAATGAGAAACGAGGAGACGGCACTGTTGGAAAAGCGCTTGACGTTCTGAGTGAAGTTGCTGAAATTGGATCTCCAGTTAGATTCTCAAGTTTGTTAAAAACCAGCAAGTATCCAAAAGCTACACTTTACAGGCTCCTCCAAACACTTTTAAATCAAGATATGCTTAGCTACAATGAAGAAGAGCAAACTTACAAGCTCGGACTTAAGCTTGTGAGAATGGCTCATTCTGCATGGTTACAAAGTTCACTAGCTCCTGTTGCTGTTCCTTTTATTGATGATTTATCAGCAAAAGTTGGAGAAACAGTTCATCTTGCAGAGCTCGATAATGGTCAAGTTTTGTATGTTGACAAGAGAAATCCTGCATCACCCATTGAGATGTATTCTCAAGCTGGCAAGGTTGGGCCCGCTTACTGTACGGGTGTAGGAAAGGCAATGATGGCTTTCTTGGATGAGTCAGAGTTAAATAAGGTAATATCGAAGCAAGCTTTTCATAAATATACGCAACACACGATTACCTCTGCGAAAGCACTAAAAAAAGAACTGGCCTCTATTAAAAAAGAGGGGATTGCGTTTGATCGACAGGAGCATGAGGAAAAAATCATTTGCATCTCTTCGCCAATCCTTACATCTAATGGCAAGGTTATTGGCGGTCTTTCGATTACTAGCTCGATTGATATTCATAGCCTTAAAAGCCTTGAAAAATTTAAGCCTGAATTACTCGAGACTTCTGAATTAATTGGAAGAGAGGCTGGAGCTTGGAGCTTCCCAGAAAAAAAATATTAGTTTAAATTGAATTAGTTATGGCATCTTTAAATATATCCAACGCTACAAAAAAATATGATGAATTAGAAGTCATCCATGGAATTGACTTAGAGATTCAAGATGGTGAATTTTGCGTCTTCGTTGGCCCATCAGGTTGCGGAAAGTCTACATTACTTAGAATGATTTCTGGTTTAGAGGAGGTGACCAGCGGGCAAATTCATATTGGAGATAAAGACGTTACCAGTATGCACCCTGCTGATCGAGGAATTGCGATGGTATTTCAGTCGTATGCTCTTTACCCTCATATGACAGTTAAGGAAAATATGGGCTTTGGACTTAAGATGTCCAAAGTTCCTCAGGCTGAAATTGATAAAAAGGTTAACGAAGCTGCAGCTATTCTCCACTTGGAGGAGTATCTTGATAGAAAACCTAAAACTCTCTCCGGTGGTCAAAGACAAAGAGTTGCTATAGGCAGGTCAATTGTTAGGGGACCAGAAGTATTTTTATTTGATGAGCCTTTATCTAACCTTGATGCTGAACTTAGGGTTGAAATGCGTGTTGAAATCTCCCGACTTCATCGCGAACTGGGTACGACCATTATTTATGTTACACATGACCAAGTTGAAGCTATGACCTTGGCTGACAAGATAGTTGTCTTAAAGGATGGCTTAGTTCAGCAGGTTGGAACACCTCTATCGCTTTATGATGACCCCAAAAATGTTTTTGTTGCAGGGTTTATTGGCTCGCCAACAATCAATTTTGTCAGAGGCGAGGTTAATGGATCTAAACTTTCAATACCTAGCCTAAAATCGATCAATATTGAGATCAGTAAATCAATTTCTTCTTCTCACTCAGAATTACTTATTGGTATGAGACCTCAGCATCTAAATCTTGTTGATAAAGGGGACCTTGAAGTTGAATTCACTGAGGCATTAGGAGATATTTCTTATGTCTACCTTAAAACACCAAATGGCGAAAAGATTGTAGTTGAATCAAGAGAAGAAAAACTACCTGCAACTGGCTCAATGGTTGGGATAGAAGCTAAAACTTCAAAAGTTTTACTTTTTGACCCTAAAACTGAGCTCAGAATTAAATAAATCAAATAGCTTCCCAGATCACTCCTGAGGCTGGAATTTTGATTGAACCAACTGTTGACTCCTCTTCACTAAAATTAAACCAAAAACGGTAGCTTGAGGTCTCTCTTGTTCTTACACAATCATTTAACTCAGTAAAACTTATATCTTGAGAGTCGCATACTCCAGAGAATATATTTTTTAAAGTCTCCTGATCAGCCCAACCAGTAATATAAAAATTGTTTTCATTTCCAATAATTGCTGGCCTACCGTCATCACAGAATTGAATAACATTGTCAGAGTCAACCAAAGTCTCCATCCACTTTTTAAAATTTCCTAGCTCTTTGATTGATATTGTTACATTTGGCCTTAATGATTCAACGCGAGCAACCGTCCCGTTGATGCCTGGTATTAACGGTGGTAGTTTTTCAGGTATAGCCATATCAAGAGTTTTGGAACCAGTTCTTGGTCCTGAAATTAAAACACCGTCAAACTCCTTCATTGCTCTGCTGAGCTCATCTCCAATATGCATTAAGCCGGGCATTAAAACCACTTTATAGCCGCTTAAATCACCTTGATTTGGAGGCAAAATATCTATTGATAGTCCAAGCGCTCTAAGAGCCTTGTAATAATCATAAACCAACTCAAAATAGTTAAAGTCTTTACCTTGAGGTTGAACTTCCCAGGCCCAACAACTCTCGTAGTCAAAAATAAGTGCAATTTTTGATTGTACTTGATCAATACTCTCAAAATTCTTCAACTCAGAAAACACCTGAGATGCCTCATTTAAACCTGGAGCAGCTACCCCATCAGGCCTTTGAAGTCCTGCATGCATTTGCTCTTGTGCAAATGGAGCTTGTCTCCAGCGAAAATAACTAACCACTTCAGCGCCATGAGCAATCGCCTCCCAGGTCCAAAGTCTGACCGCTCCAGTTGCAGGTTCAGGATTGAATGGCGCCCAATTAACTGGTCCAGGCTGCTGCTCCATAACCCACCACCTGCCATTACCAACAGTTCGGTATAAATCATGATGAAAAGACTGAAAATCTGGATCCCCAAAACGCATAAATTTGGTCTTAAATTCATCACTTTGATTTGATCGATCCTCAAGAAAACCCAAAGGGTAACTATCCCAGCTTGCTACATCCAAATCTTCTCCTACTTCATAATGATTAAAGTCAGTAATACGACCCATATAGTTATGAATCAGGGGCATTTGAGTATATTTTCTTAAGACTTGAGACTGACTTTGATTGAAATTAATAACTTGGTCCGAGCTGAAGCGCCTAAAGTCGAGGGCATGAATTGGATTAGGATCGGTAACCGTTAAATTTGGTAACTCTATTTGTTCAAAATCATTGTAATCCATAGACCAGAAAACATTCTTCCATGACTCATTGAGTCGATCAATCGTTTTATATTTTTTTTCAAGCCAGATTCTAAAAGCTCTTAAAGCCGAGACACTGTATGAAAGAGTTGTGTCGTGACAGCCATATTCATTATCGAGCTGCCATGCCTTAATGTATGGATTTGCTCCATATCGCTTGGCAACGATTTCTGAAATTTTGATCGCCTCATTCAGATACCCCTCATGCGAAAAGCAATAGTGTCTTCTGGATCCAGATCGACGAGTCCGCCCTTCATCATCCACAATAAGCATATCTGGCCACTTGTCAACAACCCATCGAGGAGGTGTTGCAGTTGGGGTACTCATGACGACATTTAAACCAGCAGAGCCCAAAATGGAAATAGCTCGATCAAGCCATTCGAAGTTGTAATCACCCTCTTCTGGCTCTAGTCGACTCCAGGCAAATTCTCCAATTCTAACCCAGGTTAAACCTGAAGCAATCATATCCTCTGCATCCTTCTGCCACTGATCCTCAGGCCAGTGTTCAGGATAATAACAGCTTCCTAGTTTTGGATTCATGATTGCCTCACAATACGACTTGATACTCAGCCAGACCGACCGCGTCAGATTCAAAATGAAACACTTTACCAGCCAATGGTTCAACTTTCAAATCACCATCATTAAGCCCCTGGCTAGCAGACGTAACAAAAATAGTGCTATAGGATTCACCCCCAAAAGCTGGGCATGTGACTTGAGAAGCTGGAAAGTTCTCTACTCTGTCTAACCACCCCTCTGGACTGTATCTAGCTAACCTAGAAGCTCCATATTGAGCATTCCAAAGAAAGCCCTCGCTATCACAAACGGATCCGTCAGGATGAAGGCCTTGCGCTTTAAAATCAATAAATACAGTTGGCTCATTAATTGGCCAGCCTGAATCTAGGTCTAGATCTTGTCTCCAGATTTTCTCTTGTCTAGTGTCTGCAAAGTAAACAAATCTTTTATCGGGTGAAAAACAAATACTATTTGGAATAGTCAAGTGTTGATGTATTTTTTTTAACTGGCCTTTGTAAAAACGATAGATTGAGCCCGCTTCTTTTTCTGCATTGAGTCCCATTGTCCCAATCCAAAATCCGCCCCATGGGTCAGCTCGGCCATCATTTGAGCGTGTATGCGGCATGTCAGCCTCTAAGTCGACTAAAGATGTTCTGATGTCTGAGGTGAGCGATAACCTAATTAGTGATGACGCAGTGGCAACAACTAAGCTTTCGTCATCAACCCAGCCAGCAGCAGATACTGGCTCAGAGAATTTCCAAACTTTTAATTCACCGTCCTTCCAATTGAACATCTTATGGGCGTTAATGTCAAACCAAAACAAAGAGTCTAGCTTTGGATGCCATAGAGGCCCCTCTCCCAAACTGCAAGAATCAACCGACAAATACTCTTTAATCATTTTTTTGCTTCGTCGTATGATTGAACAATCTGTTTAGCTTTCAAAGCAACGGTCTGAGATGTATCTCCAGCCTTGTAGATTCCTGAGCCAATACCAAAGCCAGTCGCTCCAGCACTGAACCATGACGAAAAGTTTTCTGGCCCAACACCGCCAACCATGTATAAAGGGATTTTATCTGGAAGAACTGCCTTTAAGGCCATCAAATTAGCCACTCCAAGAAGGGATGCCGGAAAGAACTTGAGTCCATCAGCTCCGCAATTTAAAGCTGAAAAGCATTCTGTCGGAGTAATCACACCAGGATAACTCAACATTCCTGCATTCTTTGTTGCCTCGACAACCTTTGGATCGAAATTTGGAGAAACAATAAAGTCAATACCTATACTTTCAAGGGTCTTAACCTGATTTACACTGGTTACTGTTCCAGCACCGACAGAAATATGCTCAGCTAGTTCATCATGAAGCAATTGAATACTATCAAAAACATCTGGAGAATTCATTGGGACCTCTATTTGAGTAATTCCTGAATCTACAACACATGCTGCTATTTGAAGCACTTCTTCTGGCCTGACTCCCCTTAAGATGGCAATGATATTCCTTTCCATGTTACTTAACTATTATTGAGCTCTCTAAAGGCAGAACTTAAGCCAGACAAGGTCGCGGTCTCGAGACTAAATAATTGACTTTGACCTCCCAGAATTTTTAACCCTTGATGGTAATTATTCGATAAGAGCTCTGAGCCAATTAGGGTAACGTTATTACCCTGCCAAAAATTTTTAGCCCCATTAAGTTCAACACCCAGAAGCAGTCCTGACAGTGTTGATCTTGCTTGGTCGCGATTCAAATCATTAACTATAGATTCGGACCTCAGGGAAAAAAGGTTTGACGCAATTGAGCCTGGATTGTTAAATCCCTCTAAAACGCCTGCTTCAAAACTATCTTGATTCCACCCCTTGATCGAAGTTGAATGCCTAATCAGAGTATGGCTTGAAATAACACCAAAGAGCTCACCTGTCATAAAGGTTTTAAAGCTTGTTATTTGCCCTTCCTTGATGTTAGCCCATTTTGCATGAGTACCTGGGAGGCATACAACACCATTGAAATCTAAATTTTTATTTATGAATCCTGCTATTTGGGTCTCCTCACCTCTCATAATATCAGCTGGGTGATGCTGCATAACTCCAGGCACAAGATGAACTTTAATACGCTTATCATGAGTATTAGCAGTGGTCAGCTGATTATTATCAAGAGGAACACAAGGCGTTTTTAAGTAAGGGGTTTCAACCCATCCTTGCTTAGCTCCAACCATACCGCAAGCCATCACAGTTGTAACTTTAGTGTCATCTAGCCAACTCTCAATGAGTCTCAGTAAAACAGGCTCGAATTCATTTTGTTGAAGATCTTTCATGCCTTCATTAGACTCTCTAAAAGCCAAAACTCTATCTTCCTCTCCGATAGCCCAAGCACGCATATGAGTTGTTCCCCAGTCTGCTGCAATCCATTTAGCTTTAATTTCACTCATCTTAACTATCCTGTAACTACAACACCACCGTCAACCACTATGGCCTGACCAGTAATCATTCGAGACGCTTTAGATGCTAAAAAAAGACTAGAGTCAATCAAGTCATCAGGCACTAAGTGCTCTTTGAGGCACTGTTTTTTCATGTGACTTGATAGGTCTTTATCGTTAGCCCAAAGCTTCATTTGTCTTTCTGTTAAAACCCAGCCAGGAATTAATGTATTAACTCTAATGCCATCACCTCCAAGCTCACGAGCCAAACTCCGTGTTAAGCCTGTAATACCTGCTTTTGAAGCTACATAGGCTGGATACCCTGCGTTACCCATCAGATAGGAGGCAGAAGAAAGATTAATGATGCTTCCACCACCTTGGGCCTTCATAGATGGTGCAACAGCTTGAGCTGAAAAGAAATGAGGTTTTAGATTAATGCTTATTGCCTGATCCCATTCTTCTGGCGTCATATCTTCAAGAGAATGTCTCGTATCGTTTGCTGCATTATTAATCAATACATTAATCTCGCCATTAACTCTAGATGATTCTGAGATTGCAGCCTTTAGATTGTTTGTATCTGTAATGTCGCATTGAATAAACAATGGATTATGCTTATATTTTGATGAAACTTGATCTAAAAACTCATCACACTTTGACCTCTGCACAAAAGCTACTTTTGCCCCCTGCGACAAAAATCCTTCAGTGAGCGCGGCTCCAATTCCTGAACCTCCGCCAGTAATAAAAACTGAAGTGTCTTCTAAATCATTAAAAGTTGCGTAATTTTTCATTAGTGTGATTCTCGGTTAGGAAGGCGAGTATCTTTACCCACCAAAAAATCTAAATCTGCGCCTTTATCAGCCTGCATAACGGTTTCGACATACAGTTTCGCGTAACCGCGTGAATAATTCTCTTTCGGTTGCTTTCTTGACTTTAAGCGCTCGTTAATTTCTTCCTCTGTAACCAATAACTCAAGCAGACCATTCTTTGCATCAACCTGTATTCGATCACCAGTTTTTACAATTGAAATTGGGCCACCTGCATGGGCTTCTGGAGCAACATGCAAGACTATGGTTCCAAAAGCTGTTCCTGACATCCTTGCATCGGATATACGCACCATGTCTCTCACGCCTTGCTCAACAAGTACCTTAGGAATTGGCATATTGCCAACCTCTGGCATACCAGGATATCCTTTAGGGCCGCAACCCTTTAGAACTAGAACAGTATCTTTAGTCACTGGCAGGTCAGGACGATCGATATTTTCCTTTAAATCCTCAATATCCTCAAAAACATAAGCTTCCCCTTCATGTTTAAGCAAATCTTCAGAAGCGGCAGCTGGCTTAATAATGGCCCCATTTGGAGCAAGATTTCCTCTGAGCACTTTCAAACCCGCTGAATGCTTTAGAGGCTTGTCAATCGTCCTAATAACATCTTCATTCAAAATTTCGGCCTCATCAAAATAATGAGTAATATCTTTATTTAATATTGTATTCGCAGGCCTAATAAAGTTCTTAATTTGATCCATAACAGCCGGTATTCCTCCAGCATAACAGAAATCTTCCATTAGGTATTTTCCTGAAGGCATACAGTTAACTAATAATGGAATATCTTCAGCTTTTTCAAAATCCTCTAAATTTAACTCAATTTCTGATCTTCCAGCAATTGCTAAAAGATGAATCACTGAGTTAGTTGAGCCGCCAATAGCACTATTCAAAGTGATTGCATTTTGAAAACTTTCCTTGGTTAAAATCTTTGATAGGCTAAGCTCTTCTTCAACCATTTCCACAATTCTTTTGCCTGACAGATGTGCAAGGGTCATTCGCCTTGCATCGACTGCAGGAAGTGTAGCATTTGTCGGCAAACTCAGACCCATTCCTTCAACTAGACTTGCCATTGTTGAAGCAGTTCCCATTGTCATACAAACTCCTGAAGATCGACTCATCCCTGTTTCAGCCGCCATAAACTCTTTGAGTGTCATATCACCAGCCCTGACTTCTTCTGAAAAGCGCCACACATCTGTTCCAGAACCTATATCTTGACCCTTATACTTTCCATTGAGCATTGGACCTGAAGAGACAACAATGGTTGGTAAGTCAACACTAGCCGCACCCATAAGTTGTCCAGGAGTAGTCTTATCACAGCCACCTAAAAGAACCACCCCATCAATTCCATAGGCCCTAATACTCTCCTCAACATCCATTGATAAGAGATTTCTGAAGAGCATTGCAGTAGGCTTCATTTGTGTTTCACCTAGAGACATTACTGGAAATTCAAGAGGAACGCCTCCAGCTTCCCAAACCCCTCTTTTTACACCTTCAGCAAGCTTTCTCAATCCTGCATTACAAGGCGTAAGCTCAGACCATGTATTACAAATACCTATAATTGGACGGCCATCGAAAACATGGTCAGGAAGACCTTGACTTTTCATCCAGCTACGATGAATAAATCCATCTTTATCCATTTTTCCATACCAGTTCGATGAACGACGGTTATTAGATTTGGTCATGCTGCCTTATCTCCCTCTATCACCATCATATTTGCTGGAAAAATTTTAGGTAATTGAATGCCCTGAGTCATGAGAAATTGTCCACTGAGCCTTAAATTATTGGTCATAAGACCTTCCTTTGACTTACCCAATGACTTTATTTCATTTTTGTTAATAAGTGAAACATTATACATCGACTCAGAATCAAGCCCAGCAAGGACCAGAGAGACTGATGAACTTAATTCTGAAGCAGTATTTTGACCTGCAAAAACTACAAAATGATTGTCTTTAGAATTAATTTGAATTTCAGCAACGATACTATTATCAATACATGGAAGCCTAAGAACATTTGCTGACATCATCCATTCTCTATTTTCTTTCCACCATTTTGTTATTGACTTAAGGAGTAACTTGTCTTCTAAAGAAAGCTCTCTTGGATCCATCTCGAAACCCATATGTCTTTGCGCTGCAACCCACGCTCTAAAAGACATTGATAATACTCTTCCTGATGTATGACAAACCTCTGGACCAACATGACTCCCGGTTACAGACAAAGGAAGCCATAAAAGCGCCTCATGCTGAATTCGCAACCTTTCTAAAGCATCATTACTATCGGACAACCAAACTCTTTGGGTATGCTCCAAAACACCATAATCAATTCGACCGCCGCCAGAAGAACAGGACTCAATTTCGAGAGACGGGTGTGCCTGTCTTATTCGACTTAAAAGGCGATATAAAGCCCTAGTTTGAGATGCATCTGGATGCGGCAATACTCTGTTATGGTCCCATTTAATATAGTCTATTGGGTATTCATTCAAGATTTTGTCAATACTCTTAAATAGATATTCTTGTACTTCTTTTATGGAAATATCAAGAACGTATTGCTCTCTTCCGAGAGCCTGATCTTTTTCTCCCAAAATCCAGTCTGGATGAGAGCGAAACAAATCACTATCTGGACTAACCATCTCAGGCTCAAACCAAAGACCAAATGTCATTCCCATGGAGTGGATATGACTCACCAAAGGATGCATTCCTTGTGGATATTTTTGATTATCAACAGTCCAATCACCTAAACTTGAGTTAGCGCTATTTCTCCCTTTAAACCAACCATCATCAAGCACGAACCTTTCAGCCCCAATATCAGCAGCGATACTGGCTATTTCCTTGAGCTCATCAATGTTGTGATTAAAGTAAACCGCCTCCCAACAATTATAGTGAACAGGCCTGATAGAATCATGTGGGAAATCGACAATTCTATTTGCTACAAAGTCTCTAAATATGGAACCTAGACCACCCATTCCATTATTTGAATGGCAGATATAAAGTTTTGCGGTTTTAAAGCTTTCCCCAGGAATTAATTCACTGTTCTCAGTATTCCCAAACTGAATTTGTCTTCGACCATCTTGAAGCTGCTCAGCTATCATACGATGACCACCAGACCAGCCATAGTGGAAGCCATAGCAGGAGCCAGCATTCTCACTACTTTCAATTGTTGGAACAATTAAGCCTGGAAAATGGGCATGACTGGTTGTTCCAACTCTTGACTCTCTTAAATGGATACCGGTTACCCAAGGCGTGACTTGTCGCCTGAATTCACCGCTCCAATGACCGCCATAATCTACCATCTCTTCACTTGCCTGCGTGACCTCTATAACTGGAGCAGAGAGCCATTCCAAAATAACTTTATCCTTGCTTTCAACCTTTGAGCTTAAAGCATATACGTCATTATCTTTCATTGCATTAACATAAGCTGTATAAGTGAGCCCTAAGGCCTTGTCTTTAAAGATTAAAGTTAAAGAGGCTGATTCCAACTTGTCACTATGAAAAACAAATTTTGGTGAAAGTAAATGACCATGGATATTTCTAATCTTGCATCCTAATTGGCCAGAAAAGTTAGCCGATTGCTCTGGCAAGATTGAGAGCTCAGGAACTTGATCTAGTAGATTATCACCCCAGTCTTTTTTTGAAGCTTTTTTTAACTCATCTAAGTTTTCATGACTCGACAACCTATGACCCCAATAAATAACGCAGGGCAATCTATTATTATTGGACGATAACACCAACGTCTGATTCTCAGTATCAAGTCGCCACTGTTTCATTATTTGACGGCTCCAAGTGTTAAACCAGCAATAAAGTGTTTCTGCATAAGAAAGAACATCAGTACAGGAGGCAGTGCTGCGATGATTGAGCCAGCTGATACTAGGTGTTGGTTGTATACCCATTGACCATTCAATGAGTTTAATCCTGCCGTCACAGGCATAGCTTCAGCGCCCTGGGTTAATACAATGGCCCAGAAATAATCATTCCATATAAAAGTAAAAATCAATACCGACAAGGCGGCCATCGCAGGCCTCATAAGAGGAACTACGATATGCCAGAAAATTTTAAATTCTGAAACCCCTTCAACTCTTGCAGACTCTATAAGCTCATAAGGCAGTGCTCGTATAAAGTTACGCATAAAAAACGTACAAAAACCGGTTTGGAATGCAATATGAAAAGCTACTAAACCCCATACTGAGTTATATAGTCCAAGTGACAAAGAAAGGTCTCTGACTGGAACCATAAGTATCTGGAAAGGAATAAAGTTTCCAGCAACGAACATAAAAAACACAAATAGATTCATCTTGAAGCGATAAACCCCTAATGCAAAACCAGTAAGACTTGATAAGACTAGTGCTCCAACTACCGTTGGTATAGTAATCTTGAAGCTGTTAAGAATATAGTAACCAAGTGGCATTCCCCAGTAGTTTCCTGAATTAATATCTGCACCAGAGCGAATTGAGGTTAGTGCAACCGCGAGGAGTGGAAGAAGCCAAATAATAATCGATAGTGGAAGTGCAATCTTATATAAGAGCTGAGTTGATGGCCTTGTTCTTTCAATTGGCGTTGGAAACATATTCAGCCCCCCTTCTCATCACGATAAAGCCTATAAAGAATTGTCGCAATATAAATCATCATTATTATTAGAAGAACAACTGCAATAGCAGCGCCGTAACCCATTCGAAATCCATACTCTGAGAAGGCTTTTTCGTACATATAATAGGCAAGAACTCGGCTGGACCCCCATGGACCACCGCCAGTCATAATATCAATTAAATCGAAGGATCTTAAAGCCCCAATAATCGTCACAACTACTGCGATAAAGGTTGCAGGTTTAAGCTGAGGCAAGATGACATACCATAACATTCTCCAACCTCTAGCATTGTCAATTCGGCCCGCCTCGATTTGTTCAGGGTCAACCGAATTTAAACCAGTTAAGTAAAGAATCATACAGTATGCCGTTTGAGGCCATAATCCTGCCGCAATGATGCCATAGGTGACATAGTCCTCCTCGGCAAGAATAGCAATTGAATCAAAACCAAAAAACTCTAATATAACATTTAGAAGGCCGTTGGAAGGGTCATAAAACCAACTAAATACTAGTCCAACAACAACCTGAGAAATAACAAAAGGAAAGAAAAATATAGATTTATAGATTCGTATTCCTCTGACTGTTTGATTAAGAAATAATGCAGCAAAAAGTCCTGCTGGAACTGCTAAAAGATATAAAACAAGCCAAATAACATTATTTTTTAATGAAACAATGAAGTACTCATCATCGATAAGTTCGATATAGTTATCTACACCAATATATGTCTTTGTTCCCAAGCCATCCCATTGATAGAAACTTAAATTAATGGATTGAAAGATTGGAAAAATAACATAAACAGAAAACATCAAGATGCCAGGTGCTAGAAAAATCCATGGCGCTATCTTTAGTTGATTATTTTTCCAGTAAGAATACATATCTACTTCAGATTATATTGAAAATTGAAAAAAAAGTCCCGTGTCAAGAATACTTGAACACGGGACATTGTAAAACCTTATTGATTAATAAAGTCTTTGACGAGCTTTTTCTAGACGCTCTAGAATCTTCTCTAAACGCTCAGGCTTAACCATGAACTCTTGGAAAGCTTCCATACCAATAGAGGCCATTTCAGCTTTAGTGTCACGATCATAGAACTGAGCAACACCACCAGGAGCATCATTGTTTAGCATGCTAAATGCTTGATTCAAGAACTTGTCATCAGTTACACCTGCACCAGCATTTGTAGGCAACTGGCCAAGCGCTTTGTTCCAAGCTGTCTGAACATCAGGACGCGCAGCATAAGCTAAGAAACGCTTAGCATCTACAACGTTTTTAGCACCAGCAGTTAGATGAATTGTATCTGTAGGTGCCTCTTCAGCCATTGGGATTCCTGGAGTAATTTCAGGGAATTGGAATAGGCCAAGAGTGCTGTCATCAAGACCTAACTCTTTTAACGGAGCTACAGCAAAGTTACCCATAATGTACATAGCAGCCTCTCCATTAGCCATAGGGGCTAAAGCCTCCTGCCAGCTAAGTGCAGCATGGTTTTCTAGGAAGAAACCACCATCAATTAACTGCTGATAGTTCGCCATTGTTGCGCGCACTCTATCATCAGTCCAAGCGATATCACCACTTGTTAAGGCCATATGGAAATCATAGCCGTTTGTACGAAGGTTTAAGTAGTCGAATACACCACCTGCTGTCCATAACCATTTAGTTCCAATAGTAATTGGAGTAATGCCGTTAGCCTTTAAAGTTTCACCAGCAGCAATAAACTCATCCCAATTTGTTGGAACTGCAATACCTAAATCTTCAAAAATGTCTTGACGATAGTATACTCCCCAGTTGTAGTAAGTATATGGAATACCCCATTTCTTACCGTCCATTGTCATACCTGGAGCTGAAGAAGCCATTAATGAATAAAGGCCTTGGTCAGCCCATACATCATCGATCGGTGCAAATAGTCCAGCTTCAACGAATGGAGCCATTCTATTTCCTGCATACCAGAATGCGATATCTGGTGCATCAGCACTTAGGAAGTTGCGAATTGCTGCTTTATATCCTTCATGATCAAAAAGGTTATAAACAACATCAACATCCGGATTTTCTGCCTCAAATCCATCAATAACAGCCTGGAAAGCAGCTTTTGGTGCTGGATCTGACGTGTCACCATTAATGACAAGTGTTCCAGCTACAGCGGAAGTACCAGCCAGAATACCGGCAAGTGCTAACGCTATTTGGTTTTTAAATATTTTTTTCACTTTTTTATCTCCTATTTTTAAGAAAGCAAACTTCTTTTTGATTACATATTTGCAGTGAAGAAATTCACTTCAATATGACAAATCAAATGTAAGTATACATCAATATGAATTCATTTGAATAAATTTGTCCAACTATTAGTACAATGTTCCATTATATGAAACTTAACTCAAAAATTATAGTAATTTCAATAGTGTCACCTTCTTCAAAACCAAAATCTATAAAAGTGTAAAATATACATATTCTTATTCAGGAGAAATACTATGGGTATGCCGGGACCGTTTGAATTAATTATCATCTTAGTGATTGTCCTTTTGATATTTGGCGGTAAGAGACTTAAAAATATTGGCAACGAACTTGGAGGTGCGATTAAGGGCTTCAAGACCTCCATGAAAGAATCTGAAACTGAAGATAAAGAAGAGATCATTGAGGCCAAAGTTGAGGCTAATGATGATCAATCGGATAAGAAATAAATTCTTTTTAACCACTCAACCTCATGTTTGATTTTGGCTTTTGGGAAATTGCCATCATAGGCATTATTACCCTTATTGTCGTTGGACCAGAAAAGATGCCATCTCTTGCAAGAAAGGCTGGGCTTTATTTTGGCAAGCTTAATCAATTTTTAAACAAAATAAAGTCTGACATTAACGAAGAGTTGAAAGTGGATGAAATAAAAGAACAGTTGTCTATGGACGAAGAAAAGGTAATACTTTCAGAGGTCACCGAAGATATAAAGTCCAGTGTCGACTCGCTGAAAGAAGAAAATTTATATTCAAATAAAAAACCAAAATAACTAATGCCTGATCAAAAGCATTCATTGGAAAAGCTTCCTTTAGTTCAGCACCTTATAGAACTTAGAAGATCTTTATTGCGCTCTGTAATCGCAATTGCTATTTTTTTCATCGTATTGTTTCCATTCGCTGATGAAATCTACAATTTTATTGCAGCGCCTATTGTTCAGGCTATACCAGGCTCAAATCTCATCGCAATTGGTGTTATATCTCCTTTTTTAACGCCATTAAAGATGTCATTAATTTTAGCCATTTACATCGCAATGCCCTATCTTCTTTATCAGCTATGGATGTTTGTTGCACCTGGTCTTTATCGACATGAAAAACGATTGATTCTTCCGCTTGTTGTCTCATCTACCCTCTTATTTTATATTGGACTTATTTTTTCCTTTTATATTGTTTTTCCAGTCATTTTTGGCTTTCTTGCAGGGGTAGGCCCTGAATCAGTAAATTTCGCTCCTGATATTCAGTATTACTTAGATTTTATTCTCAAAGTTTCTTTTGCCTTTGGGGTAGCTTTTGAAGTTCCAGTGGTTACAATTCTATTGATTATTTTTGGTGTAACCACACCTCAAAAACTTAAAAAGAATCGATCCTACATCATTATTGGATCATTCGTCATCGGGATGATTCTTACGCCGCCTGATGTTATTTCACAGTTTCTAATTGCAATCCCTATTTGGCTTTTGTTTGAGGCAGGTTTAATATTCTCGTCCTTTTTCAGAGTTCGTGAGAGCACTCAACCAAAAAAACCTAAAAAGCCAGCTAATGATTGGTCATCGAAGTCTCATAACGAGATGATGGATAATATTGAGAAAGAGATGAATGATAGCGTCATTGAGAATGAAAAAAAGAAGTAATTAGTTATTTAAATAATCTCTACTTTACTTTTTTTATTCTTGCATAAAAAAAGCGCGCCTTAAAATGAGACGCGCTTTTAATATCAACTAATGAATTTTAGTTTGGATACTTACTGTCAATACCCTCTACATAGAAATCCATTGTCAGTAGATCAGGGAAGTTAGGAGGCGTTTCGCCTTCTGCTAGCCATGGGCTACCATCTTGCTTATTAATTGGACCGGTAAATGGATGAACTTTACCCATTGACAAGTCAATAATAGTTTGCATTGCCTCATTCTTGACTTCTGTAGGCATATTATTGTTCATTGGAGCAAACTTAACCATTCCTTGCTGAACACCTGCAAATGTGTCAGAAGAAGTCCAAGTTCCATCTCTTACTGCAGCAATTCTATCTGCATAGTAAGGACCCCAATCATTGATAATTCCTGTCAACTGAGCGTTTGGACCCCATTCACGCATGTTTGAAGCCTGACCGAATGCATAGATACCTTTCTCCTCAGCAACTGACATTGCAGCAGTAGAGTCAGTGTGTTGCATCAGTACGTCAGCACCTTGAGCAATTAGAGCGTTAGCAGCATCCGCTTCCTTACCTGGATCATACCAAGTGTAAACCCAAACAACCTTTATTTGGACGTCAGGATTAACTGACTTAGCAGCTAAAAATGCAGAGTTGATTCCACGAATTACTTCAGGAATTGGGAATGATGCAATGTAACCGATAACATTGCTCTTTGTCATTCTTCCAGCAATCTTACCAATAACATGTCTTCCTTCATAGAATCTCGCTGAATAGACAGATAAGTTATCCTCTAACATGTAACCAGTAGCGTGCTCAAACTTAACGTCTGGATAGCGCTTTGCAACTTTAACAGTTGGATTCATATAACCGAATGATGTTGTAAATACAATATCATTTTTTCTCGCAAGGCTGGTAATAACTCTCTCAGAGTCAGAGTTCTCCGCAACGTTTTCAATCGTTGTCATGATGACGTCATCACCTAACTTTTCCTTTGCATACTTAACCCCTTCGTCATGCGCAAAAGTCCATCCATGGTCACCTGTTGGACCAATATAGACAAAAGCAGCTTTAACAGGATCAGCTGAGACATTACTAGTAAACGCTAAAACTACACTCAAAAAAGATAGTTTTAAAATACTAGAGAATCTACTAATAGACATACTTCTTCTCCTTTAGTTGTTGAACAAAATTACTTACTTTTAAAAATACAATCATCAATCTAGGATGTTGAATGAAATATTCTACCCAAACAATTGGGTACTGTGCGATTTGTTTTATTTTTTAGTCTTATTCTTAAACTCACTAGTATGATAATGGTTGCAAGATAAGGCAACATTGATAAATATTGGGCACTTATTCTTATATCGAAGCCTTGGGCATGAAGCTGGAGGACGGTTATCCCGCCAAATAAAATGGCTCCCAAAATAATTCTGAATGGTAGCCATGAAGCAAAAACTACCAGCCCAAGTGCAATCCATCCCCTACCCGCAGTCATGTCTTCACCCCAAATTGGGACCTGAACAAGTGACAAGAAAGCACCGCCAAGTCCAGCCATAGCTCCTCCGAACAAGATAGCCATAAATCTATACCTAACTACGTTATGACCGATTGCGTGAGCTGCATCATGGTTATCCCCGATTGAACGCAATATGAGCCCTTGCTTGGTTTTATAAAGAAACCACCATACCAAATAAACCATTACAAGTGCCAAATAAACAAGAGGATTCAGCGAGAAGATTAAAGGACCAATAACTGGAATATCAGACAAGAATGGAATATGGATAGCTTTAATTAGAACAATTGTTTCTTCAGTATATCCACGACCAGCAAACGCTGATAAACCTAGTCCAAAAAGAGTTAGTGCAAGCCCAGTTGCGACCTGATTAGTCAGTAAAAATTGAGTTAAAAAAGCGAAAATAGAGGAAATGGCCATACCTCCTAAAAGAGCAGCTAAAACAGCTAAATAGGGACTCCCAGTATGAAATTGCACTATGAAGCCTAGAAGAGCACCAACAATCATCATGCCCTCTACCCCAAGATTAAGAACACCAGACCGCTCCACTAATAATTCGCCAATTGCAGCAAAAATTAGTGGCGTCGAAGCAATCGTTATTCCAATAATAATACTTATAAATAGGCTTTCATTCATAGTCTTTAGTCTTTTGTTTTATTTAACACAACTTTATATTTAATTAGGATGTCGCAAGCGAGGAAATAAAATAAAAGCATCCCCTGAAAAATTTGAGTAATCGAACTTGGCAGGTTATATTCAATCTGGACTTCCTCACCGCCCACATAGCTAAGCGCAATCAACAAAGAAGAGAACACAATTCCAATCGGATGCAATCGAGCTAGGAAGGCAACAATAATGGCAGTAAAACCGTAGAATTGCGGGAGACCAGGTGTTAATTGACCCGCAGGACCAGAAGCTTCAAAGAAGCCAGCTAACCCGGCCAAACCCCCAGAAATTAGCAAAGAATAAAGAACAGTTTTATTGTCATTAAATCCAGCAAATTTAGCAGCCCTAGGAGCACTACCAGTAATCTTAATTTGCATTCCAAACATATGTTTTTTAATTCCGAACCATGCAACCAATGAGAGAATAATGGCCAAAATAAATCCAATATGTAAACGAGTCCCCTCCCATATAATTGGGAGCATTGCACTGTCATGAAATATCCTACTCTCGGGAAAATTAAATCCAGCAGGATTTCTCAAAGGACCCTGAAGCATTGCACTTAGAAATAGAACAGCAACATAGGTCAACATAAGAGTAACCAGAATTTCATTCACCTGGTATCTAATACGAAGAAAAGCAGCAATACTCGCATAAAGCATTCCTCCTATGATTGACGCCAAGGCCATTAAAGGTAAGAGCCAAAAACCCTCAACATTATAAAAATATAGGCCAACCGCACCGCCTGCAATTCCACCAATGACATACTGACCCTCAGCTCCAATATTCCATATTCCGGCCCTAAAGCCAATTGATAAACCAAGACCAATAATCATTAATGGGGCTGCCTTTACTAATAATTCTGGGAATAAGTAGGAGTCAGTCAGTGGTAAAACAAATAGCGTGAAAAAAACGCTTGAAACTTTAATGTCATCCAAAATAAAGATAAATATTATTAATGCTGATACCGCGGTTAGTGTCAGTGCAAGCAATGGAGATAATAAAATCATCGCTTTAGAGTTTTCAACCCTTGGGATTAGCTTAATCATGAGCTTTCACCTCCCACCATAAGCTGTGAGATTTTCTCTAATCCATCCTTTTTCATATCAACAGCATCTGAAAGCCTACCCTCTGAAAGAACATGTATTTGCTCACATAAGCTTAATATTTCGTCTAAATCTTGAGAGATAATAAGTATTGCTGACCCTTGATCTGCTAGAGCGATTAGCGACTGATGGATATTGTTAGCTGATCCAGCATCAACTCCCCAGGTGGGCTGAGAAACAATGAGAAGTTTTGGTTTTCTTATAAGCTCTCTGCCAACCATAAATTTTTGTAAATTACCTCCAGAAAGAGATTTTGCTAGCATTCTGCCAGAAGGTGTTTGAACATCAAAGTCGCTAATAACTTTCTGCGTAAAAGTAGAGACAATATCCCAATCTATAACATCACGACTGGTCATTTTGTCTGACTCTGGTCTACTCAACAACATATTCTCGTCAAGAGACATATCAGGAACCGCACCATGACCTAAACGCTCTTCTGGAATAAAGAACATTGAAAGTTGTCGTCTCTCATGTGAATTTAAGGAGCCAATATCATGACCATCAAAATAAAGCACATCGTTATCAGTAGCTTTTTCACCAATAAGAAGCTCCATTAACTCATCTTGACCATTACCTGCAACTCCAGCAATACCAACAATACTACCCTGCTTTAAGGTTAAAGAAATATCAGTTAAATCAACACCAAACATGTCGTCGCTTGGGCAGCTAAGATTCTTGATTGAAAAAATATCTGACCCTGTATTAATATTACTTCTTGCAAGTTCTGTGAGCTTCTTTCCAATCATCATTTCAGCTAGTTCTTTTTGACTATGCTCTTGCGGTACACAACTTTGAACTAGCTTACCTCCTCTTAGGATTGTTGCTTCACTACAAATTTCTCGAACCTCTTCTAGTTTGTGAGAGATGTAAAGAATTGAACAGCCATCATCTGCTAGCTTTCTAAGCGTAACAAACAAATCAGAAACCTCTTGTGGTGTGAGAACCGAAGTGGGCTCATCCATTATCAATAGCTTAGGCTTTTGAAGCAAGCAACGTATTATCTCGACTCTTTGCCGAGCTCCAACGGACAGATCACCAACCACTTGTTGAGGATTTATATCTAGACCATACTGCTTTGAATATTTAAGGATTTCATCGGTAAAGTTTTCATTCAGACCCACCCCGTCTAAGCCCAAAATAATGTTCTCTTCAACAGTCAAAGACTCAAAAAGTGAGAAGTGTTGAAAGACCATTGCAATTCCATTCTCTCTGGCTTCGAATGGGCTCTTAGGGTTGTAGTTACTGCCATCCCATTTCATTTCTCCACTGTCTGGCATTAAAGAGCCATAAATTATCTTAACTAAAGTTGATTTGCCAGCTCCATTTTCTCCAAGAAGTGCATGAATGCTAGAATCTTTAATGTTCAAAGAAACATCATCATTAGCCTTCAGATCGCCGTAGGATTTAGTAATATTGGATACTTCTAGTTGATAATTCATAGAGCTTCAATCTGCTTTTTATGTTCAATAAAGTTCATTAAGTCCATTGCAATTGTGACTGCAATTGCAGTTGGAGATTTCAAAAATTTATGTTTTTCACCAATTGGACAAGTAAATTTATTGATCACTTCTTCTGAATAATTTTTTTGTTTAAATCGATCCCTAAACTTATTCCCTTTAATGGATGACCCAATCATACCCAAATAACTAAAGTTATTTTGAATAATCATTTTTTCACAAACCTCAAAATCTATTTGATGGCTATAAGTTATCACAAGACAATAGACATTATCTGGAAGATCTGAAGTAATTTCCACCATATCATCACAAATAATTTTTATTTGTGAGGTATCTCCCTGAAATTTATCGAATTGCTCTTGACGGTCATCGATCCAAAATAATTTAATTGGAAGATTAATAAGGATTGGCATCAATGCACGAGATATATGTCCGGCACCGAAAATTGCTACAGGAAGGAGTTCACTGGAGACAACCTTTTCCAAACATATCGTAGAACCTGAACCTGACTCATTCTCAAACTCAATTAAAGTAGAGCACTGAGAATTTTGCAATAGTTTCAATGAGTGATCTTTAACGAAGTTTGATAATTGTTTATCTTCTGATGAAGAATAGAAGTCGTTTTGTTTTAAGAGAAATTTTTGCTTGTCTAATTTTGAGTCTTTATCATTATCAATGCTCGTCGCAAGAATAAAATCTTCACTTTCAATGTAATACCTTGAAACTTTTTCAACCCAAGAGTCTTCACCCTTAAGAGAGGAATAATTCCCTACGAAACTTTCAAATAAAACCTTTACATAGCCACCACAGCACTGCCCTAGAGTTGCGCCCAAAGGGTACTTAATAAGTTGATTACTGTTATCATTAAGATTAAGCATTTCTTTGGCAGTAGATAATGCTTTATATTCAAGATTCCCACCACCAATACTTCCGAAAATAACCTCATTATCTGTATAGACAATCTTATCTCCATGACTACATGGGGTAGATCCTTTAGTGGCAATAATCGTGATTAAAACAAAGCCATTATTTAATGCAATTGCAGTCCTTAGGTGCTTGAGCCAACTGTTCATAATTAACTTTTAAAAAGTTTTATTTAAACTAAAAAACACCTGCTCAAAGCTCGCTGGAGCATTCAGCCCGCTGATATTTTCTTTGTCTGCGTTATATATTGCATTTTTGATAGAGAGCCAAGTTGAGATCGCAAGCATTAAAGGCGGCTCACCAACTGCCTTAGACTTATGAATGGTATTTTCGTGATTTGAAATATTAGGCTTGATTTTGACCTCAAAATGCTCCGGAGTGTCTCCAATTGCAGGAATCTTATAGGTCGAAGCTCCTGTTGTAAGAAGGACCCCTGAATCGCTCCATTTCAGTTCTTCTGAGCATAGCCATCCCATTCCTTGAATATAGCCACCAACTATTTGTCCAGTATCAATCGCAGGGTTGATTGAAGCCCCTACATCGTGCAGAATATCAACACCCAGAAGTTTGTACTCTCCTGTTAAGCAATCCACTATAACCTCACTGACACAAGCTCCATAGGAGTAATAAAAGAATGGTCGCCCTTTCTGTTTGTCAAGATCAAAATGAATTTTAGGAGTTTTGTAGAAGCCATTACTAAAAAGCTCAACTCGATTCAAGTAGGCTAACATGATAAATTCATTAAATGGTATTTGTTTTTTGCCTGCTACAAGCTTGGAATCCTCAAACTTAATAGAACTCTCGCTGACTCCGAAATATTCTTTAGCAAAGTCAATTAAGTTGCTCTTAATTCGAAGGCAGGCTTCTCTTGCTGCCATACCATTCAGGTCTGAGCCGGATGAGGCCGCAGTCGGTGAAGTATTCGGCACCTTTGCGGTTGATGTTGCGGACACTTTAACTCTTGAAATATCGACACTAAATTCGTTTGCAACAACCTGCGCTACCTTGACAAATAAACCTTGGCCCATCTCTGTTCCGCCATGATTTAAGTAGATACTGCCATCCTTATAGATACTGACTAAAGCGCCCGCTTGATTCAGAAGCTGGGTGGTAAATGAAATACCAAACTTGACTGGAGAAAAAGCGAGACCTTTCTTTAAAAATTTATTTTCTTTGTTGAATTTATCAATCTCTTTTCTTCTCGAATGATAATTACTAGTATCAATCAATTCGTCAGTAATTTCCTCGATAATGTTATCCTCGATTACCTGATCATAAGGAGTGACATTATTGGTATCTTTCTGGTAGAAGTTTGTCCTTCGAACTTGTAATGGGTCGATCCCAAGTGTATTAGAAATTTCTTCAACTATATTTTCAATAGCAAGCATACCTTGAGGACCACCAAAACCTCTGAAAGCAGTATTTGATGCAGTGTTAGTTTTACATAAATAACCTGTAAAAGTTGCGTTCGGAATGAAGTATGCATTATCTGAATGAAAAAGAGCACGAGAGACAATCGCCTTTGACAAATCTAACGAGTATCCACACCTTGCCGAAAGGTCCATAGTTATCCCTTCGATAAGCCCATCATCACTATAACCAACCTCATAATTTGCTTCAAAATCATGACGCTTTCCTGTCAACAAAATATCATCTTTTCTGGATAATCTTGCTTTGACAGGCTTCTTCGTTTTTTCGGAAAAAATAGCGCAAATACATGCCAATTGAGAAGAGTCTGTTTCTTTGCCGCCAAAACCGCCCCCCATTCTTCTGGTAACAACTTCAATTGCATTTTGAGGAACACCCAAGACATGAGCCACTAGATGTTGGACTTCAGTAGGGTTTTGAGTGGAAGAATGGACAACCATTTCATTACTCTCTGTTGGTATTGATATAGCAACCTGCCCTTCAAGATAATAATGCTCTTGGCCGCCAATGGAGAGTGATCCAGTTAAAACATTTTTCGCATTTTGAATGGCTTTTTTGGAGTCACCAGTGCTAACAATAATTGGCTCATCAATAAAACTTTTACTTTCCATTGCATCTTCTATCGAGACAATAGACTTTAGCTCTTCGACATCAGCGGTAACTAATAGTGCGGCTTTTTTTGCTAGTTCATGACTCTCAGCCAAGACAGCCGCGATTGCCTGACCATAAAACAAGACTTCTTTTGACGCTAGCAGGGGCTCATCATGAATGATAGGCCCAATCATTAGATTTTCGATATCCTCTGCAATCAAAACACTATGAACACCCTCAGCCTTTTTGGCTGCACTGACGTCAATACTTTTAATCCTTCCATGCGCAACATTGCTTAGGGCAAAAGCAACATGAAGCGTCCCACTTGGTACTGAGATGTCATCAATATATTGCGCACTTCCCTGGACATGCATTTGAGCACTATCATGCTCAAGCGGTAATCCAATTACGCCTTTCATTTGCTCTGAATTTTGTCCTTTGTGCTTAATATGAACTCTCCATTATGTCGTTTAATGCTCCGAATAATGAGCAAGATCCTCAACAGAATACCCCTGCATTATCAAAGAAGTTTTTTGAGCTAGTCCAGCTGAGACCCTCAGACGATACTCAGAAGATGCTCTTACATCTGTGAAAGGCGAAAACTCTTTACTAAGAGCCTCGTAGGCGACTGATTTAAGCTCTTCACTATTCCAATTATCTAAAAGAGCCTTTTCAAGCTCAATAGCCCTTTGAGGTATACCTGACATTCCTCCCATCCCAATCTTTACAGAGCAGGGCTTAGATTTATCACTCTTGACGTTAACGGCCATACAGACTGCTGATATGTCATCTTCATATCTTTTTGATATTTTGTGAGTAATTAATTGGTCATCGCTGGATGGCTTCGGAATTAAGATACTTTCAATAAATTCTGAAGACTCCAATAAGGTTTTTTTATAACTTATAAAAAAATCTTCCAATGCAATAACCCGGCTCGAATCCCCCTTTCTAAGCTTGAGTTTTGACTCAAGGGCTATTAGAACAGGCGCCATATCTCCTATTGGGGATGCATTAGCGATATTGCCACCAATAGTTGCCCAGTTTTTTATTGGCAAGGAAGCAAAGCGCTGCAGAAAGGAATTTAAATTTGGCCAGTGCTTAACAAGTATTGATTTAGCTTCCTCGTAACTCACCGCGGCTCCAATTTCAATTTCAGAGCCGTTATCAACTATTTGTTTAAGCTCTGTGACTCTATTCACGCTGACGATATGAGGAAACTCCTTCATTGATTGGGTAATCTCTAAATTTAAGTCAGTCCCAGCA
Source organism: Candidatus Thioglobus sp. REDSEA-S12_B1 (assembly GCA_001628405.1). Lineage (GTDB taxonomy): Bacteria > Pseudomonadota > Gammaproteobacteria > PS1 > Pseudothioglobaceae > Pseudothioglobus. The sequence continues at coordinate 28,326 of LURN01000011.1, read as the reverse complement.
GCCAGAATATTTGCTGATGGATTGTCAGACAAAAGTTGAGAAAGCTTATGAATATTTGACGGCGCATCAAAGAGAAGAGTTTTTTGGTCTTTAGCATAACTCAAGCTAACATCCTTTTCATTTCTGAGCTTAACTAAAGATTCTACAAACTTTGCCTGGTGTCTTTCGTAAAAATCCTGACTTCCTTTTTCTTTTTCACTAAGCGCCAAATATGCTGCACTTATAATAGGCTTGTAGCCTGTACACCTGCATAAATTTCCAGACAAAGCATCATTAATCTTTGTCAAATCAATAACTTTTTCATTGTGATACATGGCAAACAATGACATCACAAAGCCTGGTGTACAAAACCCGCATTGGGATCCATTTTCAGTAACCATTGCCTTCTGTACAGGATGAAGATCATCACCCTCTTTTAAACCCTCAACTGTAATCAAATGCTTACCCAAAAGCGTATAAGCAAGAGCTATGCAGGTGTTAATACTTTTGTATTGAATTACATCCTTTTTATTGACCGTTACAAGCTCACCAATAACTGCTGTACAAGCTCCGCAGTCTCCAGACGCACAACCCTCCTTGGTGCCAACCAATCGATTACTTCTAAGCCACTCAAGAACTGTTGTGTTTGGGTTGATTTCCCCAAGCTCATATGGGATAAAGCTTTGATTTAATAAGATTGACACTAACTTCCTCGGTATGTTGAATAACCATAAGGCGATATAAGCAATGGGACATGATAGTTTTCATCATTACTTGAAATGTAAAAACGAATCACGACGTCTTTTAAAAAAGGGCAATCAATCCCCTTTTTTGCATAATATTGGTCAACAATAAATTCAAGCTCGTAACAACCTTCTTGAAATATATCGCCAGATAATAAAGGCTCATCGCATCGCCCATCTTCATTGGTTTTCGCTGTTTTAATCAGCGTTTGGGAAGAATCATTTCGCTTATAAAGCCTTATTTCAACTTCTCGAGCAGGCATGCCCATCGAAGTATCAAGTATATGTGTTGTAAGTTTTCCCATAGCTTATTCCTATTTTTTAAAAGTTCTTTGACCCATGATATACACTTCATCTATAAGTCTATCATCACCTAAAGTCATTAAATTAAATAGTGTGTCTTTAATATTTGAAGAAATTTTGTTTTTTTGGCTTATGATTTCGGTTGCATTCAGATCAATAACAATAAAGTCTGCCTCTTTTTCAGCTTCAAAATTACCTATACAGTCATCCATATTTAAGACCTTTGCAGCACCCAATGTAGTCAAATAGAATGCTTTGACTGGATCTAAATTGAAGTCATTCATACGACAGACTTTGTAAGCCTCATTCATCACCTGAAACATTGAAAAACTATCGCCCCCACCAACATCTGATGCAAGCGAAACATCAATACCATAATTCTCTAACTTTTCTAATTCAAATAAACCACTCCCTAAAAACAAATTTGATGTCGGGCAAAGCGCGACTTTGGATCCTGTATCGGCCATTTTTTGGTATTCCTCATCTGTGTTATGAATGCAATGGCCAAAAACTGAATTACGCCCTGTAATTCCGAAATCGTCATAAACACCAAAATAGTTTTTGGAATCTGGGAATAGTTCTCTAACCCTTTCTATTTCCTCATCATTTTCATTTAGGTGGGTCTGAAGTAAAACTCCTTTCGTTCCATCCATATCTGGAAACTCATTCAATAGCCTCGAGGCCTGCTCTAATTGAGACTTTGACGATGTCAAGGCAAACCTCGGTGTGACCGCATATCTAAGTCTTCCCTTGTTGTGCCATTTTTCAATCAATGATTTAGAATCTTTATAGCTGTCTTCAGAGTTGTCGCATAATTCTTCAGGAGCATTTCGATCCATCATTACTTTTCCTGCAACCATCCTTAGGTTTCTTTTTTCTGAAGCATTAAAAAATGCATCAACTGACTGCTTGTAGGAGGTACAAAAAGTCATAACTGTGGTCGTACCATTTTTGATGAGTTCATCCAAAAATAGATTTGCTATTTGATCAGCATAATCATTATCAGAAAATTTTTGCTCCTCAACAAAAGTGTACTTATCTAACCACTCTATCAGGCTAGCCCCATATGAAGCAATCACCTTGTACTGAGGATAATGAACGTGTGTATCAATGAATCCTGGCATGATCAAACGGTCTTTAAAATGAACCAGGTTATTAGTGCTATCCCAATTATTAGACAGGTCTGAGTACCTTCCAATATCAACAATTCTTCCAGATTCTTTGTTTACAACCATTAAGCCATCTGGAATATAAATTGGCTCTATATTGCCATCAGTCTCAATACAGTGATAAATGGACGCCCTAAAGAAGTTATTATCGTTCACTATTCTGCCTCAGCCCAAACCCTCAGTACATCTCTCTCTTCATCAGTCATATTTGAGCTATTGCCAAGTGGCATAGCTTTTGATACTACAGCTTGCTGATAAATTTGATTTTTATGGGCAATAATTTTCTCTTTAGTGTCAACCATAAAGCCGCCTGGAGCAACTGCAAAAACTGTACTAGATGGCTCAGATGCATGACAGCTAACACAATGTTTATTAATAATATTCTGCACTTCAGAAAAGTTAACTGACTCTGAACTTTTTTTACTGCTTTGGTTTGGCGCTAAAGCATATATCAGAGCCAAAACTGAAACAGCTATAATCACTATCAGGCTATTTTTTGCTTTTCCAACTCCTCTCAAATTGAAGTAATGTCTAATCATTACCAAAATACCGACAATTGCAATCAAGACTAACCATCCATACTCTCCACTATATATTGTTGGATAATGACCACTGATCATCATGAAGAGAACAGGAAGAGTGAAGTAGTTATTATGTCGAGAACGGGTATAGCCTTTCAAACCAAGCTCCTTACTGACCTCGGTTGAAGTTTCACAAGCCGCAACGAGCTTCTTTTGAACTGGAATAATCACAAAAAAGACATTAGCAACCATAACAGTTCCAATCATTGCCCCAATCTGCATATATACAGCTCTTGGGTTAAATACATTACTGTAGAGATATGCGCTGAGTGAAATTACGACAAAGATGATTCCGATAAAAATCGACGATTTATTGACCAAATTTGACTTACATAACAAATCATATATCAACCAAAAAATTAAAAGCCCCATAAGACTTGATAGAACTCCGTAAGTTGAAGAAATAGGACTATCGCTAGCCAGCAAATATGTACTTGCATTAAAGTAGTAAATGACTGATAAAAGCAAAATTCCAGAAATCCAAGTGAAATAGGCTTCCCATTTGAACCAGTGGAGTGGCTCAGGGAGAGTTTGAGGATATTTTTTATATTTCTCTAAATAATAAAAACCACCGCCGTGGACAGCCCATAAATGGCCAGCAATTTCATCTCTATTTTTTACTCGGTTCAGTTTGTTTTCAAGCCAGTTAAAGTAAAAAGAAGCACCAATCCATGCAATTCCAGCAATTACATGAAGTAGCTTTAGAGAAAGACTCAGCCAATCAATTAAATAAAGTTTCATCATGCGTTTAACTCCAACGTTACATTCACATCATCGATAATAATTTCCTCACACTGCTCAATCGTATCTATATCCTCATTGTGTTTTCTATCAATCACTATAAATTGTGAATTATCTTTAATACTGATGAGAGGAAAGTGCCATACACCTCTCGAATAATTTATACCCTGCTCTCCATTAGTAATAAAAGCCTTGATCTTTTCAATAGATGGTTTTTCTGACGGAGGTGCTACCACTACTATGAATGGTGAAGAGTGTCTTGGAATGAAGGTTTGACTAAAATAAGGATGCTTCTCTAGCATAGAGATATGTAGAGGAAACTGCCTGCTCTTAGCCACAAAAATATGAACACTTGTTTGACCTTGGTCTTCTTTTGTATCTAGGGATGCAATGTCAGTAAATTTCTCAGCGAATCCATTATTGATGGTCTTTGACTGTTTGCTTTGAATTGAGACAACCTCTCCAAAATCAGCAAAGTTTTCTTCAGTCAATTCCTCAGGAGTTAGTTTAATGTGTCTCATAACTAAATAAATTTACCAATTAACTTTAAACGAGCAATACCTCCATCAGGAAAGATATCAATTCGAACATAATTAAAAGGATGATTATGCAATATATCCTTTTTAATAAAAGTATGAATTTGATTCATTCCTAATTTTTGTCTGTCTATGAGTTTTGCCCAGGATTGACTACCCTCAAGAATGTCAGACTCTTCTTCATCAGAAATAAGTGCTGTGGAAAGAGAGAATGCATGCGGAAAGTTGCCCTTAAAAAATTTAGTATCGACAATGATTTCTTCAATCTGAGCGGGATTTGAAAGTGCAAGAACACCCCAGTCATTCCCTGGCTCTCTCCTTCTTCTAGTTTCCCAGCCATCAGCCATACTCAATGGTTCGTGTTTTTCTAGAATATTACTTAAACAGCCAAAATGCTCATCATTGGCATAAATAGCCCTAGCGCCACTTTCCTTAGAAAGAACATTAGTGCCACTAAAATTTGAGTCTCTTTTTTCATCCCAAAACTCTCCATATGCTCTAAATCTTGCAATACCGCCATCTGGATGAATAGTAATTTTTAAATGCGTAATTGGATTATTTACAGCGCAGTCAAAATGATTGTGGGAGTCGCCCTTAATTTCATTTTTATCGAGAAGATCAAACCATTCTGAAACTGCACTACTATCAACTACCAAGTCATCGGTAGTGCCGCCAGGAACTGAGCAGCCCTGAATTGAAATTCCAGGGGCAAAATTTCCAGTAAAGTGAGTTGTATCAATATTAAAGCTTTTAATAGATGCTTTTCTCCCTAACCTAATGAAGCAAAAATCATCCTTTCCATCCCTTCTTCTGCGGCTTTCCCATCCATCCATCCACTTGCCATTCTCATCATATTTACCTTCAATCCAGACTGGGTCATTAGGTTGAAGCATGCGAGAGGAGTCGGCAAAGAATTCATCACTACAATAGATAACCTTTGTCCCAGTATCTGAGCAAGCTACATCAATGAGTCCTTTATCTTCCATAAATCTCCTTAATTCTAAGCCAGGCTATCTTATTAATTTCTTCTAGTGCGTTATCTCTCTCGTCTTCTCTAGAATTATTTTTACGCATCTTAAAGCTTGAGAGAATTTCAGATTTATTTTTCTCTTTAACCGCCATAATGAACGGAAAATTAAACTTTGAATAGTACTCATCATTAAGTTGTTCAAAAAGTTTAATTTCATCATCAGTGCAGTCGTTTAATCCTGCTGACTTTTGTTCGGTTGTTGAGAAATCAGTAAGCTCATTATTTTGTGCCTTTTTACCTGCCAACATTGGGTGAGCGGTAATTAAATTATCTTGCATATCACTAGGTGCAGAGAGCATAATCTCGCAAAGTAATTCATGAAACTTTTCTAAATTGTTGTATTGTTCATCAGTCAAAACCCTATCCAGTGACTGCTCTACAAACCAGGGCGAGTGCTCATATAAATTTTTAAAAGTATCTAAAAACTTATCAGAAGATTGTTTTGCTAATTCTTGAGGTAACTTCATATATTTAAAACCTAAAAATTCTTATACCAGTGATCGGCAATTTCTCTTCTTGTGCAAAACCAAACTTGGTCAAACTTTGTGATGTATTCAAGAAATTTTCTCATAGCCATAATCCTGCCGGGTCTTCCTAAAATTCTTGCATGCATACCCACTGACATCATTTTGGGGCTGGCTTCACCTTCTAAATACAAAGCATCAAAGCTATCCTTCAAATAATTAAAGAACTGGTCTCCAGAATTGAAACCTTGTGGAGATGCAAAGCGCATATCATTTGCATCGAGGGTATAAGGTATGATCAAGTGTTTTTTATCGGTATCAAATTCGCTAGCCCAATAAGGCAAATCATCATCATATGCATCACTATCATATAAAAAGCCGCCCTCTTCAATAACTAATTTTCTGGTATTGGGACTATTTCTTCCCGTATACCAGCCCTCAGGTCGCTTACCTAAAAATTCTTTCAAAATTGTTACGCAATCCTTGATGTGTTGACGCTCAACTTTTTCTTCTACAAATTGATAATCTATCCACCTAAATCCGTGGGCACAAAAATCATAATCATTTTCTGCAAGATAGTCAGCCAGCTCTCTATTCCTTGCAATTGCGAGACCTACTGCAAAAATAGTAATTGGAATATCAAACTCCTCAAAGAGCCTCAATATTCTCCAAACTCCTGCCCTTGAGCCATATTCATATAGAGATTCCATGCTCATATGTCTCGCACCTTCGTATGCCTTTGCACCAATTATTTCTGAAAGAAAGGTTTCTGAAGCATTGTCTCCATGAAGGACAGAATTTTCTCCACCCTCTTCGTAATTCAAAACAAATTGCACTGCAACTCTTGCTTTATTCGGCCAGTTTGGATGAACTGAGTCTTTGCCATATCCAGTCATATTTCTTGGATAGTTACTTAAACTTTGAATGATTTTCTTGTCCATAATAATTAGCTAAATATGTTGCTAAAACTCCTAGCTCTAATTGGCTTATTAAAATCAAGTGACTTGACACAGTGATCTAGATGTTCGTTCATGGATTTGGTGGCTTTATTTAGGTCGTTACTTTTAATTGCCTGGATTAAATCATTATGTTCCGCATACGAACAAAAAGTAGAGTCTGGATTTGAGTAGACCGATGCAGCTAGAGTACTTAATGGAATAAGAGGCTTGAGACTTTCTACAATATATTTGTTATCACAAAGCTCTGCTAATGTTAGATGAAAGTCACATGATAGTTTCGTGTGTTCATCATATTGAGAGGTGCTGTGAAGGCGTTTTTCTTCCGATATCAACTCATCAATCAAAGATAAATCCAACTCTTGATTCTTATGCTTTTTAACTAATATTGTGATTACAGCATTTTCAATAGCTTGTCTTGCTTCATAGATTTGAATCGTCTCCTCTTTGGTTGGACAGGCTACCCTGACTCCTTGATTCTTTTTATGCTGAAGTAGACCTGAGTCAACAAGTTTGTCAAATCCTTGTCTAACGACAGAACGACTGTAACCAAACTCTTCCTGCAAAGATATTTCTGAAAGCCTTACCCCAGGCTTTAGACGATTCTTTAAAATTGCTTCAAAAACTAGATCAACTACTTCATCAGAATTTTTATTAATTTCTGTATTCATTTAAGTAAACCCTAATCATTTATTCTATTAGAGTAATTATAAGCCGAAATTTGTTAACAATTATTGTTTACAATCATTATTTTAAGTTCAAATATTAGAGAAAAAATACGCCTTACTCAATTTATAGATACCAATTTATCAGGATTGAAAAATATATTGATATTTTTTTGACAAAGACCATTTTCAAGAATAGAATATCAACAACTCGGGAATTTATTTTCTAGATACTTTTAAAACAAAACTTGAGTTAATATTAAAGATATTTTGACTGTCTTTTTTTTAATGACGGTTTTCTTTCTATTTAATAATAAGATTAATAACTAAGGAGAGTACACAATGAAAAATATGAAACGTCCACATTTTGTTGGATTGATCAAAAAAACTGGCTTAGCGGTTATTGCTTCTACGTTTCTTTTAGCAGCACCAATTGCACAAGCTGATATTAAGCCGGCAGTTGTATATGATACTGCGGGTAAAAATGACAAGTCTTTTAACGAGGCTGTTTATGTAAACGGTGTTATGAAGTTTATGAATGATACTGGAATTGCTGTTACTGAATTAGAGCCAACTAATGAGGCAATGATGGAACAAAGTCTTAAGAAGTTTGCTCAGCGTGGTTATTCACCAGTTATTGCGGTTGGATTCACTATGGCGAATGCTGTTGCTGCAGCTGCAGCTGAGTATCCAGACACTCAGTTCACTATTATTGATGGTGTTGTTGATGCTCCAAATGTTCAAAACGTTCTTTTCAAGGAGCATGAGGGATCATTCCTAGTAGGTATTATGGCTGCTATGGCATCAAATTCAGGCACAGTAGGTTTTGTTGGTGGAATGGATATTCCACTAATTAGTCGTTTTGAGTGTGGTTATAAGCAAGGTGTAGCCCACCATGACAGCTCTATGAATGTTCTAGCACAGATGACTGGATCAACTCCAGCAGCTTGGGGTAACCCAACTAAGGGTGGTGAAATTACTCGTAGCCAAGTTGAAAATGGCGCTGACGTAGTCTACGCTGCTGCAGGTGGAACTGGAATTGGTGTCTACCAAACTGCTGCAGATATGGGTGTTCTTGCTATTGGTGTAGACTCTAACCAAAACTACATGCAACCTGGAACTATGCTGACTTCAATGTACAAGAAAGTTGGCTTAGCTGCTTACGAAAGTTTTGCTGCAGCTGCAGATGGTTCATGGGCTGGTGGCTTTAAGATCAACGGTGTTGCAGAAGATGGTGTTGGTGCCGCAATGGACGAGTACAACGCAGACCTAGTTTCTGCTGACATGCTTGCCGCTGTTAACGCTGCTAGAGCTGGAATTATTGATGGTTCTATTGTTGTTCATGACTATATGAGTGATAATAGCTGCCCACTTTAAAAAGTAGCTTTTAATACAAAAAAAACATCCGGCTTTTGAGCCGGATGTTTTTTTTTAACCCTTCTATGTATTTTTTTTCAAAACTATATATACCAGTTGCAAATACATACAACTATAATTAATTAACTTCTTAGTTAAAATAACATTATATGGCTGAGTCAAACATTGCTATTGAGCTGATTAACGTCGACAAACATTTTGGTGCAGTCCACGCAAATGATAAGGTCAATCTGAGCGTTCAAACTGGAACAATTCATGGAATTGTTGGAGAGAACGGCGCTGGTAAATCAACACTGATGAGCATTCTTTATGGCTTTTATCAGGCGGATTCTGGTCAGATTAAAGTTTTCAATAAAGACTTTAGGGCTATTAGCTCAAAGCAATCTATCGAGGCTGGTATCGGAATGGTTCATCAGCATTTCATGTTGGTTGATAACTTTACTGTACTTGAGAATGTTGTTCTAGGTAGTGAGGGTGGTGCCCTAATTACAGAAAGCCTATCTAATGCTCGAATAGAGCTTACGAGGCTAGCCAAAGAATATGGCTTAGAAGTTGAGCTCGATGTTGCTGTCGAAGAACTTTCGGTCGGAATGCAGCAGAGGGTTGAGATTTTAAAAGGCCTTTATAAAGGCGCTAAAGTGCTAATCCTTGATGAGCCAACAGGCGTTTTAACTCCTCAAGAATCAGATGAATTATTTCGTATATTTGAAGCCCTTAAAAATCAGGGAGTTACAATTATCCTGATAACTCATAAGCTTCGTGAAATCATGAGCATCACTGATCATGTTTCCGTAATGCGAGCTGGAAAAATGGTTGCCCATAGAGAGACGAGTAAGACAAATCCCGAAGAACTAGCAGAACTCATGATTGGTAGAAAAGTTCTACTAAATATTGAAAAATCCAAAGCAAAAACTGGTAACCCTGTTCTAGTTGCAAAAAATCTTGAAATTAAAAACGAACAAGGCTTAAAAAGGGTTTCAGATGTCAGTTTTGAAGCTCGATCTGGAGAGATACTTGGAATTGCAGGTGTAACCGGAAATGGTCAGGGAACGCTATTAAAGGCTTTGGCTGGAATACTTCCAATTTCAAATGGATCAATTGAAATTATGGGTCAAACAATTACTTCTAAAAACTCTTTAAACCCAGAACAACTCAGAGACTTGGGTGTTGCCCATGTCCCTGAAGATAGGCAAAGAATGGGAATGATTTCAGAATTCACCGCAAGTGAAACTGCATTATTAGGTTATCACAAAGATAAAACAATTAACCAGGGAGTTTGGCTAAAACGTGCACTAGTTAAAGCCAATTGTGAATCGATGATGGAAGCATTTGACGTTCGACCAAATAATCCTAATCTGATGTCTTCGAATTTTTCTGGAGGTAACCAACAGAAACTTATTTTAGCTAGAGAATTTGAGAGAGATCCAGACCTTCTCATTATCGGTCAACCCACTAGAGGTGTCGACATTGGTGCGATTGAGTTTATCAGAAAAAGAATTATTGATATGAGAGATGCCGGAAAAGCTATTATTTTGATCTCAGTAGAACTTGAAGAGATTATGTCACTGAGCGACCGAATTGTGGTGATGTGTGATGGTGAGATTACCGGAATGGTTAATGGAAAAGATGCGGATGAGGCAACTCTGGGAATGATGATGGCCAATGCACTTCCAACCGAAGAGATATCTGAAGGAGTTAAGCTATGACTCGTGAAAGACGCTTATCATGGATTAACGGTTTATTGCTGCCTTTCCTTAATGTTTTAACCGCATTTATTGCGACAGCTATAGTATTTATTCTAATCGGCGTTGACCCCATTAAAGCAACAAAAATCTTAATCTATGGCGCACTTGGATATGATGAAGGTTTGGGCTACACGCTATATTATGCAACCAACTTTGTATTCACTGGTTTAGCAGTTGCGGTAGCCTTTCATGCTGGACTGTTTAATATTGGTGGTGAAGGTCAAGCCTATGTTGGTGGACTCGGTACTGCTCTAGTTGCTCTTTATTTAAACCCTGCCCTTAGTGCATGGATCGTTATCCCTCTAGCAATCTCTGGAGGCCTTCTGTTTGGTGCTCTGTGGGCTATTATTCCTGCCTATTTACAGGCCTATAGAGGAAGTCATATTGTTATAACAACGATTATGTTTAACTTTTTAGCCTCAGCCTTAATGGTTTACGTATTGGTAAATGTTTTGAGAGAGGTTGGAGAAATGTCTCCAGAGAGTGCAGATTTTATCAAGGCCTCTTGGCTTCCTTTTGTTCATGATGTTTTCGCTAGTTTTGGCTATAAGATAGCAAAATCACCACTTAATTTATCTATCCTTGTCGCTTTGTTTTTCTCAGGACTGGTTTGGTTTTTTCTCTGGCATACACGCTGGGGATTTGCTATCAGGGCGGTTGGAAAGAGTAATGATGCTGCTGTTTATGGAGGTATCAATCCAAAGAAGATTATTATTATAACAATGTGTATTTCTGGCGCTTTAGCTGGGCTTGTTGGTATCAATGAACTCATGGGAGTTCAGCATCGCCTGTTCCTTAACTTTAATTATGGTTATGGTTTTGGTGGTATCGCTGTGGCACTGATGGGTCGAAACCATCCGGTTGGAATTCTGATTGCAGCCTTCCTATTTGGAATCCTCTACCAAGGTGGTGCTGAGCTAGACTTTGAACTTCAAAATGTATCAAGAGACATTGTGGTAGTTATGCAGGGACTGGTTATTTTGTTTTGTGGCGGTCTTGAGTATCTTTACAGGCCAATTTTAATTCGCTTTTTAGCACCAATTGAGGCAACAGAATGAGTGATATCTTTATAAATACTGTATTAACATTAGATGCCTCTGTTCGAGTATGCATCCCTCTCATTTTTGCATCCATGGCAGGTTTGTTCGCTGAGCGCTCAGGAGTTGTCGATATTGGACTAGAGGGTAAGTTACTTATGTCCGCATTTATAGCTGCAAGTGCTGCGGTAGTATTTGGTTCACCATGGATTGGATTATTGGCTGGAATCTTCGCCTCTTCAGTTTTAGCAATGGTGCATGGTTTTGCATCGATAACTTACAAGGGAAATCAGATTGTCAGCGGAGTTGCAATTAATATCTTGGCGGCTGGACTAACGATGATTCTGAGCTTGGCTTGGTTTAGGAAGGCTGGAATTACCCCAACCTTGAAAAATGATCAAAGATTTCTATCGATTGATTTACCTGGAATTGAGTTAATGGATCATGTTCCCATTCTAGGAGTAATCTACAGGGAACTAATTAGCGGACACAATATCTTGGTCTATCTTGCTTTCGCAATTGTTCCAATGGTTTGGTGGGTTGTCTTTAAAACTCGTTTTGGACTTCGATTGAGGGCAGTTGGAGAGAATCCAAAAGCAGTTGATACTGCGGGAATATCTGTCGAATCTCTCAGATATAAGGCTCTTTTAATTGGCGGGATACTATGCGGAATTGGTGGCGTATACCTTTCCACAGCCTATAATGCTCAGTTTGTTAAAGATATGACTGCTGGAAGTGGATTTATTGCTCTTGCTGCCCTTATTTTTGGAAAGTGGCATCCATACAAGGTACTTGCAGCATGCTTTTTATTTGCTTTTTTAGATGCCATCTCAATCAGACTTCAAGGCATCATTATTCCTGGAATTGGAGAAATTCCAGTTCAGCTAATTGAAGCAACTCCTTATATCCTTACTATCATTCTTTTGGCTGGATTTATTGGTAAAGCTGTTCCACCTAAAGCTTCAGCGCAGCCTTATATTAAGGAGTTATAGAATGAGCGAAGAGAGTTACATCAAATTAACCAAAGAAGCAATGAGTAAGGCGTATGTGCCTTATTCAAACTATCCAGTTGGTGCTTTAATTATTACCGATAAGGGCAACCAATATACTGGCTGTAATGTGGAAAATGCAAGCTACCCTCTTGGTAATTGTGCTGAAGCCTCAGCTATTGCGTCTATGGTGATGGGAGGTGAAAATAAAATCAATAAAATTTATGTCATGACGAGAAATGATGAAGGAGGCATTCCTTGTGGCGGCTGTAGGCAAAGGATAAGAGAGTTTTCTGATGAATCTACTGAGGTCATTATGTGCTCACCTGATGGCATCAAAGATAGAATTCATTTATCGAAACTACTACCTCAATCATTCGGGCCGGAGCATCTCTAATGAACCAGGTTCAGAACTGTGTTCAAATCATCAACCAACACATTAAGAACTTTAAGCCTGATGTAGGTCTTATTCTAGGTTCTGGGGGTCGGTGGTCACGCAGGGAAACTATTGTTTGGTGAAATACAGGGAACCAATGTCGTTGTCATGCAGGGTAGAGCCCATTACTATGAGCATGGTAAAGCTAATATTATGGCTGTTGCTATCGAAGTATTGAATGCAATTGGTTGTAAAAGTTTGGTTTTAACAAATGCTGCTGGAAGCACTTTAGAAGAGTCGCCACCTGGTAGTGTCATGCTAATTACAGATCATATCAATATGACTGGAATATCCCCTCTATTTGGAGCTGATGGTAACGAGCGATTCGTCAATATGGTCAATGCTTATGACCCAAAACTGAGTAATGATATGAGAGAAGCTGCAAAAGCTAACAATATCACCTTACATGAGGGTGTCTATGCTTGGTTCAGTGGACCTCAATTTGAAACACCTGCTGAGATTAGAGCTGTAACAATACTTGGAGCCGATGCAGTAGGAATGTCAACTGTACCTGAAGTCATTTTAGCTCGCCATCAAGGTATGCCGGTTTGTGCACTCTCAGTCATTACAAATTATGCTGCGGGTATGAGCGAAACCGATATTAGTCATGAACAGACTATTGCTTATGCAAGTAAAGCTGCAGATACTGTAGAGAAATTATTAAATTCTTATCTAAAAAACTATTAAAATCAATTAGTTAGGAATATTATGAATACAAATAAAAATTCATCAAATAATAAAACATTAGAGAAAGATAAGAAAATTCTTAATCTCATTCCCTCTGATGACCCGGAAAACACACAGGCTGATGTAAGAAATCCTGGCATAGATTTCAGTCTTGACCTTATTTCCGGCATTTCTGTGAACCGAAGTGGTGTTGAAAGAAGATGTAACAGTTATGGGCCAAGGCGAAGCATTAAAAAAGATAAGCAAGCTGCTTGGTTACTAAAAGCTATTACTTTAATTGACTTAACCACTCTTTCAGGTGACGATACAGTTGCACGGGTAAGAAGACTCTGCAGTAAGGCAAGGCAACCTATAAGCATCAATCTTGAAAGGGAGCTAGGTGTTGAATCTTTAAATATAAGCGTTGCAGCTGTTTGCGTATATCACGATATGCTAAGCGCTGCGAATGAATCCCTAAAAGACACTTCAATTAATCTTGCTGCAGTCTCAACTGGTTTCCCAGCGGGATTGTCTCCACTATCACTGAGGCTCCAAGAAATTGAGTATTCTGTAGAATCTGGTGCAAACGAAATTGACATAGTTATTAGTAGAAGACATGTCTTAGAAGGAAACTGGAGAGCGCTCTACGATGAGGTCAAAATGTTTAGAGAAAAATGTGGGGATGCGCACATGAAAACTATACTAGCTACTGGAGAATTAGGGAACCTAACAAACATTGCAAAAGCTTCCCAAATTTGTATGATGGCTGGTGCAGATTTTATTAAGACATCGACTGGAAAAGAGCCAGTCAACGCCACCCTTCCTGTGAGCCTTGTTATGGTCAGAATGATTAGAGATTACTATAATAAAACTGGTATTGCTGTAGGTTTTAAAGCTGCAGGTGGTATTAGTGATACCAAGACAGCACTTTTATATATGACTATGATTAAAGAGGAGCTGGGCCGCCGTTGGTTAGAGCCTGATCTATTTAGATTTGGCGCCTCGAGTCTACTTGGAGATATTGAACGACAACTAGATCACTACTCAACAGGCTTCTACTCTTCTTCATATCGTCATCCCATTGCATAGGATTTAATTATGACAGTTCTAAAATCTTTTGATAATCTTGAATATAGCGAAGCATTTGAAAGCAACAAAGAGGCTAATGAATGGCTTGAAAAAAATAATCGAAGATTTGGTCAGCTTATTAATGGTCAATTTATTTCAAATAAAAACTCTAAACTGATTCCCTCCTTTGACCCTTCAAATGGAGAGCTTTTAGCAAATATTGAAGTAGCTAACTCTAGCCAACTAGATTTAGCTGTCAACTCAGCAAGAAAAGCACAAACTGCTTGGGAGAAGTCAGGGGGTCATAAGCGAGCTAAAGTACTTTACGCTCTTGCACGTTTAATTCAAAAACACTCAAGACTCATTTCTGTTCTTGAGTCTCTTGACAATGGAAAACCAATAAGAGAGAGTCGTGACATTGATATACCTTTAGCGATAAGGCATTTTTATCATCATGCGGGCTGGGCTCAGCTTCAAGAAAAAGAGTTTTCAGGTTATAAAGCTATTGGTGTTGTGGCACAAATTGTTCCTTGGAACTTTCCACTACTTATGCTTTCTTGGAAGATTGCACCTGCACTAGCTATGGGAAATACGATTGTTTTTAAAGCCGCCGAACAAACGCCATTAACCGCAATGTTTTTTGCTCAACTTTGTGAGGAGGCAGGTCTCCCGCCAGGCGTCATCAACATGGTTAATGGTGATGGAGTGATTGGTGCAGAGCTTGCAGCGCATAAAGGGGTCGATAAAGTTGCATTTACTGGCTCAACAGCTGTTGGCAGATCGATCAGAGAGAGTACAGCGGGTCAAGGTAAAAAACTAACTCTTGAGCTTGGAGGCAAGTCAGCATTCATTGTGTTTGAGGATGCAGATCTTGATGCAGCAGTAGAGGGATTAGTTGACTCAATTTGGTTTAACCAAGGTGAGGTTTGCTGTGCTGGTTCAAGATTGTTAGTTCAGGCTGAGGTTGCTGATGAGCTTCATCAAAAAATTAAACAGAGAATTAAATCACTTCGTCTTGGATCGTCGCTCGATAAGTCAACTGATATAGGCAGTCTTGTGAGTCAAACCCAGTTCAATAGAGTAAGCTCAATGGTCGATTCTGGTTTAAACCATGGAGGTGTAATTTATCAATCCTGCGATTTGGATCCAGAAGGAAATTTCTATCCGCCTACTCTCATTACAGATGTTGAATCAAGCCACCCACTTGTTCAAGAAGAAATTTTTGGCCCAGTACTTGTTTCAATGACATTTAGAACTCAATCTGAAGCAGTTAAGCTGGCAAATAATAGTCGGTATGGTCTTGCAGCTAGTGTTTGGAGTGAAAATATAAATCGTGCTATGGATGTCGCTCCAAAAGTAAAGGCTGGCGTCATCTGGATTAACTGTCATAATCAGTTTGATGCATCATGCGGTTTTGGAGGGGTTAAGGAATCTGGATTTGGCAGAGAAGGTGGAAAGGAAGGGCTATTTGAATATCTCAAACCCTTAGGCTTGAAACCTGCGTCTAAACCTCAATCTAAACCAATGAAAGCTAAAGAAGTAGTCATTGACCGCACACTCAAGCTTTATATCGGAGGCAAGCAAGTAAGGCCTGATGGTGGCCATAGTATTGAAACGTTTAATTCTGATGGCTCTCACGCGTCTTATGTAGGCTCTGGAAACAGGAAGGATATTCGAAACGCAGTAAGCGCAGCTTCTAAGGCCTTGTCATGGGGATCACTGAGTGGTCATGGTCGAGCTCAAATCATCTATTTCATTGCAGAAAACTTATCCGTAAGAGAGTCTGAATGGACTGAGCGCTTAACTTCTCTATGTGGTGTCACAAAAAAACAAGCTAAGGCCGAGTTTGATGAGAGCATCTGCCGATTGTTTAGTTATGCCGCATGGGCCGACAAATATGATGGTGCAGTTCATAGCGCTCCATACAGAGGGGTTACTATGGCTCTCCCTGAACCTATAGGAGTTCTTGCTCAAATTGCTCCAGAGGATTCTCCTTTACTATCAACCATTTCATTGATTGCTCCAGCTATTGCAATGGGAAATCGAGTTGTACTAATACCAAGCCAAAAATATGCCAGCGTTGCATTAGAACTCGTTCAGACTTTTGAAACTTCAGATGTCCCTGCTGGTGTGATTAATATAGTAAGCGGCGATAAGCAAACACTATCAGAGCAGCTCGCAGGTCATGCTGAAGTCGATGCAATTTGGTGCTGGGCTGAACATGAAGTGTTGTCCTTAATAGAATCAATAAGCGCTAATGATTTAAAGCGCCTATGGGCTAATGCTGATGGAGATAGAGACTGGACAGACCCTTTGCAGGGTGAAGGTCTTGAATTTCTTAGAAATGCGACAGAAGTTAAAAATATTTGGACGCCATACGGTGACTAGTTAAGAATGAGTGATCAATTCTTACCTCAAGAAATCATCAGAAAAAAACGTGATGGAATCTCGTTGAGTAATCCCGAAATTGGGTTTATGGTCGAAGGCATTTCTGATGGTAGCCTGACAGATGCTCAATTAGGAGCCTTTGCTATGGCCGTCTTTAAATGCGGCATGTCTATGGATGAGAGAGTCAATTTGACAAGACACATGATGAACTCAGGTGAGACCTTAAACTGGGATCAGCTTGATCTTGATGGCCCTGTTGTTGATAAGCATTCGACAGGTGGAGTTGGAGATAAAATTAGCTTAATGCTTGCACCAATCGTGGCCTCGTGTGGGGGTTATGTCCCAATGATCTCAGGTCGAGGGCTTGGTCATACTGGAGGAACACTTGACAAACTTGAGAGTATTCCTGGTTATGATGGCTCCCCAAATAACTCAAAATTTCAGTCTCTTGTCAAAAAAGTAGGATGTGCAATTATCGGTCAAACTGCAAAACTAGCTCCAGCTGATCAACGCTTCTATGCTACTCGGGATGTTACAGCTACTGTAGAATCGATTGACTTAATTACTGCTTCGATTTTGTCCAAGAAACTGGCATCTGGGCTTGATGCTCTTGTCATGGATATTAAAACCGGCAATGGTGCGTTTGCTGCAGACTATAAAATGGCACAAGAGTTGGCTCAAAGTATAGCCAATGTTTCTAGTAATTCTGGCGTTCCTACAAGCTGTTTAATTACAGATATGAACGAAGTACTTGGGCATAGTGTTGGAAATGCGGTCGAAGTAACTGAGTGTATTGATTTCCTAAAAAACCCTAAAAATGCTGATCAAAGACTTTTAGAGCTAACTATTGAGCTATCAGCCTACATGCTTCAATTAAGTAGTTTGGAGTCAGATTTAGATTCTGCAAGAAACAAATCTCATAAGGCTCTAGAGTCTGGTGAAGCTGCCTCAATTTTTGGGAAAATGATTAGTGAGCTTGGAGGCCCATCTGATTTGATAGAGCATCCTCAAAAACACTTAAAAGCGATGCCAGTTATTGGCGCTATCCAATCTAATTCATCTGGGTACATCTCAGATATTGATGCCAGAGCAATTGGACTTAGCATGATTCATTTAAAAGCTGGTAGAACAAAGTCAAGCGATCCAATTGATCATGGTGTTGGTCTCAGTAAAGTTGTAAGTAAAGGGCAATGGCTTGATCAGGGCGAGACTCTTGCAATAGCACATTGTCGAGACCAAAAACAGCTAGATTTTCTTCAATCTGAGATCCCTAAACTTATTCAAGTCAACAAGAATAAACCCGAGGCTTCGAGTTTAATAAAAGAAGTGCTTACTTCAAATGGAGATCTAAAGCGATGAAAAAGGCAATCATTTTGGTATTAGATTCACTTGGACTGGGTTCAAGCGATGATGCTAGCCTTTATGGAGATAAAGGCTCCGATACTTTAGGTCACATCATTGAGGAATGCGACTTAGGCAAAGCCAATAGTAAAAAACGAAATGGGCCCCTAAAAATTCCAAATTTACTTAGATGGGGTCTTGGAGAAGCCGCCATAGAAAGTCGAGGACAGCCTCTTCCAATTGATAGAATTAAGCCTGAAGGCGCTTATGGCTTTGCTAAAGAACTAAGTGCTGGAAAAGATACTCCAAGTGGGCATTGGGAAATCTGCGGTCTCCCCGTCCCATTTGAGTGGGGGACCTTTCCAAAAGTTGATAACTGTTTTCCTGAGAGTCTAATTAATGACCTTATGAAACAAGGAAATATTCTTGGAACACTTGCTAATAAGCATGCCTCAGGTACTCAAGTTATTGAAGAATTTGGAGACGAACATATTGAATCAGGATTTCCAATTTGTTATACCTCAGCAGACTCTGTATTTCAAATCGCAGCTCACGAAGAACACTTCGGTCTCGAAAGACTCTATGAGCTCTGTAAAGTCGCCAAGAGATTGGTAGATCCATTAAATATAACAAGAGTAATTGCAAGACCCTTCGTAGGGAACTCCAAGGATGGCTTCAAGAGGACGTCCAATCGTAAAGATTTAACAACACCTCCGAATAAACCTACCCTTCTTGACAACATCCAGGAAGCAAATGGCCAGGTTGTTTCTGTTGGCAAGATTGGTGATATATTTTCAAATCAAGGTGTTACTTATACTGTCAAAGGGCCAAATAATATGGCGCTAGTAGATCAACTATTGAATGAAATGGATAAAGCTGAAGGAGGTTTAATTTTCGTTAATCTGGTTGACTTCGATACAAATTTTGGACACCGAAGAGATGTACCTGGCTACGCACTAGCTCTTGAAGAGTTCGACAAGCGGATTCCTGAAATCGAGTCAAAGCTTGATAATGATGATCTTGTTCTAATAACCGCTGACCATGGTTGCGACCCAACTTGGCCAGGGAGTGATCACACCCGTGAGCACGTTCCTGTCGTTTTTTATGGAAAATCTATTAAGGCACAAAATTTAGGCAAAAGAGATACCTTTGCAGATATGGGGCAAACTATTGCCACCCATCTTCAAATAAAACCTCTTGCCCATGGTAAACCTTGCGAGATACATTAAATGCAAGAGCTTATCCAAAAACTTCCAAAGATTGAGCTTCATAGTCATCTTGAGGGAACTATTAAGCCTGATGTTGCACAAGAGATTGCTAGACGCAACTCTGTCTCACTAGACAAAGACCTATTTCTTAACGATGGTAGCTATGCTTGGCATGATTTTGCTGATTTTTTAACAGCTTATGATAGCGTGAGCTCATGCCTAAGATCGGGCAAAGACTATAAAGATATTACCTATGAATATCTTAAAGAGTGCGCCAAAGAAAACGTAATCTATGCCGAGACCTTTATTTCACCAGACCACGCTTCAGAGTGTGGAATTCCTTATGATGACATGATCTCAGGTATTGTAAGTGGAATAGATGATGCAGAGCGTGATTTTGGAATTATTGGTCGAATTATAGTTACCTGCGTAAGACATTTAGGACCAAAACAAGGGTTGAATGTTGTTCAAACCATGGTCAACAATCCACATCCATACATTGTAGGTTTTGGGATGGGTGGTGATGAAAATGCATTCACATTGGAGGAGTTTGCGCCAGTGTATAAAGTTGCTGAAGAGGCAGGCTATGAATGCACAGTTCATGCTGGGGAAATCTGTGGGCCCGAGAGTGTTTGGGATGCAATTAATTATCTACCAGTAAGCAGGATTGGTCATGGAGTGAACAGCTTCAAAGATGAGAAACTTATGAATGAACTCCTAAAACGAAATATTCATTTAGAGATCTGTCCAGGAAGTAATTTAGCACTTTCCATTTTCCCTAGTTGGGATGCGCATCCACTTCCAGAAATTATGAATAAATCTATAAGTATTAGTTTAAATTCAGATGATCCACCGTTTTTCAATACAACTGTAGGCCAAGAATATCAAAATAGCGCAAAAAACTTTAACTTAGATATTGAAGACTTAAAGAAGATTTCATTGATGGCAATGAGAGCCTCATTTGCTAACTCCAAAATTAAAACCCTCTTGATAGAAAAAATTCAGAAATTTAAGAGTTAAAAACCCTTTAAAATTTAGGTATTAAATTTCGGAATCCTAATATGTCAATTGCAAAAAAATATATCACAGCTGATGAGCTGCTTCATGACTCTTTTAAACTAGGAGTTCAGATTCACAATAGTGGCTTTAAACCTGACTTTATTGTTGGTGTTTGGAGGGGAGGAACTCCAGTTGGAATAGCCATTCAAGAAATACTTGCATACCTTGGAAACGACTCAGATCATATCGCAATTCGTACCTCATCATATTACGGCATTAATCAGCAATCCAAAGAGGTTAGAGTGCATGGTATAGACTATCTTATTAGCAACATGAATGCTGAAGACAAGTTACTGATCGTTGATGATGTATTTGACTCAGGAAGAAGTATTAAAGCTATTCTAGACACGCTTAAAGAAAAATCTAGAAAAAATATTCCTCATGATATTAGAATGGCGATGCCCTGGTATAAACCTGAGAGAAATATTATTGATGTTGAGCCAGATTATTTTGTTCATGAAACTGATGACTGGTTAGTATTTCCTCACGAAATGGATGGACTTACTGAAGAGGAAATTTTTGAAAACAAA
Source organism: Candidatus Thioglobus sp. REDSEA-S12_B1 (assembly GCA_001628405.1). Lineage (GTDB taxonomy): Bacteria > Pseudomonadota > Gammaproteobacteria > PS1 > Pseudothioglobaceae > Pseudothioglobus. Next base: position 7,315 of record LURN01000011.1, on the reverse strand, counting down.
AAAGGCATGAAGGAGATTCTTTCTCAAGTGAGCAAGTAAATTAGTTATGCGCCCCCTTAAATTCCAATGAGTAAGAATATTGTTAAAGTTCTTGATAAGAGCTTTTCTGACATGAAAGCTGGTCAAAGAATGCTCATTTCTTCTCCAGAAAAAATCGCAAAATATATCAACCAAATTCATCTAGGCTCCTCAAAAACCATCAAAGAGATGCGATTAGATTTAGCCAAAAGTGAGGATGCTGATAATACATGCCCTTTAACCACAGGAATTTTTTTAAGAAAAGCAATCGAAGAGCTAGGAGATGACTTGCCCTATTGGAGGGTTATCGATGAGCATCACCCTCTTATAAAAAAATTAAATTTGAATCCAAAAAAAATTACAAAATTGAGAGTTGACGAAGGAATTCAGTAATAATTTGTATTTCTGGTTTATATTTAGCTCAACTTTTAACGAGATCCCATAGACCATAGAAAATAGCTAGCCAAATCAAACCCTTGATTAGAAAAAATAAAAAAGGTATTACAATTAAAAGCCATTTATTTTTAATACGTTTTTTAAGATAGTTAATCACTAAAGTGGCAAGCGACACTATGGCCTTTAGTAAATTCTTTAAACTCAGGCTTTTTCTGAGCACAAATTTCCTGAGCTTTTGGACATCTAGTTCTAAATACACAGCCTGATGGAGGGTCAATTGGAGACGGCAAATCTCCTTCAATCAGAATTAAATTTTTATTCTTTTCAATACTAGGGTCAGGGATTGGGACTGCGGATATCAGTGCTTGTGTATATGGATGGCTTGGGTTTTTATAGATGTCATCGCTTTCTGCAATTTCAACCATATTGCCTAAATATAGAACCATAATTTTAGAACTAATGTGTTTTACTACACTGAGATCATGAGCAATAAAAATCAAAGCTAAATCCATTTCCTCTTGCAAATCCATCAATAAATTAACCACCTGAGCTTGTATAGAAACATCCAATGCAGAGACAGGTTCGTCACAAATGATAAGCTTTGGTTTAAGAATTAAAGCACGCGCTATACCAATCCTTTGACATTGACCCCCAGAAAACTCATGTGGATAACGATTCTTCAAATTATCAAGTAAGCCGACTTTATTCATCACGTCACTCACTCTGGCTTGAACGTCAGACTCTGGAGTTTTTGGGTAATGAGTTCTCAAGGGCTCTGCAATTATTTCTCCAATATTCATTCTCGGATTAAGACTCGCCAAAGGGTCTTGAAAAATCATTTGGATTTGTTTACGAAATGGCCTAGTTTCAGAGTCATTCAAACCAAGGAGGTCGTTACCCAACCAAACAACTTCACCAGACTCTACAGGCACCATTTTGACAATAGCTCTAGCAAGGGTTGACTTTCCACATCCCGATTCTCCAACAACTCCGAGAGTCTGTCCGGCATTTAAAGAGAATGAAATATCATTGACCGCCTGAAGCTTTTTTGCCTTAGTCCATGGCATATCTCCCTCCGATCTAACATCGAAGGTTACTTTGAGATTGTTCACTTCAAGAATCGTATTACTGCTCATAATATCTTCTCTTTATCTACATGACAGGATCTGAAGTGATCACTATTACCAATCTTCAATAAAGCGGGTGAATCACTATTGCATTTATCAACAGCGAACTTACACCTTGGCGAAAATGGACAACCCTCAGGGGACTTCATCATGTTTGGTGGGTTACCAGGAATTGTAATTAATCTTTCCTCTGAATCATCGAGTCTAGGAACTGCACTCATTAACCCTTGGGTGTAAGGATGAGTTGGTGCTGAGTAAATGTTTTCAGTTTTACCAATCTCCATTATTTCACCGCCATACATGACAAGCATATCGTCGCTGTTGCCAGCAACTACACCTAGGTCGTGTGTTATCAAAATAATAGACATTCCAAAGTCTTTTTGGAGGTCTGCCAAAAGCTTCATAATTTGCGCTTGAACTGTAACATCAAGTGCAGTAGTAGGCTCATCAGCAATAAGGAGTTTAGGCTTACACAAAAGAGACATAGCAATCATGACTCGCTGCCTCATACCCCCAGAAAATTCATGGGGGTACATTCGTATTCGATTACTAGCATCGGGTATTCGAACTGCATCTAACATATTAATAGATTGCTTAAGAGCGTCTGACTTCGAGGCGCCATGGTGATGAACTAAAACCTCAGTCATTTGATCTGAAACTCTGACGTAAGGATTAAGACTTGTCATAGGATCTTGAAAGATCATGGCAATTTTTTCAGCTCTTATTTGATTTAATTTCTGGTTAGAAATATTTAAAATCTCCTCTCCCTCAAACTTAACGCTTCCGGTTGCACTTCCATTATGATCAAGAAGTCCAGTCATTGCGAATACTGTTTGGCTTTTGCCACTTCCTGATTCGCCTACAATGGCTAAAATTTTTCCCTCCTCAATGGAAAAATTAACATTATTTACTGCATTGACAACACCATCCGCAGTCTCAAACTCAACCTTGAGATTTTTGACCTCTAATAAACTCATTAAAGACTACCTCTCCTTTGGGTCAAGCGCGTCACGAAGACCATCGCCGATAAAATAAAAACAAAAAAGACTGACGACAAAAAAAGCTAACGGAAAGAGAAGTTGCCACTCTGTATCATAACTGATGGTGCCAGCACCCTCCTTGATAAGCGCTCCCCAGCTTGTTGAAGGTTCTTGAACTCCCAGGCCAAGGAATGAGATAAAGCTTTCAGCTAGGATTATCCCTGGAACCAGGAGGGTTGCATATACAGCAACGATACCTAACAAATTAGGAACAATATGCTTTGTAATAATTTTGAAATCGCTAACACCGGTTACACGGGCAGCTTCGATAAACTCTTTATTTTTTAGGTTTAAAGTTTGACCGCGCACTATTCTGCTCATGTCTAACCATGAGAGAAGTCCAATCCCTATAAACAGCATTCCAATTGATCTTCCAAAAACCACAAGGAGAAGAATGAGTACAAACATGTAAGGTATTGACATTAATATATCAACAATTCTCATCATGATTTGATCCGTTTTTCCACCTAAATATCCAGATGTAGCACCATAGAGAGTTCCAACTATCACTGCTACTGATGCCCCTAAAACCCCAACCATTAAAGATATTTGAGTACCTTGAATTACTCTTGAGTAAAGGTCTCGACCAAGGTCATCAGTTCCAAAGAAGTGGCCACTTTCTATCGAAGGCATTCCAACTCTAGCCGCTGATCCCATTGCATTCCAGTCAATCTGCTCATAACTCCAAACAGCAAAGTAAGGACCTATGAAAGAGAATAAAACTATAGACATTAAAATAAATAGACTAATAGTCGCTGCTTTGTTTTGCATAAATCTCATGCGTGCATCTTTCCAAAGCGAGCGTCCAGCAGAGGAATCAGAAAGGTTCTCTGCCATCACTTTTATTTTATTTTTATTTAACGCTATCATTTAATCAATACCTAATCTTTGGGTCAATCCATGCATACAACAAATCAGCAATCAAACTGAATAGAATTGTCAACGCACCTACCACTATTGTGATTCCCATCATGACTGAATAATCACGATTAAATGCTGCATTAACAAAGAAATAACCCATCCCGCCTGTTGAAAAATAAATATCAATCAGCACAGAGCCAGTTATTAGTCCAACAAATGCTGGCCCAAGATAAGAGATTACTGGAAGAAGTGAGGGTTTTAATACATGCCTAAAGAAAATGACTTTTGTTGGCAGTCCTTTGGATTTAGCAGTTCTTATATAGTTTGTATTTAATACTTCAAGCATTGATGAGCGCGTAATTCTTGCAATAGATGCCATGTAGCTTGTTGAAAGAGCTATAACAGGCATGACCAAATACTGCCATTCACCGCCATTCCAACCACCACCAGGCAACCAATCAAGCCACAAAGTGAAGACAATTATCAATAATGGTGCCATGACAAAATTTGGAAGCACCTGAGCTCCAATCGATACACCAACAGCAAGATAGTCTATCCAAGTATTTTTTCGGATTGCTGCTATTGCTCCTAACGGGATACCAACTCCAATGGCAACAATGAAAGACCAGAAGCCGTACTTTAGAGTAATTGGAAAACCATGGCTAATAATTTCATTGACTGTTCTGTCATGATATTTATAGGAAGGACCAAAATCAAACTCAGTTAATATACCCCACAAATAATTTATCATTTGACGCCATATAGGTTGATCTAGGCCATATTTAGCCTCAATATTTGCTAAAACTTGGGGAGGCAATGGTCTTTCGGACGTAAATGGCCCTCCAGGTGCAGCATGCATCAAATAAAAAGTAACTGCAATAAGAATTAGGAGTGTCGGGATAGCGACGCCAATTCGCTTAATAATGTAGTTGATCATATCCGAAATTGACCAGAAAAAAATTTATTGAATTATTGTACCCGACAAACAAAAAAGCACCGCACATTCTCAGTGCGGTGCTTCTTTGAAAAAACTAAATATTACTTCGCAACTTTATATAAATTACGAGAATACCAGTTTTGTTCTACGTTGTTATATGGCCAGCCTTTGACGTTAGTCTTAAGCATGAACACACCTGCATAGTGGTATACCGGAATTGTTGGCATTTCATTCGCCAAAATTTCCTCTACACGTGTGTAGTTAGCCGATGCATCGTCCATAGTTCTTGCTTCTAACATTAATGAATCTACCTCAGCATTGCTGAACTTTCCATCGTTATAACCTGATGGAGTAGTCATTAGATCTAGGAATGTTGAAGCTTCATTATAGTCACCACACCAAGCACCACGAGCTAGCTCAAAGTCTTGAGAGCCACGTGTCTTCAGGAATGTTTTCCATTCTTGATTAGCTAGTGTAACTTCAGCACCAAGAACCTCTTTCCACATTTGCTGAGCAGCAATTGCAATCTTCTTATGTCCCTCTGAAGTATTGTAAATGTACTCAAAGCTCAATGGGTTTCCAGGCCCATAACCAGCATCAGCAAGTAGTTCTTTAGCTTTAGCTTCACGTTCACTCTGTGACATTTGACCAAATGCTACCGGTGGAACTTCAAAACCAGCGGTTGCACCAGGAGTAAAGGTAAACGCATTGATTTGTCCAGCCTGAAGAATCTTCTCAGTAATCACTGAGCGGTCAAGTGCGTAAGCTAACGCCTGGCGAACCCTAACATCTTTAAATGCCTCAGGACCACTATCTGACAAGTTAAATGTCATGTAGTAGTTACATAGTCTTGGAAATGAAGTCGCTTCATCAGGATAATCCTGCTTTAAGCGAATAAATTGACCAGATGGAACCGTACCTTTATCAAGCTCATTAGCCAAATAACGAGTAAAGTCAACATTCTCATCATTAATCACTAGAGCAACTACTTTTTCTATGATAGTAGCATCATCATTCCAGTACATTGAGTTACGCTCACGAACTGAACGCTCATTAGGAATATGCTCTGTTAAAACATAAGCACCGTTAGATACAATATTTCCAGGCTTTGTCCAATCATTACCAAACGTTCTCACTCTCCACTCTGGAGTTGGGAAAGTTGATGAATGAGTTGTCATCGCTGCAAAATAAGGTAGCGACGAGCTTAACCTTACTTCAAGAGTATGGTTATCCAAAGCAGTCACACCCAAAGTTTCTGGTGAGGCTTCACCAGACATAACAGCTCCAACATTCTCAAGCGCCATAATTTCAGCGAACCAAGAATAAGGTGAAGCGGTAGCTGGATCTGCAAGACGCCTCCAAGCATAAACAAAGTCATGAGCAGTAACAGGATTACCGTCAGACCACATTGCATTGTCACGAAGTGTGAATGTGTATACGTCTTTTGCGTCATTAGTTGTATATCCAGTTGCTACACCCGGAACAAGATTACCATCAGCATCCTGATTCATTAAACCTTCAAAAAGGTCACGAACAATGTCTGAACCTGAAACATCTTCAACAATTTGAGGATCGACTGAAGTAAATTCATCGAGCAAACTGTAGGTAAATGTTTGATCATCAGCAAGAGTTTCTCCAGTGACTGGATGAGTTGCAGCAGCCATCACCGATGAAGATGCAAAAATCGCCAATAGGAAACCCGTAGCCAAAGATTTTGGCAAATAGTTCATATTTCTCTCCTTAATAATAAAAAAATACAAATCCTCCCTAAATTAATGAGGATATAAAGAAGTTTATACTTTTTTTAAGAAAAGGACTAGGTTTTTAAGTAAATTACTCAGAAAAATACTACATCATAAATTCATCAATTCAACACAAACCTAAATTGGACACTTAATATAATTTAGATAAGTCTCCTAGGCTATTGTGAGATTAGCCATTATGATAGTAGTCCTCTCACATCAAAGTTCTCCTTTTCTTTGATCGACTACTACCACCCTTTTCTTATAGTTTCTATTGAAGGCTTTTCCTAAACTATTTCAACTTTGGTTTTTTCAAAATTTAGAATCCGTTTTTTGACTTCCTGAGGCACTGAGGCTTTCATATTCTTATCATAATCAAACATAACTACCTTGGCACCTCCAATAGCTACAAGCTTTTGATTTTTATCACTAATTACAGCATATCTCATAGTAAAGTATTGATCAGCGATTGAATCAACCCTAGCTCCTATTGATATAGTATCTGGGTATTTGAGTGGATAAATAAATTTGCATTCAGTAGAAGCCAAAATTGTTGAAATTCTTGACTCTACAAAAAGGTCTTCAGAACTATTTTTTTCAAAATAGGCAATCCGCGCTTTTTGAAAATATTTGAAATACTCAACATTATTTACATGCTGAAGAGCATCCATATCACCCCATTCGATATTCATCTGGGTTATAAAAGAGAATTCACTCAATAATTCATCCATGGTTAAATTTTATAATAAAAAGAAATCATGATTAATGACAAGCTACTCCAAACTTCTTTAAACGCCAATAGTTATATGGCAGTGGAGTAACAAAGCCTGCTGCTAACATAAAGGGAATCACCCACCAGGTTAATATCGCTCCACCAGTAAGCAAAATATCTGTCAAATTCATTGCTAGCTCCATAGCAATCATTGAAATAAAACTCATACCGATAGCAGTTTTAAAAGCTAACCTTAATGCCATTTGTTTAGTAAGAATGATGGTCTCTAAAGCAATACTGGTGAGAAGACCATTAATTATTGCAAGAGTCATCACCTGCCAGACAGACCAGCTATGTTCTATATTTTGAAAAACAAAAATAGTACCAAAGTCGCCAATCGAACAACCCAGTAGGCACCATAAGGTATTCACTCTGCTTCGCTTCCAAGTGTGCTTACAAAGCCAGAAGCCGTCATTAAATGC
>LURN01000010.1 GCA_001628405.1 Candidatus Thioglobus sp. REDSEA-S12_B1 | reverse complement strand
ATGCCGATGCATAAAAGGGCTAAACTTGGGCTTGGTTACCTTCCACAAGAGCCTTCAATTTTTCGTAAACTCAGTGTCGCAGACAACATCATGGCTGTTCTTGAAATGAATAAATCAATTTCTTCCAAAGAAAGGCCTAGAAGATTGGAAGAGCTTCTATCAGAATTTAAGGTTGAGCATGTTCGTCATATCAAAGGCATTACACTCTCTGGTGGTGAGAGAAGACGAGTTGAAATTGCAAGAGCCTTAGCGATGGACCCAAAGTTCATTCTTCTTGATGAACCCTTTGCAGGGATAGACCCAATTTCTGTCGGTGATATTCAGGAAATTATTTACCAATTAAGAGACAAAGGAATTGGCATACTGATTACCGATCACAACTACAGGGAGATGCTAGATACCTGTAACCATTCTTATGTTTTAAGTGCTGGCAAGATTATTGCTCAGGGCGGAAAAGATGAAATTTTGGCAAACGAAGAAGTGAAAAAGGTTTACTTAGGTGAGACGGTCGGTGGCTAAAACAAATCTTATCACTTTGGGGATTGAGTCCTCTTGTGACGAAACAGGGATCGGAATATACACAAGTAAAGACGGTCTGATTTCGCATAAGCTATTCTCTCAAGTTAAGCTCCATGAGGAGTACGGCGGGGTTGTTCCAGAGCTTGCTTCGAGAGACCATATTCAAAAAACGATACCGCTCATAAAGGATGCGCTCAAAGAGAGCGGCGTTGAGCTAGCTCAACTAACAGGAATTGCCTACACTGCTGGACCTGGTTTGTCAGGCGCCCTCTTAGTAGGCAGCTCGATAGCGCAGAGTCTAGCTTGGGGTCTTGGCATTCCTGCTCTAGGAGTTCATCACATGGAGGGACACCTATTGGCGCCATTGCTGGAGGCCAAAAAACCCGACTTCCCTTTTGTCGCACTCCTAGTCTCCGGCGGACACACTTTGCTAGTCGAGGTGACCAGAATTGGTCAGTATAAGATTCTTGGAGAGTCTCTTGATGATGCCGTTGGAGAGGGTTTCGATAAGACAGCTAAGATACTAGGTTTGGGATATCCTGGGGGTCCTGCACTAGCAGAATTGGCAAAAAAGGGAGATAAAGATCGATTTACTTTCCCAAGGCCAATGACAGATAGGCCAGGTCTTGATTTTAGTTTTAGTGGTTTAAAAACTTATGCGAGAAATACCTATATTGACTTTCCCAATGAAAAAGAGAATATTGCAAAAGCTTTCGAAGTTGCAGCAACTGAAACATTAACAATCAAATGCAAAAGGGCACTCAAACAGACTGGATTTAAAACTTTAGTGGTCTCTGGCGGCGTCAGTGCAAACCTTTCGTTGCGCGAATCATTAGACCAGATGGGCGAGGAAAATGATGTCAGTGTTTTTTATCCAGCACTTAACTTTTGTACTGATAACGGTGCTATGATTGCTCTAGCAGGCCACTATCGATTTCTAGCTGGTCAGTCTAATGAAAGCTATGAAATCTCTATTAAACCTCGATGGAGCCTTGAAGAGCTTCTTCCTGTCTAGCTGATGACAAATTCTTAACCGACTCGAGATCAAAGGTCATAGAGTATAATTAGTTGTATAAACTGAAGTTAAAAACAAATTAAATTTTATGGTTATTATTCCAGCGATTGATTTAAAAGATGGCCAATGCGTCAGACTCCGAAAAGGCATTATGGAGGACACGACCGTGTTTTCAAATAACCCTACAGAGATGGCAGCTAGGTGGGTTAATGAAGGTGCAAGAAGGCTTCATTTAGTTGATCTTAATGGTGCATTTGAGGGAAAGCCAATCAATGCAGATTGCGTCAACGACATTACCAAATCCTTCCCTAATCTGCCTGTTCAAATTGGTGGTGGTATACGTGACCTCAAAACTGCAAATGCATACATTGAGGCAGGAATTAGTTATCTAATTGTCGGGACCATGGCTGTTGATAATCCAGAGTTTGTAGAGCAACTTTGTCAAGAGTTCCCAAACAAAATTATTGTTGGGCTTGACGCAAATAATGGCTTTGTTGCGACTGATGGTTGGGCAAAGCAAACAGACATAAATGTAGCAGAATTAGCAAAAAAATATGAGCAATATGGGGTTAGTTCGATCATCTACACTGACATTGCGAGGGACGGGATGATGCAGGGAGTTAATGTAGAGGCCACTGCAAGCTTGGCTGATAAAACTTCGATTCCCATCATAGCCTCTGGAGGTATAACAAACCTGGATGATATTGCAGCACTTCTTAAAAATGCTCATCACGGAATCGTCGGCGCTATCACTGGTCGAGCAATTTATGAGGGACAACTTAACTTTAAAGACGCCCAATCAATGAGTGATTTTTATGATAGTTGAAGTTGCATACGCGCTACCGGAAAAACAAAGCCTTATTACTTTAGAGCTTGAAGAGGGGGTCACAATCAAAGAGGCCATAGAGGCTTCAGGTATTTTAGAAGAATACAAACAGATTGATTTGTCAAAGGACCGAGTTGGAATTTTTTCAAAATTTGCAACTCTTGATACGGTCCTAAGAGAAAAAGACAGAGTAGAGATTTATCGACCACTGATAGCTGATCCAAAGAAAGTGCGTCAAGAGAGAGCGGCTAAGAGCAAAGCAATGCAAGGCAATAAAAACACCTAATTCAAGGTAAAATAGATAACTAATCATTAATTTAAATACTATATGAGCGAAGACAAACCTCCGAGTAGATCATTTCTATCCAAGATATTTGACAAGTTATCTCCTAAAACTTTAAAACCCAGAGCTCAACTCATGCAAGCCCTCGAAGAGGCCGAAGAAAACCTCGTAATTGATCCTTATAGTAGATCAGTGATTGAGGGAGCCTTGCAGGTTGAAAGTCTTAAGGTGAGAGATGTGATGGTCCCTCGTTCAAAAATGATTATGATTAACTCAGAAGCGACCACAAAGAGTCTACTTGAGATTATGGTTGCCTCTTCGCATTCTCGCTTCCCTATTCATAACGAAGACCAGGATACAATACTAGGTGTTATTTTGGCCAAGGACTTACTGGCCCATCTTACACATCATCAGGATGATGAGTTCAACTATCGAGAATACCTCAGAGATGCTTTATCTGTTCCAGAGAGCAAACCGTTGGGGTCTTTGCTTCGAGAGTTCCAACAAAATAAATCTCATATGGCAATCGTACTTGATGAGTATGGTGAGATTGCAGGTCTAGTGACACTCGAAGATGTTATTGAGCAAATCGTTGGAGAGATTGAGGATGAGCACGACAAGGAGGAGGACAACATCATCGACTATGGAGATGGTCGATACTTGCTCCAAGCCAATACAACGCTCAATGAATTCAATGAATTTTTTGATTCGAATATTACAAGTGATGACTATGATACGGTTGCTGGATTGGTGATTTCAGGCTTCAGTTACTTGCCAGAGCAAATGAGCGAGATTCATCTTCATGGATTCCAATTCAAGGTATTAAAGACTGATAACCGCAGGCTCCATCTTCTAGAGGTGCAGCATCAAGCTGAAGAGGATAAATCTAAGGACAAATAAAGCATTTATTGAACCTATTATTAACCAATTAGTATAATTCTTCAGTATGAATCCCTTAGAACAAACAACACAACAGGTCATCGACTTAATTAAGAAAAACAAAGCTACCGACTTTGAATTTTCTGTTGGAAAGAGTTCCGGCGTTTCTACTGCAGTGAGATTATCCAAAGTTGAAACGTTACAGTATCACCTAGATGCCAGTTTCGATGTTAGCGTCTATTTCGGAAAAAATAAAGGCCAAGCAACGAGTGTTGATTTGAGTAAAGAGAGTCTAAAAAAGGCAATAGATTCTGCTTGCATGATCGCCAAGTACACTCAGGAAGACCCATTTAACGGACTTGCACCAAAAGAGAGAATGGCTTGGGATGCTCCTGATCTAGATCTTTACCATCCATGGAACCTGGACGCAAAACAGAGTATTGACATCGCTAAAGAGTGTGAGCAAGTAGCACTAGAGCAGGACGAAATAGATAATTCTGATGGCGCCGAATTATCGAGTTATGAAGGTGAAACTTATTATGCTAATTCAAATGGATTGGTTGCCAAAATTAAAAATACTAGACACTCCCTACACTGCTCTTTAATTGCAAAAAGAGAATCTGAAATGCAGACTGCCTATGAATACTCCATTGCGCTTGACTCGAGTGACTTAATGAGTCCATCAAAAGTCGGCCAAAAGGCAGCTAGCTTCGCACAAAAAAAATTGGGCTCTCAGCATTTAATGTCGCAGAAATGCCCTGTATTATTTATACCAAGACAAGCTTCAGGTCTGTTTTCTCAGCTTTTGGGTGCACTCAGTGGTTCAAGACAATTTAAAAAAACCTCTTTTCTTTTAGGTTCATTAGATAAATCTGTCCTTACTGAATCAATCAGTATTTATGAAGATCCACTCCAACTAAAAACGCTTGGCTCCAGAGCCTTTGATCTTGATGGCGTTTTAAAAAACAAACAGTTTTTTGTTAAGGATGGCAGAGTTGTGACTTATCTGATGGGTCAATACTCTGCTAATCAGCTTGGATTAGAGACTACTGCAAACGCTGGCGGGGTAAGTAATTGCCATGTCCAGTCAAATTTTGATGGTGGGCTCGAAGAATTAACTAAGGACATGACAAAAGGCTTAATTGTTACCGATTTAATGGGTCACGGTGTCAATGCAACAACCGGTGATTATTCCAGAGGAGCAAGTGGCTTTTGGGTAGAGAACGGTATAATTCAATTTCCCGTATCAGGCATCACTATTGCTGGCAACTTAAAGACCATGTTAAAAAATATAGTTTATGTTGGCCATGATATTGATTCTAGAAGTAACGTTAAGGTTGGCTCAACCTTAATCAATGAAATGACAATCGCTGGGGAAGGGTAATCGTTAGCCATGATGTTGTCATTATAGGTGGAGGCATGATTGGCCTCTCGCTGGCCATTGAACTCTCTAAAAAGACGGATCTCAGTATTGCAATCGTTGACCCCAATGATTGTGAACCCTCAATTAGTAAAACCTTTCATACTAGGGTGAGCGCCATAACGCCTGCTTCAAAGGACTTTTTAAGTTCGATTAATGTATGGGATCTAATACAGAGAAAAAATGGTTTTGTTGCCACCAAAGTTTGGGATCAAAATTCTCATGGACGCCTCAACTTTCATGCAAAAGATGAAGATATAGACTATTTAGGCTTTATTGTTGAGAACGACTTGATTCAATCTGCACTTTTTAAAGCTATTGATTTTTCTAAGGTCAATATGATTCAGGCTAGTTTGGAAGAGCTCACTAAATCTGAATTTGGTTACAATGCAAAACTTGATAATGGCCAAACTTTATCTTGTAAGCTTTTGGTTGGTGCAGATGGCCCACAATCTAAAGTTAGAAGTTTGGTTAATATAGAGGTTAAAGAGCACGACTATCAGCAGAGGGCAATCATTGCAAATGTTTCTACTGAAAAGCCACTCAGGCAAACCACCTGGCAAAGATTCTTGTCTGATAGCATTCTAGCTTTCTTGCCTTTATCTGAAAATCAGGCGTCCATTGTTTGGTCTTGCCAGGATGCATTAGCTAATCAACTTGAAAGTACAGATGATCAAGGGTTTAATAAGCTGTTGTCAGATGCTTCAGAGTATCAGTTTGGATCGCTGGAGCTTGAGAGTTCAAGAAAATATTTCCCTCTCATTGCAAGGAGTGCAAGAGAGTATGTCCTTGAAGGCCTTGCTCTGATTGGTGACGCAGCCCATAACATTCATCCATTAGCAGGCCAGGGTGTCAACTTAGGTTTTGCTGATGTCATAGAGCTTAGTAGCCAAATAATGAGTCAAGAGCATAAGGCTTTAGGTGACTTTCTTGTTCTTAGAAAGTATGCAAGAGCCAGAAGGCTTGATAACGAAGTCATGTCGAATACGATGACTGGCCTTGATTGGATCTATAAAGAAAATAATGAACCATTCAGATGGCTTAGGGGTTATGGAATGAATTTAATTGACCAAACCCCAACGCTCAAAGCTTTTTTTCAAAGACAAGCTCTCGGGAATACTAAGAAAAGATAGCTAGTCAATAAAACGACTTGGAGTCACTATTCCATCAACTGGAACGTCCCAAGGCTCTGATTGAAGTTTGTCTACCTCTTGAGCATCAAACGCCAGTCCGTATAACTTAGGAATCCTGAACTCCTTTAATTTTGTGTGGAAACTCAGAGTTTTATCATAAAAACCACCGCCCATTCCTAAACGATTTTTATTTTTATCAAATCCAACAAGAGGCATAAGAATAATATCCATTCTATGCGCACCTAAAAGAGGGGTAAAGATCGGCTCTTCAATACCAAACCTATTCTTTCTAAAAAGTTTACCTAGCTTTGCAAACTTTAACTTTTCACCGACAAGAATTGGCAAGTAAACAAAATAACCTTGATGAACTAAAAAATTTATGATGGCCCTAGTTTCAATTTCACCATCATTTGGAATAAATATGGCAACATGCTTAGCGTTTCTAAAGATTGCATTTTTTTGGCATTGATGAAGAAGATTTTTGCCACTTCTTTTTCTTAATGGTTGGCCAATCGACCGTCTGATTTCCCTTAGTTCTTTGCGAAGCTCTTTCATGGATCAATGTTTTGGAATTTGTACTAATTTTAGCAGTAGAAAAATTGAAAGAATGAGTAAATACACAAGAGATGAAGGGTCCGTTGTGCCGTGTTGACATGGTCCTGAACCATTCTGGTTCAAGGCGGAAGTTCGATGTTTACCTTAGGTTTCCCACTACTAGGCAGGCTTACACAATAGCAACCAATCTCATCTCCTTTTCTATAGTTAATCGGCTCAGGGAAATAAATCAAGCACGAACACAACAGATAAAGTAATTATCGCCTTTCGAAGATTTATTTGCAATGCAATTTCTTCTTTTCTCAGAAATAAACCGAGCTATCTACTAATATATATATTGATAAATAGTATTTTTTTGAAAACCTATTAATATAAAATCCATTCCTCAATTTTTTTAATCAGGAGACTTAAGTGACTTTATTGGCTGCAATTTTTTTGCTCATAATTATTATGGATCCGATAGGGAATGTACCTGTATTTTTAAGCATTCTTAAAAATATTCCATTAGAGAGACGAAAAAAAATAATTATCAGGGAATTAATAATTGCCTTCGCGATTTTGTTATTTTTCATGTTTATCGGAAGGTATTTGCTCCAGCTTCTTCAGATAGAGCAATCTTCACTTGGAATTGCAGGAGGAATCATACTATTCATTATTGCAATAAGAATGATTTTTCCAGGAACAAAGCCGATGTTTAGCCATAATCAAGAATCTGAACCACTAATTGTTCCTCTTGCTGTTCCAATGCTTGCTGGACCGTCTGCAATTGCAGCAGTGATTTTATTGATGGCTCAAGAGCCTAGCAGGTGGATAGAGTGGACCTTTGCGGTATTTGTGGCAAGTTTAATTTCAGGCATTATTTTAATTTCATCAGAATCATTAGGAAGCAAACTTGGGAATAGAGCTTTAACTGCCATTGAAAGATTAATGGGTATATTTTTGATAATGGTTTCTGTTGATTTTATTCTTGACGGAATTAAACAAACATTCAATATTTAATATTGAACTTTCAAAAAATTCAACAACTTCTTGCTAATTCAAATTTGCTATGTAGTCCTGAAAAGACTATAATGGCGCATTTTTTAACAATTTAATGGCGAAGAATTTGGCACCGATAGTTATGAAATTTGGCGGCACGAGTCAGAAAAGGGGAGCCATATGCTACGGATACATTAGTAGCTCTTCTAAGAGATGTTGGACACAACATTAATCCAAGGGAGTTAGATCTCGTAATGAGCGTTGGAGAGACGCTCAGTTCTGCTTACTTTTCACACCTATTAAGTCATAACGGAATGCCAGCAGAGTCTTTTAATGGAAGGCAGTCTGGAATTCTGACTGATGACAATGCTGGAAACGCTGAAATTTTAGAGATCAATCCATCGCGAATTGTTGAAGCGCTTGATAATGGATTTATTGCAGTAGTTGCTGGCTTTCAGGGTGTGAATGATAAGGGAGATATTCGAACTCTTGGAAGGGGAGGTAGTGACACCTCTGCTGTTGCTCTTGCGTCTGCTTTGGGTGCTGAAAAGGTGGAAATTTTCTCTGACGTTGATGGTATTGCGAACTGTGATCCAAGACAGGTTGATGGTTCAAAATACTTAGAATCTATCAGTGTCGATCAGATGCTTGCTATGGCCGATGAAGGATCCAGGGTGATCCACCCAAGAGCAATCAAAGCCTCGTTAAAAACAAAAACACCTATTATTGCAAAGAATAACTTTAATGAGACTGAAGGAACACTGATACACCATGATGACTCCAAAAAAGAGGAAGTAGTTGCGATTGCTCATCGTGAAAGCATGGTCTTGATTGAGTTTGCTCTCGAGCACAAAGCTGCAAGTCACGTTAATGGCGTAGTTAATATTGATTCAAAAAGACTGCTACTGAATGATGATGTCTATTTGAGTGATAAGTTGGCACAGCTCGAAGAGAAGCTTGGCTTTTACAAGCTCAGTAGACACTGGGCAACTATTTCTGTTGTTTTCAATAATAAGGTCTCAAAAAAACCTGCTGAGCTGGACTATGCTGAATTATTAGATTCACCAGATACCATTATTAGATACCTTCTAAAAGAGCCAAAAGTTAGAGAAACTCTGAAATTTTTACACGGAAAATATACAGCCTAAGTCAAGGTTTATAGCCAGAATTATTGACATAGCTCAGAAGTATTTCATCGGTAAATTCAGCCTCAAGCTCCGCTGCCTTTTGTTCAACAGGTCCTTTAAGGTCGCCATCCTCAATTTCCGTAACTTCATTATGCCAATCCGTAAGGTAGGCGTCTGCATCTGTTGACTCTCCAACTGTGGCGGCAGAGTCAACCGCCTCCATAAAACGATTGTCAAGCTGAACTTTTTCAACCTCTCTTCTGCTTTTTTTAATCATTACTTGTGTTGGTATATCACGCCATTTTATTACAGTCAGCTTCATTCAATTCTCCAAAAAAATACTTAATCATAATCCAAATAAATTTCGGAAAATTCTACCATTAAGTTATTAATGCAGTTGCTATAATTTAGGTATATAATTCACGTTTTTTAAGTTTGACTTTCTTTTGGAGAAGTAATGAAAAATAAAGCGCAAGTAGTTGTGATTGGTGGGGGTGTAGTAGGTGCTGGAACACTCTATCACTTAGCAAAAAAAGGTTGGACTGATGTCGTCTTGGTTGAGCGCAAAGACCTAACATCTGGCTCTACTTGGCATGCTGCCGGGTTGCTCCCTTTGTTCAATATGAGTTATTCAGTTGGAAAACTTCACCAATACTCGGTTAATTTTTACCATGAGCTAGAGAAAGAGACTGGCATGAATGTAGGTTTTAGTGTGGTTTCTAATATCCGCTTAGCTAACTGTCAAGACAGAATGGATGAGTATAAGTATTACTCAGGTGTTGGCAGAACTGTTGGCGTCAATGTTAAATTTTTAACGCCTGATGAGGTGAAAGAGCTTTGGCCACTATGCAATACTGAGGGTTTAGTTGGCGCTATACAGCATCCTGACGATGGCTATATTCAGCCAGCAGACTTAACACAAGCGCTTTGCAAGGGAGCTAGAAATAGAGGGGCAGAGATATACGAACATACTCTTGTTGAAGGGATAAAGCAGCAAAAAGATTTGAGCTGGGTTGTCTCAACAGATAAAGGTGATATTTCGTGCCAACATGTCGTATCTTGCACTGGAAGTTTTGCCCGAAAAACAGGCGAAATGGTGGGTCTTGATGTCCCCGTTATACCGGTTGAACATCAATTTCTGGTTACAGAGCAGCATCCAGAAATCATGGAGAGAAAGAAGAAAGGATTGCCAGAGATGGCGGTTCTTCGTGAATCTGATTCAGCCTATTATTTGCGAGAAGAGGCCGGGGGGATGATTCTTGGTATATATGAACAGGGAGCTCCAGCTTGCTATGTTGATGGCCCAAGCAAAGACTGCCAATACGAGTTATTCAATGGTGAATTGGACCGTATTATGCCGCATATTGATCGCTGCATTAGTCGTGTTCCTGCCTTTGGTGAAGTAGGAATTAAAGATATTTATAATGGCGCTATTGCATATACGCCGGATGGGAACCCTATCGTTGGTCCAGCGCCTAACCTAAAGAATTTCTGGCTTAACGAGGGACACAGTTTTGGGATCACTGCGGCTGGAGGAGCTGGTTGGCAGTTAGCAGAATGGATTGTTGACGGAGAGCCAACAGTAGACATGATGGGGGTTGATCCACGCCGTTTTGGACCCTATGCGACGAGAGGCTATCTCAGAGAGAAAAATGAAGAAGCCTATGCAAACGTTTTTACGACGCACTACCCTGACGAAGAGAGGAGCGCTGCCAGACCACTTAAAACTGCGCCATGCTATGACCGAATGAAGGCTTTGGGTGCGGTATTTGGTTCAGTCTATGGCTGGGAGCGTCCAAATTGGTTCATGCCAACTCTGGATTACTCTTTGAGTGCAGAAGAATTAAACCAAGAGGATCCTGAAAAAGTCTTCTTAAATAAAAACCATTCAAAAGCACTCGAAGATGGCCGTATTGTTGAGAAGAACTCGTTCAGACGTTCAAACTACTTTGATCATGTTGGCAACGAGTGTAAGCATGTCAATGAAAAAGTTGGGATTCTGGATATGTCGGCTTTTGCTAAATGTATTGTGAAAGGCCCAGGGGCAGAGGATTGGCTAGAGTCTATTTTTGCCAACAAGATGCCTCAGACTATTGGAAGAATTAGTCTTGTTCATATGCTTTCACTGAATGGCGGAGTTAGAGCCGAATTTACTGTTTATAAGACGGGCCCTCAAAGCTATTATCTGGTCTCTGCTGGCGCGTTTGAAACGCATGACCATGACTATCTATTTAAGCTTGCTCCTCATGATGGCAGTGTGAGTATCCAGAGAGTCACAACGCAAACTGGTGTTCTAGTGATTGCTGGACCAAGGTCTCGCGATCTACTTCAAAAGCTAACTGATACAGATTTATCTAATGAAAACTTTAAATGGTTAACCGGTAAAAAAATCAACGTAGGTTATGCAACTGCAGAGGCGCTTCGAGTTAACTTTGTTGGTGAGTTGGGTTGGGAACTACATCACCCTATCGAGATGCAAAACTATATATTTGATCAAGTCATGGAGGCCGGAGCAGAGTTTGACATTAAACCTTTTGGTATTCGCGCGATGGACAGTATGCGTCTTGAGAAGTCATATCGATTAATACCGAGAGAGATGTCCATTGAGTACTCGGCGTACGAGTCTGGTCTTGATCGATTTGTTAGGCTTGATAAAGAAACTGATTTCATTGGTAAACAGGCTCTTAAAGATTGGCAGGACCGTGGAGCCATAAATGGCTTTGTTACTCTTGAAGTGTTGGGTGTGACTGATGCTGATGCGAGAGGGTCAGAAGCAATTTATAAGGACGGCAAAGTCGTAGGAAGGGGAACTTCAGGTGGCTATGGTTGGCGTTGTGGCAAATCATTAGCGCTAGGCATTGTCAGGAAAGATCTCACTGCTATAGGAACAGAGCTCGAAATTGAAATACTGGGTGAAAAATACAAATCAATCGTCATTGATGAGTCACCTTTTGATCCAACAAATGAATGCTTGAGGTCATAATTTAAATGTCTTTAATTAAAAAAAATTCAGAGTTTCACAAACAGATGGTGACATGGCGACATCATCTACACAAACACCCTGAGCTGAGCTTTAAAGAAGTGATGACGAGTGACTATATAGCCTCAGTATTGGAATCTCACAATATTGAAATGCATCGGGGACTGGCTGTCACCGGTATCGTTGCCACTATTCATGGAACTAAGAAAGGTAAAGCAATAGGTTTAAGAGCGGACATGGATGCACTTCCAATCCAAGAAAAAAATGAGTTTAGTCACAAATCAGTTCACGACGGAAAAATGCATGCATGTGGCCACGATGGCCATTCAACTATGCTGTTAGGTGCAGCCGTCTATCTTAAAGAGAATAATGATTTTGCTGGAACTGTCCACTTTATTTTTCAGCCAGCTGAAGAAGGTGGGGGCGGCGGCCGAGTGATGGTTGAGGAAGGTATTTTTGATATGTTTCCTTGTGATGCAGTCTATGGCATGCATAATTGGCCTGGCCTCGCTGAGGGCAAGTTTGCTGTTCATGATACTGCTGTTATGGCTGCAAATGAGACACTCAAAATTACAATTAAAGGTAAGGGCGGACACGCTGCAATGCCTGACCAGTGCATAGATCCAATTGTTATAGGCGCTCAAGTTATCACAGCCATTCAAAGCATTGTCTCACGCAGTGTCGCGCCTCTAGACTCAGCGGTAGTTAGTGTCACTATGGTTGATGCGGGATTTGTTTCGAATGTCATTCCAAATGAAATGAACTTAATGGGATCGCTAAGATACTTCAAATCTGAAGTGGGTGATAAGGTCAAGGAAAGAATCAAGAGTATTGCTCAAGGCATTTGTGAGTCAATGGGCGCTAACGTAGAATTCAGTTCAGAACCCAACTACCCTGCAACAATCAACACGCCCAAGCATGCTGAACTTTGTGCTATCGCCGCATCAATGGTGGTAGGTGATAAGAATGTTCTTAGAAACGAACAACCAACCATGGGGTCTGAGGATTTTGCTTTTTTGTTGAATGCATTAGAAGGAGCCTACATTTGGATTGGAAATGGACTGGTTCCTGAGGATAGCCCCAAGGGCGGTTGTATGCTGCACAACACTCGGTATGACTTTAATGATGAGATCCTACCTATTGGAACTAGCTACTGGGTAGAGCTAGTTCGCTCAATACTCAAATAATGATTTTCAAGAGCCTTTTTTGATGTTCTCTAAAGCGATAGTTAGAACCCCTGGAAAAAGCCTAATCAATGGCTTAACCGATTCTAAACATCTTGGAGTTCCAGACTATTCCAAAGCAATCATTCAGCACCAAGCATACATAGAAGCACTTAAGTTCTGTGGCCTCAAGGTTACAGTTCTAGATCCCTGTGAGGACTATCCAGACTCCACGTTTGTTGAAGATGTTGCATTGATTACTCCGAATTGTGTAATTATGACTCGTCCAGGAGCCGAGTCAAGAAGGGGTGAGGTTAAACAAATGATTGAAACTCTAGAAAGCCAATTTAACAACCTCGAGTTTATAGAGTCCCCAGGAACAATAGAGGCAGGAGACATAATGATGGTTGGTGATCACTATTATGTAGGCTTGTCTGAAAGGACCAATCTTCAGGGCGCGGAGCAATTAATTGCTATACTGGTTAAGTACGGTCTTTCAGGTTCGACTGTCAGCCTTAAGGAGGTACTTCATCTAAAGACCGGATTGTCCTATCTCGAAAATAACAGACTTGTTGTTTGTGGTGAATTTAAGAATGACCCTGTTTTTTCTGGATTTGAAAAAATCGAAATTCCTGAATCAGAGAGTTATGCAGCCAACTGCATTTGGGTTAATGACAATGTCATTATTCCGTCTGGCTTTCCAATCACAAAGCAAAAAGTCAGTGCTACTGGCTACAATGTGCTTGAGGTTGATGTGTCTGAGTTTAAAAAGCTTGACGGCGGATTAAGTTGCTTATCGCTGAGATATTAATCGAAAGACTTTAGTGCTTAAAGTGGCGCATACCGGTAAAAATCATTGCAATGCCATGCTCATTTGCAGCAGCAATCACTTCGTCATCACGCATCGATCCGCCCGGATGAATGATTGCCTTTATTCCAGCTTTAGCGGCAGCATCGATTCCATCTCTAAATGGAAAAAATGCGTCTGAAGCCATCACTGATCCCTGAACCTCGAGATTTTCATCTGCAGCTTTAATCCCTGCAATTTTGGCTGAATAGATTCTCGACATTTGGCCAGCTCCAACACCAATCGTCATTTGATTTTTTGCATAAACAATAGCGTTTGACTTGACATATTTTGCAACTTTCCAGGCAAACAATAAATCTTTCATCTGTGATTCAGATGGTTGAGATGAGGTGACGCACTTCAGGTCAGCAGGATTTAAAGATGCTAAATCTTTATCTTGAACTAGAAGGCCACCAGAGATTTTTTTATAATCAAATGATTTTTGAGCTTTCTCTAAATGACCACACTCAAGAACTCTTATATTCTCTTTACTTTTGAGCGTTGTTTTTGCAGCAACTGAAACTTTTGGAGCTATGATGACCTCAACAAACTGTTGATCAATAATAAGTTGTGCTGTTTCACTATCTAGTTCACGATTAAAGGCTATGATTCCTCCAAAGGCGGATGTTGGATCTGTCAGAAATGCACTTTGGTAGGCGTCATATATGTTTTCTCTGCTAGCAACTCCGCAAGGGTTTGCATGCTTAATAATAACGCAGCTTGGCTCTTCAAAGTCTCGCACACATTCTAGCGCTGCATCAGCATCAGCTAAATTGTTATATGAGAGAGGCTTGCCTTGTAATTGATGACTAGAAGAAACAGACGCTTCGATTAAGTTTGGCTCTTTATAAAAAGCAGCAGTCTGATGAGGATTTTCACCATACCTCATAGTTTGTGACTTGAGGAATTGAAGGTTTATTGTGTTAGAAAATCCATCCTCCATTCTTCCAAGGTAGTTTGCTATCGCTCCGTCATACTGTGCTGTGTGCTCAAAAGTTTTCATAGCTAGAGACTTTCTCGTTGAAAGAGTTGTGTCTCCATTCTGAGTTATTTCGTCTAAAACTGATTGATAGTCTGAACTATCAACTATAACGGTGACTGAAATGTGATTTTTTGCACTAGAGCGAAGCATTGCCGGGCCGCCAATATCGATATTTTCAATGGCATCATCCTCTGTGCAGTTCGGGTTTTGAATAGTCTCCTGAAATGGATATAAGTTCACTACGACTAGATCGATAGGCTTTATCTCATTTTTTTTCATTACCTCATCGTCAACTCCTCTTCTAGCTAATATTCCGCCATGAATTTTCGGGTTGAGGGTTTTGACTCTGCCCGCCATCATTTCAGGGTATCCCGTAAAATCAGACACCTCAGTTACAGGAATATTGCTCTCTTGAAGAAGTTTAGCTGTGCCACCGGTCGATATGATTTCTATATTGAGTAGCGATAGATTTTTCGCAAATTCAGTGATACCAGATTTATCAGAAACGCTAATTAAAGCTCTTTTGATTGACATTTTTTTTGATTTTTTTGGTGTAGAAACTAAGAGTTAAATTATAGACTCTTAGAGCTTATAGAGGCTTGCTTTTTTCTTTAGAGTGGCTCGATTTATGCCAAGAATTCTGGCAGCTTCGCTTTGATTTTGGTTGACTTTATCAAGAACAAACTTAATCGTTGCTGATTCAGCTTGTTGAGTAACCATCTTAAAAACACCATTTGATGATTCACCGTTTAAGTCAGCAAAATATTTTTCAAGATTGTCTTTGATGCAATCCTGTATACCCCTTTGTTTCATATCGAATACAAAAAATCATGAAATTTTGAATACTGCTCAGAGTGATCTACAACTCTGTTAATGTTTGGCCAAAAGGCTTTGCCTTTTTCATGGTCAAGGTGCATAGAATACCAAAAAATATGCTTTCTGGAAAGCTGTGTTCCCATTTTGTGCCCATAAAAATCATGAATCTGACCGATATGATTTAAGATTTGTGGAATTTTTTTTTCAAGAGTAGGCTCTTCAGGCTTATTGCCTTTAGTTAAAAATTCATTGATCTGATTAATGAGCCAAGGGTTGCCTTGGGTTGCTCTACCGAGCATTACAGCATTAGCTCCGGTAAAGTCTAAAATCTTTTTGGCCTTCTTTGGAGAGTCAATATCTCCATTTGCTACGACTGGTATGGATACTTCATTAACAATTTTTTTTATGGTATTAAATTCAGCATCTCCCTTAAACTTCTGTGTTCTAGTTCGTCCATGAATTGCTATCATTTGAATTCCATGGTCTTCAGCAATTTTAGCTATGGTTGGAGCGTTCTTATTTTCATCATCCCAGCCCGTTCTCATTTTTAGTGTAACTGGAACCTCAACAGCATTAACAACAGATTTAATAATGTCTTCGACTAATTTTTCATTTTGCATAAGTGCAGAACCAGCAGCCTTGTTGCAGACTTTTTTTGCAGGACAGCCCATATTAATATCAACAATGTCTGCACCAAACTCAAGAGCTTTTTTAGCAGAGTTAGCTAATTCATCTGCTTCAGATCCTGCTATCTGAACACTAATAGGAGATTTTTCAGAGCTAAAGTCTAGGCGATGCTTTGATTTATTTGAGTTCATTAGGTGACTTTGAATAACAACCATTTCAGAGGTTGTTAGTCCAGCGCCTTGCTCTCTACAAATCATTCTAAAGGGCTTGTCACTGGTGCCTGCCATCGGGGCAAGCAATACTTTTGAATTCAGTTTGTGCTTCCCTATATTCACTAATTTAGAGTTTTTTGGATTGCTTTTCAGCTTTCTTTTTGAGTCTTTTTTGCTTGAGCTTTGATAAGTGATCTACAAATAATATGCCATTTAGATGATCCATTTCGTGTTGAATACAAACGGCAAGTGTTTCATCTGCATCTATTTCAAATGGCTGACCATGTTCATTCAGAGCACTAACTTTAATTTCATTAGCTCTTTTAACGTTTTCATAGTAGTTGGGCACAGAAAGACATCCCTCTTCATATTCAATCTCTCCGCTTTTTTCAATAATTTCTGGATTGATAAGGCACAGTGGTTGATTGCATTCTTCTGAGATGTCAATCACGATGAGTCGCTGATGAAAATTAACTTGAGTGGCAGCAAGACCAATTCCTGGGGCGTCATACATGGTCTCAAACATGTCTTTGACTTGTTTTTTGATCTCACTATTGACCTCTTGAACAGGTTTTGCAATAGTTCTCAGACGTTTATCGGGATATTTTAAGATTTCTAATATCATGATTTAGTAATTACCGTATTCTCTTTTTCTTTTAGTTGGTTTGGAAAGTCTTGATTAAAGTGCAAACCCCTGCTTTCTTTTCTAGAAAGGGCAGATTCTACAATAATTTTAGACGTTTGAGCCAAGTTTCTCAGTTCAATTAAGTCTTCTGTTACCGTGTAAACCTGATAGTACTCATCAACCTCTTTGTTTATTTGCTTAATCTTAAAGTAGGCTGATTTAAGACGATTATTGTTTCTAACAATGCCAACAAAATTCCACATGATGAGTCTAATTTCATGCCATAAGTGGGCTATGACTACTTTTTCTTGAGACGGCGCTACTCTTGAGTCATCCCACTGTGGAATTTCATGAGATAGGTCATCAAATGATGAGTTGTTAATATGCTTGGCACAAGATTTTGCAAAAACAATACACTCAAGCAACGAATTACTGGCCATTCTGTTTGCTCCATGAACACCTGTATGGGCAACTTCACCTACAGCGTAGAGGTTTGGTATATCTGTTTGTGCATCTATATTTGTACTCACTCCACCACAAGTATAGTGGGCAGCAGGAACTACAGGTAGCGCTTCTTTAGAAATATCAATCCCTAGTTCACTGCAGCGTTTAGTAATGGTAGGGAATCGAGATTTAATCCATTCTGCATCTTTAAAGGAAAAATCTAGATAAACGCAATCAAATCCATGTACTTTCATTTCATTATCAATCGCTCTAGCAACAATATCCCTTGGCGCGAGTTCAAGACGCTCATCATACTTATGCATGAATTCCTCACCGCTCGGTAAAAGAAGTTTTGCGCCTTCACCTCTAAGGGTTTCAGAAATTAAGAAAGATTTAGCATGGGGATGAAACAAACATGTAGGATGAAACTGTGTAAATTCCATGTTAGTTATTTCGCAACCGGCCCTATAGGCCATAGCAATGCCATCTCCTGTTGAAGTGTCGGGGTTGGAAGTATATAGATATGATTTTGAGGCACCTCCAGTCGCTAAGATAGTTTTCTTCGAGCTAAACGTTATTATTTCTTGGGTGTTTTTATCTAAAACATATGCACCATAACATCTTTTTTCATTGACTATAAGGTCAACAGCTGCAAATTCTTCAAGCAGCTTAATATTTTTATGCTTCTTAGCTTCTGCTAAAAGATTAATCTGAATTGACTGACCAGTTTTGTCTGCAACATGTGCTACTCTATTCGAGCTGTGACCACCCTCAGTAGTCAGGTCATACCGATTACCAATAATTGAGAATTTAACACCAGCTTTTTCTAAATCTTTGATTGCCTTAGGGGCTTGTTCAACCATAAACCTAATGCTATTTTCATTTCCAAGATGAAAC
Source organism: Candidatus Thioglobus sp. REDSEA-S12_B1 (assembly GCA_001628405.1). Classification (GTDB taxonomy): domain Bacteria; phylum Pseudomonadota; class Gammaproteobacteria; order PS1; family Pseudothioglobaceae; genus Pseudothioglobus. Next base: position 19,035 of record LURN01000010.1, on the reverse strand, counting down.
CCAGTATTGATAGTGTCGGTTATATGTGATTCAAAGCTGTCGTCTGGATTCAGTACAGCTGATATTCCTCCTTGAGCATAATATGATGAACCTTCTAGAATTTTATCTTTTGCAATAACACCAACAGAGAGTTTTTCAGAGAGCTGAATTGCACTCATCAAGCCAGCTGCTCCTGAGCCAATTATAAGAACATCAAATTGAAAATCGATCGACATAATAAATTGTTACAAAAAGACACAAAATAAAAAAAAATAAAAACTTTTTTTATATATAATTTTCCGCAAGTTAAAAACTACTAATTTAACTTATTTCTCCTTTTAATAGTAGACTAACCCCGCACTCTTATTCGAGGCGGGGTTTTTTATTTTATAAGACTTTCTTATTCATTCTTGGTTTAAAAATGATTAGCAATTTAGGGAGTAGAGTTAGATTAACTATTACTGCACTAAGCATTGCTATAGCCATAAAGATTCCAAAATAAATACTTGGAATAAAATGTGATAATATCAATACAGCAAATCCAATCGCGACGGTCGCTGCGGTATAAAACATAGACACGCCAATCGAGTTATGGGCTCGATACATAGATGAAACAAAATCACCGTCTACCAATAACTCCGTCTTAAATCTACTGATATAGTGAATAGCATTATCAATTCCAATCCCAATTGCAATTGCCGCTATGGTTATGGTCATAATATCAAGTGGTATTCCAATTAAGCCCATCAATCCCAAAATGATAAGTGAAGGAAGGGTGTTTGGAATAACAGCAATAAGAGCTACAGATATTGATCTGAAAACAATTACAAATAGAACAAAAATAATACTAAAGACTGTAAAGATGGTTTTTATTTGAGATGAAAATAAACTCTGGAGAAGGTTGTTGTAAAGTGAAAAAGTCCCAGTAAAGTAAAAATCATCTTCATCAAAGTAAAAATTTTCGATTAGTGATTTCTTGATGTCTAATATCAGCTGATTTCTTTCAAGGCCATTCATTGTTTCTTTAACCCGAGCAACGATTCGTATTTGATCTGTCACGTCAGATATATGCGGCTTTAACACTTGAGATTTAGCAAAATCAGGCATATTATTTTTACCCAAAGTCAACAAAAAACCATTAGGTGTTTTGCCGTTATTTGCTTCTTTGAGAACTTGCATAAATGTATCAATTGATAAAACTTTTCCAATACTAGGGATCTGCTCTAGATAGTTATGAATTCCATGAAAATCCTCTCTCAAGCTAGCATCAGCCCAATATGCACTAGCTAAATCATTAAAGACTATTTCGAGTGGTATGGTTCCGCCTAGCTCCTTATCAATAAAATTAAGACCTTGATATATCTCTGTATCTTTCTTGAAGTAGTTAATAAAGCTATTTTCTACAGACAGCTTACTCAGACCAAAAGTTGAAATCAAAGCAACGACTATGAAACTTAATATGATTGATTTACCTTTTTTATCTGCCATTAATGCAAGTTTTTTAAGAGCAAAACTTTTCTTTGACTCTTGTGAGGACTTAGGTTTCTTTAACAGCATCATAAAAATTGTAAAACCAATAAATGATAATACGAATGCTACTGTCACACCTATACTCATCATTAGACCAAAGTCAATTACAGGCTGAACATGACTTGCCGTTAGTGAAGCGAATGCAGCAATTGTTGTAATCACAGTATATAGGCAGGGCCTGATCATCTGATTCAAGGTTTGTCGAATAGTTTCAGAATTATTTTGATCAAGATTCTGATTTGAAATTTCTCTATAGCGCACAACTAAATGGATTATTACTGACAATGTCATCACCAGTAAAAGTGAGAAAAAATTAGATGAAATGACAGTTACTTTCCAGCCAATAGAGCTAATTAGTCCCGTCATAAACAAAGCGCCAATGACACTAATAGTTATCGGAATCAAAACCCATCTTATTTTTCGAAATAAGATAGTAAGCATAATTGTCATGGTAAGGATTACTGCAAGACTAAATACAACTAAATCACTCTTGATGAAGTCAATGACATCATTTCTTATCATCGGTACGCCTCCCAAGTAAAGGGTTGCCTCGTCTCTATAGGCGTCCATCGTCAAACGGATTTTTTCTATTAATAGCCTTAAGACTTCATCGTCGATTATTATTCTTGGATCATCATTTGCAAGCGGTATCAGTAGAGCTGTTGTTTTAAGATCTGCACTGACTAGATTATTTGAGTAGAGTGGACTATTTTTAAACTCATTTGAAATAAGACTTTGATCTGCCTTTCCATTGTCAATTGTATAAACTTCACTTGCAAGTTCAACTAACGAAAGTGGAGGAGACTGAAAAAGTGACACATCTAGAATTGAAACGACTGAGTTTATCCCTTCCAGTTCTAACAAATCATCTCTGAACGATCTTAAAGAAATGATCTGATCTTTTGAGAGGATAGTTCCATCTTTGACTGAATAACTGATGACCAAAGATTCATCTGAACCAAAAGTTTCTTGAGTTGCGAAATAAAGTTCAAGATTGTTATCACCCTCAAGAGATAATGATTCAGAAGAAGCATCAAGTGAGAAATTCTGGATTTGTAAGACTGAGGAACATACAATAATTAAAAACGCAATCAAAGACCAAGTTGGTTTTTTAATTATAAAATTTAAAATTGAATTAAGCATGAAAGCCTATTTCAAATTTAAAAAGAAAATTGTTCGACTGGCTCATGACCCTTCATAAATTCCAGGCGTGTTTCAAAAAGAGATTTAGTATGCCAATCAGTATTCGTTAGTCTAGTTACTAATGAAGCATGCATATGTTTTTTGGATCCAACCACAATAAATAGCTTGCCACCAACCTTAAGAAGTTTTTTTAGATCTTCCTCAATATTTGGAAGTGCTGAAGCAATTACAATCGAATCAAACTGCTCTTCTTGAAAATTTGAACAAACGAAATCATCGTTTACGAGATCGACATTTTTGAGTTTTAATTTTTTTATATTGGCTTTTGCAAGCTCATAAAGCTCTTGATCTATTTCAACAGACTTAACCGATTTAGATAATTTTGCAAGAACGCAGGTGAAGTATCCGCTTCCTGTACCAACCTCAAGAACTTCTTCATTTCCCTGAAGGTTAAGGCTGTCTAATATTCTTCCTTCAATCTTTGGGGATAGCATTTTGTCAACTGAACTAAGAGGTATTTCCATATCTGCAAATACAAGCTTTTGATATTCTGCGGGTACAAAATTTTCTCGAGGAATATCTGCAAGGGCTTGGTTAGCTCTCACATTGAGCCCACCCCAGGGTCGAATTTGCTGTTCAATAACATTTTTTCTTGCTTGTTTAATATCCATATTACACCTATTTTCTTTTTCTTGGAGGCATCAAATCAGTAATTGTACCTTCAGCCATTTCAGCGGCAAAGGCCGTAGTTTCAGATAGAGTAGGGTGGGCGTGAATAGTCAGAGCAATATCGCTCATATCACAACCCATTTCTATAGCAAGACTAGCCTCTGAAATCAAATCACCTGCATTGGTGCCACAAATTCCCATGCCAAGAATCTTACCTGATTTTGAGTCAAATAGCGCCTTAGATACCCCTTCAGTTCTTCCTATACTGAGGCTTCTTCCGGATGCTGCCCAAGGAAAAACACCTTTTTCAAAATCAACGCCTTCTTCCTTCAATTCTTTTTCAGTTCTTCCCGTCCATGCAACTTCAGGATCTGTATACGCAACGGATGGGATAGTTAGAACATCAAATCCAGACTTTTCACCACAGATCACTTCAGCTGCAACCTTAGCTTCATGAACTGCCTTATGAGCCAGCATAGGCTGACCAACAACGTCACCTATCGCAAATATATTTTCAACGTTTGTTTTCATTTGTCTGTCAGTCTCAATAAAGCCACTTTCAGTAACTTTAACACCAGCCTTTTCGGCATCAATTAAACCCCCATTAGGAGTCCTTCCAACAGCGACCAAGACTTTATCAAACGTGTCAGTTTTTGGTGCGTCCTTGCCTTCAAACTCTACTTTGATGCCTTTTTTTAAAGTACTCATAGAAGTGACTTTGGTATTTAAGAACACATTGGCATAGTTTTTCTTTGCTTTTTTAAATAGAGGGCTAACAATATCTTTATCAGCAGCTGGAATAATTTGACCTCCTAGCTCAACAATTGTAATTTCACTGCCAAGTGCGTCATAAATCGTTGCCATCTCAAGGCCAATTATTCCGCCACCAACTACCAACATTCTTTTTGGAATATCATCTAGCAAGAGAGCATCAGTCGAGTCCATCACACGAGGGTCTTCAAATGGAAACATTGGGAACTTGGTAACTCGTGAACCAACAGCAATGACGCACTGCTCAAATTCAATCACCTCATCTGAATCGCTAAGACTTACTTGATTTTTGGAAATAAATTTTGCATAGCCATTAATTACCTTTACTTTTCTGGCTTTTGCCAGTGCTTGAATTCCACCAGTCAGTTTAGTAACAATACTGTCCTTATTTTTTTTAACACCGTCAAGATCAATCTTTGGTTTTGAAAAAGATATCCCTAGCTCACTAGCATGTTTAGTTTCATTGATCACTTCTGCCGTGTGCAAAAGTGATTTAGATGGAATGCATCCAACATTTAAGCAAACTCCACCCAGAGATGGATGACGTTCAATAAGAGTAACCTCTTTGCCTAAGTCGGCAGCTCTAAATGCTGCAGTGTAACCTCCAGGACCAGAACCAATAACTAAAACTTGAGTTTTAATCATAACAACATCTCCATAATATTACTTAAAACCTGATTTAATTCTGCCATAAATCTTGCTCCTTCAGCTCCATCAATCACTCTATGATCATATGAAAGGGCAAGGGGAATCATAGCTGTAGGTTCAAAAGCGGTTCCATTCCAAATCGGTTTAATTTGGGTTCTTGACACCCCTAAAATTGCCACTTCAGGTGCGTTAATAATTGGCGTAAACTGGGTTCCACCAATTCCGCCCAAGCTTGAAATTGTAAAGCCTGCACCCTTCATTTCGCTTGAATCAAGTTTACCTTCTCTAGCTCTAGCCGATATCTCACTTAGTTCTTCAGAAAGCTCCATGAGAGATTTTTTGCCCACATCTCTAATTACAGGAACAAGAAGACCATTTGGAGTATCTACAGCAATTCCAAGGTTAAAGTATTTTTTTAGTATAAGGTTTTCAGCACTATCATCCAGTGACGCATTAAAATTTGGGTGTCGCTTTAAGACTTGTACTACAGCCTTCATAATAAAAACAAGCGGACTTAATTTGATATTTTTTTCTTTTTGATGTTGACGAAATTTTTCTAATTGATCAATATTCACCTCATCGAACTGAGTTACGTGGGGAATCGTACTCCAGCATTTAGAAAGGTGCTTTCCAGATAGTTTCTTAATTCTAGATAAAGGAACCACCTCTACTTCTTCAACCTGATTGCCAGTTTTAAGAAGGTTTTTTACATGAGATTTAAGGTCCTCTTCAAGAATTCTCCCCTTTTTACCTGTACCATTTATTCCAGAAAGACTAACGCCAAGCTCCCTTGCTAGCTTTCTAATAGATGGAGATGCATGGAAATTTGTATCAGGACTTAATGAAATTTCATCTTGATGGGTTTCATTCTCACTCTCTTGAGTCGAGGAAATCTCTTCAGTATTATCTTTGCTCACTTGACTAACTGATTGACTAGGTTCCAAGCTTGCAACTTCACCTTCTGAATTTTCTGATTCACTCTCTAGAGTCAAAATGAGGTCACCTTTTGCAACTTTATCTCCAACTTTGACTGAGAGTTTGGTTACCTTTCCAGCAAACGGAGCTGGAATTTCCATTGTCGCCTTATCCGTTTCAAGTGTAATGATGCTGTCATTTTCATTAACAGTATCTCCAACTTTCACAAGAACTTCGATAATATCTACTGCATCAAAATCACCTATATCGGGCAACTCTACATTTTTTTGAGTAGGCATATGGACTAATTAAATAGCTTTAAATTTGAACGAAGTAATTATCCCAAATTTAATGTGATAAAGGCGGTAAATGTTAAAATTTATTTGAAAATAAAAACCCTTATTTATTTTTATTGTTATCATGTTTCTTTTTCAGTTCTTATATCCAAAATATCATGCCTCTTGCTCTTTCTACCGAAAATTTAGCAAAAACATATTCCAATAATCTAGAGGCACTTAAAGGAATAAACTTAAGAGTTGAAAAGGGTGATTTTTTTGCTTTATTGGGCTCAAATGGTGCTGGCAAAACAACTGCAATCGGAATTATTTCAGGGCTATTAAAGAGTTCTTCAGGTGAAGTAGAGATTAATGGCCTGAATCAAAAAAATCATTCTAATGAAGTTAAGAAAATGATTGGACTGATGCCACAAGAGTTTAATTTCAATCCCCATGAGCCTAATATTGAAATTCTTATAAATCAGGCTGGATACTTTGGCATACCAAGAAAGGATGCCAAAATTCAAGCTGATGTTTTATTAAAAAAAATGGAGCTTTGGGATAGGCGATTCGATGTTGCTCAATCATTATCTGGCGGTATGAAAAGAAGATTAATGCTTGCAAGGGCGTTAATGCATAAACCAACAATTTTGATACTGGATGAGCCAACTGCAGGAGTCGATGTTGAAATTCGTCAATCTATGTGGCAATATCTAACTCAATTGAATAATGACGGAATGACGATAATCTTAACAACTCATTATTTAGAGGAAGCCGAATCTCTTTGCAGAAATATAGCAATTCTTAATAATGGTGAGTTAGTGGAGCAGTCAAATATGAAGAGGCTTCTTGCTAGAGCAAAAAGACAAGTCATTATTATCGATACTGTAGAGAAAATATCTGGTCCGATTGAAATAAGTGATTGCGATTGTGAGGTCATCGATGAGAACACTTTGCAGGTTTCTCAAGGTGAAGGAATTTCAATATCAGATGTTGTTGCATCACTATTAGATCAAAATATTCATGTCTCGCATCTTAGAAGTTCACAAAATCGACTAGAGGCACTTTTTTTATCACTTACCAGTTAAATTAATATATGTGGATTGCATACAAAACGATTGTCATAAAAGAGGTGCGGAGGTTTATTAGGATTTGGATACAAACAATCGTACCACCAGTTATAACAACTTCACTCTATTTACTTATCTTTGGAGGTTTAATGGGGGGTAGGATAGGTCAGATGCAGGGCATCAATTATATTGATTTCATCGTGCCTGGAATTATATTAATGACGGTCATTATGCAGTCCTATGCTAATACGGTTTCCTCTTTTTTTATGACCAAATATAATAATAGCTTTGAAGAGCTTCTTGTCTCAACAACCCCTAATTGGATTATTTTGCTTGGATTTGTAAGCGGAGGAATGGCAAGAGGTTTTTGTGTGGGTCTGGCGGTCACTTTTACAATATCTTTTTTTGTAGAAATTGAAACCTATAGTCTCTTAATCATTGCAGCAACTTTTTTGCTAACCTCAATTATGTTTGCTCTGGCTGGATTTATAAATGCGGTATTTGCAAGAACCTTTGATGATATTTCAATTATTCCAAATTTTGTTTTATTGCCTCTAACCTACTTAGGAGGCATGTTCTATAGTATTGATATTTTGCCAAGTTTTTGGAAAGCATTGTCAGCATTCAATCCGATTTATTATATGATGGATGCATTCAGACTGGGTTTTCTAGGTGTCGGCTCTGTGGAGCTATGGAAAGCTTTTTTAGTGCCTCTCTCAATGATTATTATTCTTGCTCTAACAGCAAATGCACTATTAAATCGGGGTGTGAGTATTAAAACTGAGTAAACTTAGGAGCCAATTACCCCCTCTTCACCATTCATAATTCTTCTGATATTTTCTCGATGTGTGAAATAAATAAAAAGATTAATTAAAAAGATAACCATTGTGGCTCTTACATCATGCGTTGTAATGAAATAAAAATAAATTGGGGAAAGTACGGTCGCTGTTAATGCAGCTATGGAAGAGACTTTCATTACTTTTGCAACAATAAGCCAAATAATTGAAAACGTTAAGCCAACAAAAAAGTTCAGTCCGATAAGTCCACCTAGATAGGTTGCCACGCCTTTACCACCTTTAAATCCATAATAAATTGGAAATACATGTCCAAGAAATGCACACAGTAAAATAATAGTTAAATCAAATAAGTTGTATCCAAAATAGTGAGCAAGAATGACCGGTAATGCTCCTTTTAGTCCATCGAATATAAGAACAAAAGCAGCAACTAATTTGCCACCAATTCTCAGCACATTTGTAGCTCCAGGATTTTTTGAGCCTTGGGTTCTAGGGTCTGGCAGGTTGCACATTTTACAAATAATGATAGCGCTAGAAATTGAGCCTAAAAAATAGCTACCAATCAAAAAGTAAATCAAGCAGTGCTCCTATATTATTTTCAAAATATATTTCTATTACAGCTGCAAATTATATCAATGAAAACATTTTATTGTAGTTTTAAGTAGATATCTCAAAGGTATCATAATACTATTTACTAATAACACGTTAATTATGGATATTGTTTTTGTTGAAGGACTAAAAGTAGATACTGTAATAGGTATTTATGACTGGGAAAAGAAAATTCGTCAAGATATAATTCTTGATATTGAAATGTCTTCCGATATTGCTGCTGCAGCAAAAACTGATCATATTGATCAGGCATTAAATTACAAAAGTGTTTGCAAGAGAGTTGCCAGTTTTGTAAGAGAGTCTAAGTTTGAACTTGTAGAAACTTTGGCAGAGAAAATTTGCCAGATTATTCTCAATGAATTTGATGTTCATTGGGTTAAGCTGACGCTTAATAAAGGTGAAGCAATTACTGGAGCTAGTGGAGTTGGAGTTATCATTGAAAGGACCAAAAGCTAGTGAGCCTTTTGCATCTTAATATAGGGTCAAATCAAGATAGACGAAAAAATATTCGTTTAGCATTAGATCAGCTTGCGAATTTTTTTGACAAAATTACAGTTTCTTCTCTTTTTGAGAGTCCTTCAGAGGGCTTTGAAGGTAAGAATTTTTATAATGTTGGTGTAAATGTTGAAACTCACAAAGAGGCTTCAGAGGTTATAGATATTTTGCATCAAATTGAAGATTCGCTTGGAAGGAATCGAGCAATGCCAAAATTTTCATCAAGAATTATAGATCTTGACCTTGTTCTTTATGACGATATGATAGATGAAGCAATAAATGTTCCTCGAAAAGATATACTCAGATATGCGTTTGTACTTGCCCCACTTTTAGAACTAAATCCGGATGGAATTCACCCAGAGAAGGGAGTTTCATTTTTAAAATTGTGGAAAGATTTTGAGAGCGTAAATGTTTTTGACCTGCAAAAGTATAATATAGATCAGCTCTATAATTAGTGGCGATGAGATTCATCTAATGAAATAGATTTTTTCATTAAATAAGTAGTCCAAATAATTGAATTTATCTATAATTTTATTCTTAATATACAATGACAAATAACATGAAAAAAATTACCGCTTTAACTTCAGCAGTAGCTATAGCAATTTTTGTTTTCTTCACCAACACTTCTCAGGCAGAGTTTGTTGCCGGTAAGAATTATATGGTCCTAGATAAGCCTGTAGAAACTGAGACAGGGGATCAGGTTGAGGTTAGAGAGTTGTTTTGGTATTTTTGTCCTCATTGTTTCTCTGTTCATCCAAAGCTTGAAGAATGGAAGCAGACAATGGACAGCTCAGCTCAATTAGTACTTCAGCCAGCTGTTTTTCCAGGATGGGAGTTTGGATCTACATTTTATTATGTTCTAGAGGAGCTTGGAGAATTAGATCGTTTGCATTCAGCCCTTTTTAATGCAATCCATGTCCAGAAATTAAATATCAAAACTCAGCAAGATTTTGTGACCTGGCTTTCATTGAATGGTGTTGATGAAGACAAAGCAAACAAGGTTTTTAAATCATTCCCAGTTAAAGTAGCTGTTAATAAAGCAAAAGCTAATACCTATAAATATCGAATTACCGGGGTCCCGGTTTTCATAGTTAATGGCAAGTACACGGTTAATGCCTCCAGTGCTGGTAGTGAAGAGAAGATTTTTGAAGTAATTGATTATTTAATTCAAAAAGAAAAACAATAAGAGATGGATAGGCCAAAAGCCGATTCAGTTTTATTGTTTTCAGGATTAGATCCCTCTGGAGCTGCTGGAATTTCTGCAGATATTGAAACTATTAATCAGTTTGGACTTTCTCCTCACCCAATTATTACAACACTTACTGCTCAAAATACACAAAGAGTGGAATCGATAGAGGTAGTAAAGGATAGTCTTTTAGAGCAGCAATTTAATCTGATTGTGGAAGATATTTTATTTAATACAGTCAAAATAGGTTTATTGGGCTCAGAAAGCCAAATAAAAACTATTTCTAGATTGATTAGTAAAATTAATCCAGTTAATGTAATTGTTGACCCAATACTTATTTCAGGAACCCAAGATAACTTGAGTTCTATTAAGATGATTGAAACAATGAAAAATTACCTTTTTCCAAAGAGTTTGTTGCTGACTCCAAATTTAGAGGAATTAACTCTCTTGGCTCCTGGTTTGACTGAGCAAGAAGCAGTCAAAAGCCTTAATTGCACTTGGACTCTTGTTACAACTTCAGACTCCTCCAAAATTGATATTGAACACCGTCTTTACAATAAATCAACCTTGGTTCGAAAGTTTAAGTACAAAAAAATAGTAGGTAAGTTTCATGGATCTGGGTGTACATTAACTAGTGCTATTTCAGCTTTGTTGGTAAAAGGTGCAGACATTGAAGAGGCTTGTGATCAGGGACTTGCATATACTTACCAATGTTTATTAAACGCGAAAAAGCTTGGTAAAATGCAGTATCATCCGATTAGAACTCCTTATAAATCATAATGACTTTTATTGAACAGTGGTTAAGATCAGATATTAAAAGTATCAATGCTTACCATGTCCCCGATTCGAAGAACTTGCTTAAATTAGATGCAATGGAAAGTCCTTTTGGTGTCCCAAGTGATTTGAAAGAGGATTTTCTTAATTACATTGATAAAGCAAAAATCAATAGATACCCAGATGCTGACTCTACTCAGCTCAAGAGTACTCTTAGAAACCTTATGGAAGTGCCAAAGGAGTTTGAAATCCTTCTTGGTAATGGTTCAGATGAATTAATTCAGTTATTGGCTCTTGCTTGTAATGAGGGCGATCTAGTTATGAGCTTTGAACCGAGCTTCGTGATGTATGAAATGGTATCTAAGTATGCTCATTTAAAATATCATGGCATTAAACTTGATTCTAATTTTGATATTAATTTAAGCGAATCAATCGCTGCTATAAATAGTAAAAATCCTAAGCTAATATTTATTGCTTATCCTAATAATCCAACTGGAAATGCATTTGATTATGATGCCATCCGTGAGATTATTAGGTCTACGGATGCCTTAGTTGTTCTTGATGAGGCCTATTATGCATATTCAGATAGAAGTTTTTTATCTGAAATTTCTAATTTCTCAAATTTAGTAGTACTAAGAACTATCTCAAAAATAGGGTTTGCTGGACTTAGGCTTGGTCTATTAATTGGCAGTAAGGAGACGATAATTCAGCTCAATAAACTTAGACTACCTTATAACATTAATGTGCTTACACAAGCTAGTGCAAATTTTTTACTTCAAGACAAGCAAGGTATTTTGAATAATGCGCAAATTTTGATAGATGAAAGACATCGCCTTTTTGAGGAGCTATCATCATTTTCACAGTTGAAAGTATATCCGTCACAAACCAACTTTCTGCTCGTGCGTTGCGATGATGCGCAATCTCTTCATAGTTATTTAATTGAAAATGGAATTCTCATAAAAGGCTTTTCTTCTGATTCTAGCCTTTCAGAATTCATACGCATTAGTGTCAGTGAGCCAAGTGAGAACAATACTCTTATTGAAGCAATGAGGGATTATTATGGTTGATAGAGATGATTTAAACCATTACTGTAATCAATATTTGAGTGTTAGTAAGTACAAAGATTATTGTCCAAATGGTCTGCAGGTAGAGGGTAGTCAAACGATTAATAAAATTGTTAGCGGTGTCAGCGCTAATCTAGACTTTATAGAGTTAGCGATTGCCGAGCAAGCAGATGCTATTTTTGTTCATCATGGTATCTTTTGGGAAAATGAGTCAAATGTGATTGTTGGTTCCAAAAAGAAAAAGATTGACTTATTATTAAAAAATGAAATCAATCTTTTCGCGTACCATCTGCCCCTTGATGATCACCCAGATGTTGGAAATAATGTTCAATTAGGAAGGGTCCTTGGGATCAAAAATATGAAGCCTGTTGATTCTAGTTTGCTTTGGCAAGGAGAATTAAATACTGACTTGAAAACTTTTTCAAGTTTAATTGAAAAGCAGTTGGGTAGAGCTCCTCAATTATTTGGCAGATTGAGTGGGCCACTCAACAGTATTGCATGGTGTACAGGTGGCGCGCAGGGTTTTATTGATGAAGCAATAAGCCTTAAATCTGATGTTTATCTTAGTGGTGAAGTTTCAGAAAGAACACCTGCAGTGGCAAAAGAAAATGACATGATCTACATTTCAGCTGGTCACTATGCAACAGAGAGATATGGAGTGCAATCATTGACTAAACACCTAAGCTCTAAGTTCAATTTAGAACACCAGTTTTTAGAAGTTGAAAATTCAGTTTAATCATGATTTGACTTTCTTTATTTATTTATGGAGCGTATTAATCTTTCACACTCACTAAACATAAGTCGAATGATTTATGGAATGTGGAGACTTTCTTCAGACAATAATAGGTCTCCCGACCACATTTACAGGAAAATTAATTTATGTCTTGATCAGGGAATCACGACATTTGATCAGGCGGCAGTATACGGAGGATATAGCTCGGAAGCTTTGTTCGGGAAAGTAATTCAATTGAATTCCTCACTCAGAGAAAAAATAGAAATTGTTTCAAAATGTGGAATTGTTAACCCATCTGATCGGTACCCAACTGTTTCAAATAGTTATTATGATACTTCCAGAGAACACATTTTTGAATCTGTTGAATTTTCGCTTAACAATCTACGTACTGATTATTTAGATCTTTTGTTGATTCATCGCCAGGATCCTTTTATGGATCATTTTGAAACTGGAGGTGCATTGGATGAACTCATAGAGGCAGGCAAAGTCAAAGAGGTCGGGGTTTCAAATTTTAGACCCCATGACTATAGTTTGTTGCAGTCTGCAATGAAAAATACATTAGTAACTAATCAAATCGAAATTTCTCTTGCCGCTACTCAAGGTTTCACAAATGGTGATATTGCATATCATCAGGAAAGGTCAACTAGTTTAATGGCGTGGTCTCCACTTGGTGGAGGGTCCATTATCACCGATGAAGGAATTTTAGGAAATACTTTAGCAAAGATAGCTGCAATGCATGATGTTGATAAATCTGCAGTTGCAACAGCTTGGATAATGGCTCATCCAGCAAGGATATGTCCCATCGTAGGTACAAATAATTTAGATAGAATATCGAAAATTACCGATGCAATGAAAGTCAAAATGAATAAAGAATTGTGGTTTGAGCTCTACACTGCAGCTCATCAATCGAACGAAGAAAAATGGAGACTCCCATAGTTTCATGCAATTTTGGTCAAATTTCTCATTAATTTTGCTAAAAATCGTCAATTACTGAGCATATTTTTGAATATTTCCCCATGTGCCTCGTATAATCTATAGTTTTTTTAGTTTTGTGTCCTAAATATGAGTAATAAATATAATGTTGCTGTTGTTGGAGCAACTGGAGCAGTAGGTGAAACTCTAATCTCAATTTTAGATCAGAGAAATTTTCCTATAGAAAATTTATACCCCTTAGCATCTAAGCGTTCAGCTGGTAGTAAGGTTTCTTGTCAAGGAAAGTCTTGGGTTGTCCAAGATTTGGATACATTTGATTTTTCAAATGTTCAATTAGGCTTATTTTCAGCAGGTGGAAGCATTTCGGAAAAATATGCCCCCATAGCAGCAGAGCAAGGCTGCATTGTTATTGACAACACTTCTCACTTCAGGCGCGATGAGGATATTCCCTTGGTTGTGCCAGAGGTTAATGCTCATGCTATTGCTGATTATACAAATCGCAATATAATTGCTAATCCAAACTGCTCTACAATTCAGATGCTTGTAGCATTAAAACCTATTTATGATGCTGTTGGCATCAATAGAATTAATGTGGCTACTTATCAAGCCGTTTCAGGCACTGGTAAAGAGGCAATCACTGAGCTTACAACCCAAACCGCAAATCTGTTAAATGGTAATGATGTTGATGTGGATGTATATCCAAAACAAATTGCATTTAATGTAATTCCTCATATTGATACATTTCAAGAAAATGGATATACAAGAGAAGAAATGAAAATGGTCTGGGAGACCCAAAAAATCTTTGAGGATGAAGAAATTCTGGTTAATCCTACTGCAGTGAGAATACCTGTAGTTTATGGCCATTCAGAGGCTGTTCATATTGAGACTAAAAAGAAGATAAGCGCTCAGGAGGCACGGACTCTGCTTGAGAAGGCGGATGGGGTTGTAGTCATGGATAAACGAGAAGATGGTGGATACGCTACTCCGTTCAAAGAAGCAACCAATAATGATGCGACCTTTGTGAGCAGAATTAGAGAAGACATTAGTCATGAGAATGGCTTAAATTTATGGGTTGTCTCAGATAATATTAGAAAAGGCGCAGCTTTGAACACAATACAAATAGCAGAAATACTCATCAAAGAATATATTGCATAAGATAAAATCAAAAAAATGGTAAATAAAGAGCGAAAGACAAATGAAACTGATATCAAGTTAAGTCTTGAGCTATATGGTACTGGGAAAGCAAATATTGATACTGGAGTACCATTTTTAGACCACATGCTAGATCAGATTGCCCGCCATGGATTGATGGACTTGTCTATATCATGCAAGGGAGATACAGAAATTGACGATCATCACACAGTTGAAGATATTGGAATAACTCTTGGGCAAGCGTTTTCTGAAGCTGTAGGCGATAAAAGAGGGCTAACCCGTTATGGACATGCATATGTTCCTCTAGATGAAGCATTATCTAGAGTTGTTCTAGACTTGTCAGGAAGGCCGGGATTGGATTTTGGAGTTAAGTTTACGAGAGATAGAGTTGGATCATTTGATTTGGACCTGATTAGGGAATTTTTTCAGGGTTTTGTAAATCACTCTTTAGTGACCTTACATATTGATAATTTGAAAGGTATAAATTCACACCACCAAGCTGAAACAGTATTCAAGGCATTCGGAAGAGCTCTGAGAATGGCTTCCACGCCTGATGTAAGGCAGTCGGATGTCATTCCATCAACAAAAGGCTCACTCTAAAAAATTAGGAAGAATAAAGTGCAAAGAATTGCAATAGTGGACTATGGAATGGGAAATATCCGTTCTGTTCAGAAAGCTCTTGAGTTCGTTGCTCCAAACGATAATTGCGTACTTACAAATGATCCTGGAATCATTAGAGATTCTGATCGAGTTGTTTTTCCTGGTCAAGGTGCAATGGGGTCGTGTATGACAGCACTAGAGTCAAACTCATTAATCGATGAAATTAAATTATCATTTGAGTCTAAACCTTTTTTAGGGATCTGTTTAGGATTGCAATTATTATTTGACTATAGTGAGGAAAATAATGGAACAAAGGGATTATCAATAATCCCAGGAAAGGTTATTAAATTTAAAAATAGTAATCTTAAAATCCCACATATGGGTTGGAATAATGTAAATCAAGTGAGTGAACACCCACTATGGCATAAAATTACTAATAATAGCCGTTTCTATAGTGTGCATAGTTATTATGTCAAGCCAGCCAATGAGGATTGTGTTATTGGGACCACAAATTATGGTCATGAGTTTGCTTCAGCAATTGCTTTAGATAAAGTTTTTGCGGTTCAATTTCATCCAGAAAAATCGCAAAGTGATGGCCTACAGCTTTTAAGGAATTTTGTTAGCTGGTCATAAGATTTTTCTATAAAAACTGAGGTTTTTTTGAATAATCTTAAATTAACTCTTTCAAAGACCTAAGATATTGTTCTTGGTCCATTGGTTTATTATTTTTCTGTGAATTAAAAATCATTTCAGCTATCTGCTCCATCATTATGTGTTCAACCCGATGTGTATCTTTAATTTTTTTAACTAGACTGTTATAAATTTTTTTGATTCCTTTTGGTTGATCTAGGCTAAGTTGATCTTGCAATGATAGGTGCAGGTTGATGTGAAGGAATGGATTTATTTTTCCTTGTTCGGGGAAATATTCAGTGTCTAGATTGTTAATGATCTCTTGGTATTCAGGGTGCTTTTCAATTATTTTTGCTAATTGAAGCTCTAATGGCTCTAATAATTGGTTGGCTTTGTACTTTTCCCAGGACTTAGCTAAAAATTTTCTTTGTGCAGATCTGTCAGAAGAGAACACTTAGATTAGATATTTTTCTCTTCGTATTCGCACAAATCTAAAAGTGTGCAGTCGCTACAGTGCGGCGATCTCGCTTTACAGACGTATCTACCGTGTAGAATCATTAAATGATGGGCTGGAACTTTAAACTCATCTGGTATGAATTTAATTAATTTTTTTTCAACTTCTAGAACGGTTTTCCCTGAGGCAATTGCTGTTCTATTTGCTACTCTATATATGTGAGTGTCAACAGCGATTGTGGGTTGACCAAAGGCAGTATTAAGAACTACATTGGCTGTTTTTCTTCCAACCCCTGGGAGCGCTTCTAATTCTTTTCTGGTCTCAGGAACTTCAGAGTTGTATTTGTCAATAAGTATTCTGCAAGTTTGAATGATATGTTTTGCTTTTGAGTTAAAAAGCCCAATTGACTTTATAGTATCTCTAAGCTTATCTTCCCCAAGATCAAAGATTGTCTCTGGAGTATTTGCTAAAGGAAATAATATATCTGTAACCTGATTGACACTCTTATCAGTAGCCTGAGCTGATAAAGTAACAGCAACAAGTAGTTCGAATGAGGTTGAATAGTTCAGTTCGGTCGTTGGGTTTGGTATTTGCTTTAAAAGCCTGCCAAACATTTCACTTCTTGTTTCTGCGTTCATTTGAACCTTTTTGGTTAAACTATGGGTCAAATATTATACTTAATTATTAAATATTTTTTCAAACCACTCTTCTTGCTCATATTCATTGAGTGATTCAGGGTAATTTCTGGCCTTGAAATTCAGAAATAATTTTGAGAGTCTCTTGTCCTGAAATTGCGGGGTATAGCCAACAAGATTTGCGCTAGTAAGGTTTTGTATTTCATTACAGATCGCTCTATCATGGTTACTAACGAAGCCATCATATAAGGATTGGTCTACATCAGGGCTTTGCTGTCTCTCTGATGTCTGTTTATAAACTAATTGAACTTTTTGTTCAATTTTTGATTTATTTTGATGGATAAATGATAAATTTTTTAAACAATTCTCCATGTCAATTTGGAACTTATCTATTAAGGATGGCGAGAGATTGAAACTATCCTGATTTGGGCTGCAAACAAACGTAGGGCTTTTATTAAAGACCAGTTCGTTTAGCTCAAGCCTATCAAGCCCTTTAGGCAAGTCAGATTTTCTTGTGAAAGTGAGTTTTTTCAATTCATCTACATCAAGCTCAAGTAGCATTTCAGGATCTTGATTAAGATTGAATACTATTGCACGATCTGAATAGTCAGGGTGATAACAGATCGCAGTAACAAGCCTTGTAAATGAAGATTTATACCCAAAGCTTGATGAGGTTAAAAGCATTGGATGGAAAAGCTTCACCAGTTTTTCTACCTCTTTTTTATTTCTAAGACTCAATGCATATTCAAAAAATCTTGGTTGGGTCTTTTTAATAATTGAAGCAATACCAATAGTAGCCCTAACGTCTGCCATAGCGTCATGAGCATTGCTGTGTTCGATGTTGTTTGCAGGCGCAAGATTATCAAGCTTGAAAATTGGCCTATTTTTTTCATTTTTTACCCAATTGAGACTCTCACTCTCTTTATGCGCATAGCAGAATCTTGCGACATTAAGAATATCCCACCTTGAATTGCCATTCTGCCAATGCCAAGAATATGGATCTAAAAAATTCCTAAACAGGGTATGTCTTGTGTACTCATCATCAAAGGCAATTGAGTTATAACCAACAATGCAGGTTTCAGGTGTTGAAAACTCAGCATGAATTTTTTTAATAAAGTCATGCTCTACGTAGCCTTTTTCCTCGCAAAGTTGAGGAGTGATGCCAGTTACAGCACAAGCCTCAGGCGCAGGAAGGGAATCATGAGTAGGTTTACAATAAAACATATGCTCATCAAGAATATTAAGATTTTCATCTGTTCTTATTCCGGCAAATTGAGCAATTCTTTGCACTTTTGGTGAAAGACCAAAAGTTTCATAGTCGTACCAATAGAATGTTTTCATAAGGACTTTCTTTTTAAAACAATTATATATCGAATGATATATGCAGAACAGGGGTGATTGCATAAAGAGCTATAATAGAACATACAGAACTATTAGTCTTATCAAATAAGATAATATTCACTGTGCTGAAATTTAAACTGACTTATTTAACAGCAAGTGAGGGAAGATAATGTAAAAACCCAGCTATATGCTGGGTTCAAGTTAAATAATTATTAAATTATTTTGCTACTACGTTTGCAGCTTGAGGTCCTTTGGCGCCATCTTCTAGTTCAAACTCAACTTCTTGACCTTCCTCAAGAGTTTTGTAGCCCTCGCCTTGAATTGCTCTGAAGTGAACGAATACGTCGTCACCACTTTCTTGCTCAATAAAACCAAAACCTTTTTTTGCGTCAAACCATTTAACGCGACCTGTAGTTGTAGACATGCAGTCTCCTAAAAAAAAATAAAACATGGAAAAGATGCAACCAACCCAAATCACTGTGAAACCGTCTTACTATGAAGCAACAACACAACATCAAAATCAGCTGTATTTTAACCAGCACAATCAATTTTAACCTAAAAACCTAATAAGATATATTTATTTATCTTGGTCTAGATAAGCCTATCTTTTTGACCGACTTCTTTTGAATTTCTTA
>LURN01000001.1 GCA_001628405.1 Candidatus Thioglobus sp. REDSEA-S12_B1 | reverse complement strand
AATTTGGGCAGAGTGGGGGTTCCCCTGATCCATTAACTTTACTGAATGAATGTCGGCCCGTCTACAGCACGAGGGGTGCTGTCAGGCTCGTTTACCTAGGTAGGTCTGCTGTATTTTTTCATCGTCTAGAAGATGCTGTCCGGTGCCTTCGAGCGTGATTTGGCCACGTTCCAAGACGTAGCCCCTGTCGGCTACCTGCAGCGCCCGGCGGGCGTTCTGTTCCACCAGGAAAATTGTTGTCTCGTCATCGCGAAGAGCACGCAGAGTGCGAAATATTTCCGTGACCACCATGGGCGCAAGACCCAGCGACGGTTCATCCAGCAGCAGAACCTTAGGCTGTTTGATCAATGCCCTGGCCAGTGCAACACGCTGCCGCTGACCGCCGGAGAGTTCATCTGCGCTGCGCTTACCATATCCCTGGAGCTTTATCAGTTCAAGGGTCTCATCAATACGCCGGTTTAGTTCTGTTTTTGAAAGGCCGGACTTTCGCATGCCAAAGGCAATATTTCCCCGTACATCCATGTGTGGAAAGATTGCATAATTCTGAAACACCATTCCCAATCCCCTCATATGAGGCGGCGTCATGGTCATTTCTTGCTGGCCAAAGTAAATACTACCCTGGTCTGGACTAACAAATCCTGCTATAGTCATCAACAATGTTGTTTTCCCTGATCCAGAGGGGCCGAGTAAGGTTATAAATTCACCAGCCTTAATATCTAATGAAACATCCTCAAGAGCATAAACATCGCCATAAGACTTGCTTAAGTTTTTGATACCGATGGGTAAAGATTTTTGATTTTCGTGCTCTGTATTTGACATACACTTTATCCTTGGTTAAATCCAAAAAAAAATAAAAAATAACACAAATTTTAAGGGTGCAGTAACTAAACTGCACCCTTACATTTTATCCTTTCTATTGCTGGATAAGCGTATCAAAGCGCTCTGTTAGCATATCCAGTTGACCAATATAGAAATTTGGATCAACTAACAGTTGCTTATCATAATTGTCTGGATGAGTATTAACATTCTTTGCTTGCTCAATACTTAGAACACCTGCATCAAATGCATACTTGTTTACAGGTCCAAGAGGCATTGTTTTAGCCAATGTAGCCTGAGATTTAGCTGACAATACAGAATTGATTAAGTGCATTGCATTCTCATAATTTGGCGCACCTTTTGGAACAAGAAGGCAATCAACATCCATCGTACCATCTTGGAATGTATAAGCAACATCTACACCAGAGTTTGCAACACTCTCAACACGGTTGTGTCCCATATGGACTACATCCACTTCACCATCGCGAAGTATTTGTGCTGATTGAGAACCCCCACGGTACCATACTGTCACGTGTGGAACGATTTCAGCAAGTTTTGCCCAAGCGCGCTCCTGTCCTGCTTTAGTAGAAAGAACACTATAAATTTCGCTCTTATCTACACCGTCAGCCATAAGAGCAGCCTCTAGGTTATAGTTAACCTTTCCATGCATGCCTCGCTTTCCTGGGAATTTTTCAACATCCCAAAAATCTGCCCAGCTTTGTGGACCGTTATCGCCAAACTGATCTTTTCTGTAAGCGATTACTTTTGTAAAGTTAATAAAGCCAATATAGTTGTCTTGTCTTAAATCAGATGGTATTCCTGATGCATCAACCATTTTGTAGTCGATCGGCTCTAACATTCCATCTCTTGAAAGAGTTTCACATGCAGAAAGTTCCATTTCAGCTACATCCCAAGCTACAGCATTAGCAGAAATCTGTGCACGAATATCTTGAATACCGTTCGTTGTGTCTTCTTTGACTTCAATGCCTAGATCTGCTGCAGCTGGAGCTAGCATAGATGATCTAAGCGCATCTTGGAACGATCCGCCCCATGATGCAAACATTACAGAATGTCCATCAGCTTTAGCAACATTACTAAGACCAACTGCCATTCCCATTGATAGTGCTAAACACACTATTTTTGAGTATTTTTTCATTTGTAATCTCCTTTTATATTTTTCCTGGTTAGAAATTTAACCCGGATTCTCTCCTTAATAATGTTTCATTCTACGAAACATAAGTTTCATTTTGCTGTATAATGAAATAAAAGTCAAGACAAAATATAAAAAATGTTAGAGTGAATTTGTTTATATTTAAATCATCAAATTAATATAATAAATAAATGAGTGAGTCGATGGAAAAATCAAAACCTATCAAAAGTGGAGTAGAGTCAGTGGAGAGGGCGCTGAGTTTACTTGAAGCATTTAATATGGGTGATAATGGTCTTGCACTGAAAGAGCTTGCTCAAAGAACTGGCCTGAATAAAGCTACAATTCTGCGACTTAGCACATCTCTTGAAAAGTTTGGCTATCTTTCTCGGGATCATGATGGTATTTTTCATCTAGGTTCTGCACTCTGGAAAGTTGGATTAATTTATAGAGATTTTCAACTTGGAAATATTATTCGCCCTGTCCTTATAGAGCTCGTTGAAAAAACGGAAGAGACTGCTGCTTTTCATGTATTAAGAGGTAATTCTGGCGTAGTTCTCTATTGTGAAAACTCCAAAAGAAGGATGCGTTATCATATCGATGAAGGGGAAATTACTCCGCTCAATGTTGGTTCTTCTGGGAAAGTATTAGAAGCGTTTGTTAGTCCTGAAACATCTCAGTCTAAGATTATTCAAGAACAGGGATACTATATTAGTCTTGGTGAGCGTGACCCTGATATTGCAGGTATTTCAATTCCTGTCTTGGGACGTGAAAATGAATTAATCGGTGTAATATCATTGTCGGGTCTTGTAAATAGATTTACTGAAGATAATATAAAAAACTATCTAAAAGTTTTGCTAACTATCTCTAAAAAAGTTTGTAAAGCTTTTGGAAATTAATTTTTTATTTTTGAGTTTTTTAGTTTCTCAATAGATAAAAGCATCATCAGCCAATTGATTTCAAACCCTGAATTAAATTAATGTAGAATGATATTTCTGTTTATTTAATTTACTCGACATGTCTCAAGCAGATCGAATATATAAAATGAGCTTCGCAAGTATTTATCCGCTTTACATTTCTAAAGCAGAAAAAAAAGGGCGCACTAACTCAGAAGTCGATCAGATTATTTGTTGGCTAACTGGTTACACTAAAAAAGAGTTAAATAATCAAATCCAAAAAGAAATTGATTTTGAAACCTTTATTCAAGAGGCTCCTCAGTTAAATCCCTCACGAGCCTTGATTCAAGGTGTTGTTTGTGGCGTTAGGGTAGAGGATATTGAAGAGCCCACCCTTAAAGAAATTCGATACTTAGATAAAATGATCGACGAGCTTGCAAAGGGCAAATCGATGGAAAAAATTTTAAGGATCTAGCCTCCTATAGGGAAGCCTCACTTTATTAATCATTATTAGCGTGAACTGCTTTTTTCAGGTTGCTTATATCGTAACCAAGAGAGACAATATGATTGACCAATTTTGAGTAGTCATCTTCAGAGATTTTCGGTGTTCTCGCCATAATCCAAACATAATCTCGACTATTTCTTCCAATAATAGTTTGTTGATAGCTGTCATCCAAATAAACAATTCTGTAATCAGCCTTTATTGGCCAAATGAATTGCATACCCCAGATTGCATTCGTTTCCTTATCAGTCACAAAACCGCGGGGGCGATATATCTTTTCGGGACCATCCAAACTACCTTTATTAAAAGTAAACGTGGTTGAAATAGTTCCATCGTTTTCGAGCTTATAATTTTCGAGAGGGTTGTATGCATCTTTTTCAAGAAATGTTGGGATATTGGCAATTACATACCAATCGCCCATAAAACGATCCAGATCAACATAGTCAACGACTGGCATCGAATTTGGAGATGTGCCATCTATAGTTTGGTTAGCAGATGATCCAACTGAATACATAATCAACGTTAGAAAGACGAGTAATTTTGAATACATTTCAGACATTGTAGATTAAAAATATAAAGACTAGATGAAGAATAGGAGTTGTTAAGGAGAAGTTTGCTTCTGATTAATTTATTGCATAATACAAAACTTATACTTTTAATCGCTTTTCGCTTGTCAAATCAAACAAGTGAATGTTGTCAGGATCAACAGAAAAGCATTTTTTAGTATTCTTCTTTTCAGGAGAGTAGACACCCGGAATGCTTGCTGTAATAGCATCACCTGTTGATGTTAGCTTTCCATGTAAAAGGGTGTTTGCTCCTAGCGGCTCAGAGTTCTGGATTGTCATTTCAATTGGACCCTTGGGGTCAAGAATCAAATGTTCGGGTCGCAGCCCAATTTTCACAGAAATATTTGCCTTTGGTCCTGGCCCAATCTTTGAGTCATGAATATAGGTCTCTTGATTGTTGACACTTCCCTCAATAATGTTCATCGCGGGACTTCCAATAAATTGTGCTGCAAATACTGAGCTCGGCGTTTCATATACCTCAAGCGGCGTACCAATTTGTTCAGCAACACCAGCTCTCATTACAATCATCCGGTCTGCCATAGTCATTGCTTCGACCTGGTCATGAGTTACGTAAAGTGATGTCACTCCTAGTTTTTCTTGTAACTCTCGGATTTCCAGTCGCATTTGAACTCGTAGTTTTGCATCAAGGTTTGATAAAGGTTCGTCGAATAAGAATACAGCTGGTTCGCGCACAATCGCCCGACCCATTGCAACTCGCTGACGTTGTCCTCCCGAAAGTTGTTTAGGTCTTCGGTCAAGCAATGTTTCCAGTTGAAGTAATTTTGCAGCTGCAACTACTTTGGTTTCAATCTGATCTTTTGGCATTTTGGCTATCTTTAGGCCATAACCCATATTTTGGCGAACGGACATATGTGGGTAGAGCGCATAGTTTTGAAAAACCATAGCAATATCTCTATCCATGGGTTCTTTCTCATTGACAAGGTCACTATCAATAAAAATTTCTCCCTCTGTAACAGTCTCTAAACCAGCAATCATCCTAAGTAAAGTCGATTTACCGCAGCCTGAGGGCCCAACAATTACGATAAACTCACCATCTTTAATGTCAGTTGAGATGCCTTGGATAACTTCTGTTGAACCGAAACTTTTTTTGACATTTTTAAGGGAAACTGTAGCCATATTTGATCCTAATATTATTTAATTTATTCTATTTTTCACTATCTACCAAGCCTCGAATAAAGAGTCTCTGCATACCCACAACAACAATTACAGGTGGAATCATCGCGAGGATAGAGGTGGCCATAATCACAGGCCAATCAGCAACATCATCACCCGATGGAAACATTTGTTTGATTCCCATGACAATTGTATTCATCTCTGGCTCTGTCGTTATTAGTAATGGCCAGAGGTATTGGTTCCAACCATAGATAAATAAGATTACAAATAAGGCGGCAATGTTTGTCCTACTCATTGGCAAAACAATATCCCAAAAAAATCTCATTGGGCTGGCACCATCGACTCGTGAAGCCTCAGCCAATTCATCGGGAATAGTCAAGAAAAATTGTCTGAACAGGAATGTAGCAGTAGCTGAGGCAATTAAAGGAAAAATTAGTCCACTATAGCTATTGAGCATACCAAAACTGGCGACAACTTCATATGTCGGCACAATACGAACTTCAACAGGAAGCATCAAAGTTAAAAAGATCATCCAGAAGAAAAAATTTCTACCAGGAAAACGAAAATATACAATTGCAAATGCAGACAAAAGTGAGATGATAATTTTGCCAACTGCTATGCTTATTGCCATTACGAAACTGTTCACTAGCATTGTTGAGACAGGAACATTGATACCAGAGACAAGAGCCTTTGAGTAATTCTCCCAAAGCTGATCACCCGGCCATAGCGGCATAGGCGGTTTAACAATTTCAGGCTGAGTCACTGTGGAGGCAACGAAAGCTAGCCAAATGGGAAAAAAGATAATCAGAACGCCAAAAACCATAAAGACATGGGTTAGCCATAAACCTGAGCCTCTTTTTTCAACCATTCCGTTAATCTTATTAGCCATCAGTAGTGCACCTTTTTTTCAATATACTTAAATTGAATAATAGTCAGTAGTCCGACTACAAATAACAAGATGACCGATTGTGCAGCAGAAGAGCCAAGATCTTGACCAACAAATCCATCAGCAAAGACTTTATAGACTAATATAGTTGTTGACTGCTGAGGTCCGCCTGATGTAATGGTATGAATCACACCAAAAGTCTCAAAGAATGAGTAAACGATATTTACAACCAACAAGAAAAAAGCGGTTGGCGATAAAAGGGGAAGGACAACTGTCCAAAAACGTTTCCAGAATCTTGCGCCGTCAATAGCTGCTGCTTCAATCACAGATCGAGGTACTGCTTGGAGTGCTGCTAAGAAGAACAAAAAGTTGTAACTAATACGTCCCCAAGCCGATGCAACAACCACAAGACCCATAGCTTCACCACCATTCAATACATGGTTCCAATCATAACCAAGTTGTCCAAGATACCAAGATACGACTCCTACACGAGTATTAAACATAAATAACCATAAAACGCCTGCAATAGCTGGAGCCACTGCATATGGCCAAATTAACATTGTACGATATGTACCAGAGCCCTTAATTAGTCTGTCAGCCATAACCGCAAGAAATAGCGCTGGAATCATTGAGCACAGAGTTACGAGGATTGAAAATACTGCAGTGGTTACGAAAGACGCACGATAAAATTTATCACTAAAAAGAAATTCAAAGTTGCCTAGTCCAACAAAGACTGAAGATAGACCAAAAGGATCAGGGATAAAGAGTGACTGCCAAATCGCCTGACCGGCTGGATAGAAAAAGAAAACAGCAGAAATTATAACTTGTGGAGCAATTAGTAAAATGGGCAACCACCAGCCACGAAATGTAACGCGTTGATTCATACGCTCTGCCTTATTAAAGTAGGCAGGCCATAAGTAGGCCTGCCATTGTTTTTATATCTTAACGATTTGCTGACTCAAAGCGGCGTAGTAATGCATCACCACGCTCTTTTGCGCTATCCATCGCTTCTTGGGCTGATTTATCACCAGACCAAATAGCCTCAAGTTCCTCGTCAATGATACCGCGAATCTGGTCATAAGATCCAAGACGTAAACCATTAGAGTTTGCGGTTGGCTTATTAGCAGTCATCTGCAGTACAGCAACTTCAGTACCTGGGTTCGCAGCATAGAAGCCAGACGCACGTGTTGCATCGCCAGCCTCAGCTGTAATAGGCAAATAGCCAGTATCCTGGTGCCATTGTGCCTGAACATCAGTTGACGACAAGTAGCTCAAGAACTCACCTGCACCTTTATACTCAGCGTCACTATGACCTTCCATTACCCATAAAGAAGCACCACCGATGATAGTGTTCTGAGGGCTGTTTCCAACTCCTTTCCAGTATGGTAATGGGCGAACTTCAAAGTCGAATTCCGCTTCTTTTTTGATACCAGCATATCCAGCTGAACTTTCAGTGAATAGTGCACACTCGCCAGCACGGAAGTTTGCACCGCCTTCGTTTCTACGACCAGTGTAGATGAACTTACCATCCTTAGCCCATTGACCCATCGCTGAAAGGTGAGCAACCTGTGCTGGACCATTTAAAGTCAGCTCAGTATCAAGACCTGCAAAGCCGTTGTCTTTTGTTGCAAAAGGCACGTCATGATAGGCTGAGAAGTTCTCGAGGTGAATCCAGCTTTGCCACGCAGTAACAAGTGGGCACTCTTCACCACCAGCTTTTAGTGCAGTTAATGCTGTACCAACGCTCTGCCATGTTGAAAGGTCAGTATCAGGATCAACACCAGCTGCAGCCATTGCATCGCGGTTTACCCAGAGAACTGGAGTTGATGCGTTGAATGGAAGAGACAGCATGTCACCCTCTGTAGAAGTGTAGTACCCTTTTACAGCGCCAATATATGCGTCTTGGTCAAATTCTGCGCCACTTAGTTTCATGACTTCGTGCATTGGGCGAACTGCGCCACGGGCTGCCATCATTGATGCAGTACCAACTTCAAAAACCATTAGGATATGAGGTTGTTCATTGGCACGGAACGCTGCGATACCAGAGTTAAGTGTTTCAGAATAGTTACCCTTGTGAGTTTGAACTACTTTATAGTCGCTTTGGCTTGCATTGAAATCATCAACTTGTGCTGCAACTAGTTCACCTAGGCGGCCAGTAAAAGCATGCCAAAAGTGGACTTCAGTAGGTTCAGCTACTGATACCGGCGAGTACAATGTTGCCGCTATCAGCATACCTGCAAGATATTTTTTCATATTTTTTTCTCCTTTGCATCCATCTAGATGCTTAGTTAAAAAAAGAAGCCAAAAAAATTTGACTTCAGCTCTTTTTTTATTTTTAAAAGTAAAAAATGGTGTTACCAAGTTTACTTTTTGTGACTGCATATTTAGAGAAACAAATTTAAATATGGCAAATCGAAAATTAGTATACATCAATATCTATTCATTTAAACGAATTTTGACCAAATAATAGTACCATGTTCCATTATGTGGAACTAATTAAATTTTTCATACTAGAAATCAATTTAAAAAAAATATAAAATAAATCAATATTAGTAATTCTTTTAGATGTTAAATATGCGCCTAATATATTTGTTATTACTGTGTTCTTTTTCAAATTTACTTTTTGCCCAAGAGAAGCAACCATCAAATGCCGCTGGTCCAAACTGCCACTCTCTTCATGTAGCTTATTCCGAAAACAGTGGTGATTCTTATAATCATTTGGCAAATGGAATTATTAATTCTGCTTCGGTGCCAGACGCAGTTAAATTCAAAGGCAAAAATTTAATTTATTATGTAAATGGTGACTTTGATAAGCATTCAATTTATGTTTCCGAATTAGGCAATGATGGAAAATCTCCAAGAGTCCTTGGCCCAATTAAGTTAGATGGAAAAATTATTAAAGACGCAGTCGACCCTGATTTGATAGTTACCTCAGACGGAAAACTTAGACTGTTTTATTACGTTGGTTTGTTTACTAAGCCTGTTGTATATCCGAAGCCAAACAAATTCTACTCGGCTATTTCTGATGATGGAATTAACTTTAAAGTCGAGGGTGTTGTTGCTCAGTTGGATAACTCTACTGACCCAACAGTTGCAAGATTAAAGGATGGTTCATATCTACTCGCTATTCCTCAAGGTAAAGAACTCAAAATCACCATAATGCGCAGCATGGATGGCTATAAATTCAAAAAAATAGCGAGCATTCGAGGAGGAATACCTGAGCTTGGAATTAATTCGGATGGTAACCCTGAAATACTTTTTCAAGACCAGCAGGGTATGGTGCGTCAAGCTTCAACTGATTTTGGAAAGTCATGGAATACGGTTAGTAAAAATGTATTAAACAACGCACCTGTGGGTGCAGCAAGTCCAAGCATACTTGAGGTTTCTGATAATAAGCGCTTTCTATACTATTTTTCTGCAAAGAAAGGATGTACAACTGATCCGACAGCTTATTTGGAAGATAAAAATGCATTAATTCCCAAAGGTCATAAGAGCCAAGGAAAGGGTGAGCCACCTCTTGGACATAAGAATCAAGCAAAGGGCGAGCCGCCACTTGGTCACGGAGTAGATCCCAAACCAAAGAAAGCTAAATAAATTCTTATTTAAGTTTAGCCATCTCCAATATGTGAGAAGGTCTGGTTTCGCAACAACCACCCAAGATCGTTGCTCCAGCTTCTTTAAAGGCCTTTACAAACTCTGACATCTTTTTTGGAGTTAAGTCTTCTCTCACCCCTAAAAACTCATTGGGATTTCCAGAGCTACTTTTATTAAAAGTAGTTGTATAGCCAGCTTTAGGCTTGGTTGTTATAAATGCATTTAACTTAAAACCAAAAGGGACACCAAGATTTTTTACTTCTTCTAGGTTTTGTTCGTAATTTTCTGGAGATACGCATGAGAGCATTAACCCTAAAAGATTATTATGTTCAATTTTGTTAACAATATCTGAAATTGTTTCACCACTTGGTAATTTAACTCCTTCAGAAATATGAGCACCTATTAAGTAGGGTTTATTAAAAGATTTAATGGCCTCTATTGCTAATTGAATCTCTCTAACACTGCTTAAAACATCAAAATAAAAAAAATCAACAAAAGGATCTAAAAGTTCAGCTTGTTCATAAAAATTTTCTTGAATCTCATGATCAGCCCTAGTATCTGACTCATAGGTTAAATTCTGAGGTGGGAGGCCTCCTGCAACCAAAATATGAGGATTTAAATCTTTAGCTTTTTTTGCAATTTCACCTGCTTTAGTATTTAAATATTCAAATTGATCCTCAACATTATTGTCTCTGAGTCTCAACCTTCTTGTTGTAAATGTCGCTGTTACAATAATTTCAGCTCCAGCATTTATGAAATCTAAGTGCGTATCAAGTAAAAGTTGATGGTATTGTTCGTCAAGTAAAGCATTTGCACTCCATAGAGTTCCGTTAGGCTCCATACCTCTTGCTAGTAGCTCTTGACCCATTCCGCCATCAAAAATTCTTGTTTTTCTAAAAAAATCTATATCCATGTTTATCCAATGTTAATTTCTATTAGGAAATTATAAAATCAAAATTGTTTTTAATGGACTGGTCTGGCGTGATTAATAATTATTACCTTTGTTGAACCGAATGCTTTTGATCACCTTACAGAAAGTTGCAGTCAACACAGTAATGATAAAAAATGTTGATGCGGCAACAACAATACTTGGTCCTGCTGGCGTATCCCACTGAAGCGAACCAAAGAGTCCTCCAAAAACTGCTACGACACCAATTAAAGCTGACAACAGTGCCATCTGTTCAGGACCACTTGCGAAACGGCGAGCAATAGCGGCAGGAAAAATAAGCATTGAGGTAATCAATAGGACGCCAACAATTTTCATTGAAATCGCAATAACGGCTGCCATTAAGAGCATAAAAACAACATTAGCCTGCTCAGGCTTCATGCCTTCAGCCTCAGCAAGTTCAAGATTTACCGTGGCTGCAAATAATGATCTCCAAAATATCATCAAAATGATCAATACTACTAAACCACCGCCCCAAATGATGGCAATATCGAATGGCGTAACCGCTAATATGTCACCAAATAAGAAGCCCATAAGGTCAACTCTTACCCATGACATAAAGCTCAAAGCCACCATACCAAATGCTAGTGCAGAATGAGCAAGAAGACCCAACAAGGCATCTGTAGAAAGAGTAACCCTTCTTTGAAGTGTTAATAATGAAAGAGAGACAAATACTGATACTAAAAATACGCTCAAGGTAATGTTAACCTGAAAAAGTAATGCTAACGCTATTCCAAGAAGGGCTGCATGAGAAAGTGTATCTCCAAAATATGCAAGCCTTCTCCAAACGATGTAGCAGCCAAGCGGTCCAGCAACCAGAGCAACACCAACCCCTGCAATTATCGCGCGACTAAAAAAATCATCCATCATGTTGATCACCTATTGAATGATGGTTTTTATCGTTTGAGTTATGGCTGTGAACCAAACTACTTTTAACACCTTTATTGTCTCCATTTTCAGTGAAGATCTCTCCGTTTGAGAAATGCTGATGGTCATGATGGTGTTCATATAAGGCTAGACCAGATGCTGCTCGAGCGCCAAAAAGTTCCTTGTACTCTGGACTAACGGCAACCTTCATAGGGCTTCCACTACAACACACATGGCCATTAAGACAGATAACGCGATCTGTAGCGGCCATAACAATATGGAGATCATGTGAAATAAGCAAGACACCGCACTGAAGCTCGTCGCGAATCTTTCTAATCAGTTCATACATTTCAATCTCGCCATTAAAATCAACCCCTTGAACAGGTTCATCCAGAACCAATAGGTCTGGTTTAAATGCGATAGCCCTGGCAAGCAAGACTCTCTGAAACTCGCCTCCTGATAGAGTTCTAACCTCCGAATTGGCTAAATGTAATGTGCCTGTTAGAGTCATTGCTCTGTCGGCTTCAAATTTACTAACTCGACCTGTAAGACTCATCAATCTTCTGACTTTCAATGGGACAGTCCAATCTATGGAAACCTTTTGTGGAACATATCTAACCTTCAGATTATTTCGTTTATTAGAAGAGCCTTCATCCGGCGTAAGAATACCCAGTGCCATTTTTGCTGTTGTTGACTTCCCTGAACCGTTAGGGCCAATCAAAGTAAGAATTTCACCTTGTGCTAAATCAAATGAAACGTTGCGTACAAGCCATCTATCAGACCTGTAGATACCTGCGTTTTTAAGAGATATGAGAGGTGTGCTTCCTGTCGCCAAAATTAACCGATACTATCTGAATCTAATTATTTAGATAAAAATGCAATTATATATTATTATTGCAATATTATTGCAATAGAATTTGATTCCTGATAACATTGCAAGTTTGTCAACTTTGAAGTGAAAATTATGAATCATTTAAAATCAAAAATCCTTATATCAGCTCTATTTTCTGGTCTTGCATTAACAACTTATGCTGACATAAATGTTGTCGCATCTGTTAAGCCAGTTCATTCATTAGTCTCTGGAGTGATGGAGGGTGCAGGAAAGCCTGATTTGATTGTTAAGGGATCTGCTTCACCTCATACATACTCATTGAAGCCTTCACAAGCACAACAACTAGAAGATGCTGATTTAGTGTTCTGGATGGGTCATGAGCTGGAATCTTTTTTAGAAAAGCCACTTGAGGCAATTGCAACTAGCTCAAACGTAGTGGAACTTATCGATTCTAATAATCTCAAAAAAATAGAAATGCGTGAAGGCGGTATGTTTGATGCTCATGCTCACGATGAGCACGAAGGACATGATGACCACGATGAGCAGGAAGGACATGATGACCACGACGAGCACGAAGGACATGATGACCATCATGACCATGGACATGGTGAGTTTGATATTCACGTTTGGCTAGATCCTGAAAATGCAAAAGTATTGGTTAATGAAATCAAGCTTGCATTAATTGAAAAGGATCCAAGCAATGCTTCAACTTATGAAGCAAACTCAAAGAAAATTAATTTAAAGCTTGATCAACTGATTGATGAAGTCTCAGCCAAACTTGAGTCAGAAAAAGGTAAGGGATATGTCGTATTTCATGATGCTTATCAGTATTTTGAAGAACGATTTGGTATGAGTGCTGTTGGGTCGATTACGGTTTCTCCTGAAGTTGTGCCTGGAGCAAATCGAATTAGAGAGCTAAAAGAAAAGATTGTTGATTTAAATGCATATTGTGTCTTTTCTGAGCCTCAGTTTGAACCTAAACTTGTATCAACAGTCATTGAGGGTACTCAGGCTAATACTGGAGTTCTTGATCCACTTGGCGCATCTATTAAAGATGGTCCTGAACTTTACTTTACTTTGATTCGTAATATGGCGAACAGCCTTCAAGATTGCTTATCAAATAAGAGCTGACATGAGAGACGGATTTCAGACTGAGTTTTTAGGAAATGGAGGACTTATCTCTTAAATTGGAATTGCTTGATTTCTATTTAAGCCTGTATTTGGATCAATAATTGGTTCTGATGAATACTGAGCTAGATAAGCGGTTCTTGTTCTGGATGATTGATTTGCTCCAGATGCATGAGGCGTCAGACTAGAAAATACAACAAGAGTTCCTGCAGTGACAAGCAAAGTCTTTGATTTGGTTTCATCGACCTCAATAAAAAGGTCATTTGATTTGTCTGACCAATGGTGAGTAAATACTTTTGAAGTGGTCTCTATATTTGTAGGGATCACTGATAAAGGTCCATTCAATGAATGGGTGTCATCAAGCGCCAGCCATGTTGTCAAATAGGGTTTATGGTCAAAATTTATGTACCCTGAATCTTGATGCCAATTAAAACTCGACGGTGTATTTGGCTCTTTAATTACGAATTGCTCATTGAAAATAAATGCTTCACCATCAAGCAACATTGTCACAATTTCCTTTATAGGTTTGCTTTTAAGGTATCTCTGAATCGCAGGGTAATATCTACTTTGATTTTTAAGAAACTTTCGACCCTCTTTTGAAATATCGCCGTAATGCTTATTATCATATGACTGTTTTAATCTACTTGAGTCATTATCAATTTCATCAAAGATGCTATTGAGTGATTCTTTGAGTTCTGACAATACTTCTGAGCTGACAAAATCTTCAAATATAAGATAGCCTTGAGATTTGAATTCATTGACTTTTTGTTGAGCTAATTTTTGCATGCTTAGAATTTATCTCGAGTTGTACTATAATTCAAATTTCTTTAGATGTGTCTGAGTTATTTTGATTAATAATTATTTTCTACACACTGTGTCATAAATATTTGCGTAATTTGAAGAGGCCGTTAAATAAAACATTGCTTTTTTTTCATTTTCTTTCTTCCACTCTTTGTCAGCTAGATAAAGAAAAGTTCCAATCGCTCCATAAATTTCTTGACAAGATTCTTGCGAATAAGGTGCTATTTCTTTGTTCGCTAGGGCGCTGCTAGTCAATATTAAGCAGATTGCTAAAGATGAAATGTACTTCATAATTTCTCCTTAAATAAAAACTTAAGTTTACTTTTTTTCATGAGCTATAATCCAAATTTATTTTGATGTATAAGATAAATTTGACTTTACTTAGATTAACTTAATTAGGACCTGTTATGAGCTTGCTATTAGCGATACACATTCTTGCAGGAGCAACAGCACTATTTGCAGCAGCTTTTGCAATTATTTCTGAAAAAGGAAAGAAAACCCATATCACTGCTGGAAGAACATACTATTGGGGGATGGTTGGTATATTTTTGACGGCACTGCCTATGTCAATTATTACTAGCAATGTGTTTCTTTTTTTAATTGCCTTCTTTTCTTTTTATCTGGCTTATGCTGGGAGACGTTTCGCTCAAAATAGAAAAGGTATAGCATCAATAGCCGATTGGATAGCAGTAGGATTGATGATTGCTGCTGGCTTAGGTATGTGGGTATTAGCCACATACTATTTTCTTCAAAGCAATTCGCAATCTATTACTCTCACTGTATTTGGTTTTATTGCGATCTCAATAGGGTACACAGACTACAAAACATACAAACGAGAAGAGGCTACAGGCAAGAAGCGTATTGCTAGACACTTAAGCAATATGCTAGCTGGAACTATAGCAGTAGTAACAGCCGTTCTGGTGGTTAATGTTCATATGGAGCCACAATGGTTGCCTTGGATATTGCCGACTATCATTTTAGTTCCCCTTATCAGTTGGTGGAACTGGAAGATTATGAAATAGACAAACTCAAAGTCCAAATTTCGTTTTAAAGGTCGAAACTTCGTTTAATCAAGTGAAGATCTAACTAGCAGCCCAATAAGAAGATAATTTTCCTTTTTCAGGTTTGCCGGTAGATGTTCTTGGCAATTGATCTAGGAATACAATATGTTTTGGAATCATAAATTTTGCCATTCGATCTCTGCAGTGCTGAATTAGCTCTTGTTCACTCAGCTCAGCGTTAGTCTTCTTAACGATGAAGAGCGCAATATCTTCTTCAACCATCTCACCTGGAACGCCGATAACAGCACAGTCTTCAACTTGTGGATGAGTCAGTACCCCTTCCTCAACCTCGTAAGCAGAAACCATTTCACCTTTTACGCGAATTCTTTCACTCATTCTGTGCATGAAATAAAACCTGCCTTGTTCATCCAGGCGAGCTATATCGCCCGTATGGAACCATAGATTCCTCCAGCTCTCAAGGGTTTTCTCAGGCATACCAAAATAACCGCTAGACATGACTCCAGGCTCGAGAGGTCGAACCACCATTTCTCCTGGCTCGCCGGGAGGTAATGGGTCATCATTTTCATCGTGGATGGCCACTTCAAAATGAGGTAGAACGATTCCGCCAGGGTGATCCCATTGAGGTGCAACTACCCATCCAGCATCGGTTGACCCGTAGCCACCACCAGGAACTAAATGCAAATTAAACCGCTCATCAAAATCTTTCTTGGGGACAGGGGCTGGAGTGCCCCAGCACCTTGTCACTTTGTGCTCTTTTTCCTCTGGGCAGGTCGGATGTGCCCATAAGAGCTGTTGAACAGAGCCCAACATCATGAACCAAGTGGCACCATATTTTTTGGCTTCAGGCCAAAAATTTGAAACACTAAAACGCTGACGCAGTATTACTCGACCTCCGGTCATCATAGTTGGAAGAATGTCATAGTAGGCAGGACCAATATGGGACAAGGGATAGAATGTATATACAGAATCGTTTATAGTAATCCTGTTGGGCTCAATTAAGTTTTCAGCAGTCCTGACAGCGTAACGATGAGACAGGAGGCATCCTTTTGATACTCCAGTCGTGCCAGAGGTAAAAAGGATTGTTGCAATGTCGGTATCTTTTGCAAGCGAATCAACATGATCTATACAATCTGATAGTAAATCTTCAAAGGAAATGATTTGAAGTTCTGGGAAAAGTTTTTGAGCCTGATCGACAGAATCCAACATAATTAAAATTTCAATGTGTGGTATCGATTCTCGAATTTGATCTAAAGCTTCAAGCTGAAGTCCTGAAGTGAACAATAATTTTGACCCTGTTTGGTCAATCATTCGAGCCAGAGATTCACCGCGCATAGCAGGGTTTATCGATACCTCTATCGCGTTCGCTTTTTTTAGAGCGTAAGTTAATGCGAGATATTGAGCGCTATTTTCAAGAAAAATATCAACGTATTCTATCTTTTCAGAGAATTGCTCTAATAAACCATTCGTAATTCGATTGGTTAGAACCTCAAATGTATTGTAAGTTAAAGACTCACCAGTTTCAGCAATAACCAAGAATTCACGCTCAGAAAACTTTTCTGCACATTCATGAAGAAGGTTTCCAAGTGTGATTCTCAATGGCATAGACTGCCCCTTTAAAAATAGCTAGTTTTTCTTGTAGTGGACAATGTAATTCACACTGACATCATCTCCAAGCTTGTATTTCTTTGTGATCGGATTGTAAGTCATCCCAATCATAGAGCTGATCGATAAATCATATGGCCTTGCCCACTCATCAATCTCGCTCGGACGGATAAACTTTTCATAGTGATGCGTCCCTTTAGGCAGAAGATTTAGAACATACTCAGCACCGACAATTGCAAAGAAGTAAGACTTTGGATTCCTGTTGATGGTTGAGAAAAATACTTGACCATCAGGCTTGATTAGT
The DNA here is from genome assembly GCA_001628405.1 of Candidatus Thioglobus sp. REDSEA-S12_B1. Lineage (GTDB taxonomy): Bacteria > Pseudomonadota > Gammaproteobacteria > PS1 > Pseudothioglobaceae > Pseudothioglobus. Next base: position 25,241 of record LURN01000001.1, on the reverse strand, counting down.
TTTGAGCAAGCCTCAATAATGAGAGAAGGATCCGGGACATGCTCTAACATCTCAAGACAGGCAATGACGTCGAAAGAGCCTGACTCAGACTGAGCAAGCTCTTCGGCAGAAATAAACTGGTAATCAATATCCAATCCGGACTCTAAAAGGTGAAGCTTTGCGACCTCTAAGCCCGCCTCTGCAAGGTCAATACCAACAACGCTGGCACCCTCAAGTGCTAATGACTCGCTGAGAATTCCGCCGCCGCAACCTATGTCAAGAATTCGTTTACCCTCTAAAGAGCCACCGCACTGCTCTTTGATGTAATTAAGACGAAGCGGATTAATGTCGTGAAGTGGTTTAAACTCAGAATTTCTATCCCACCAGCGCGCAGCTAGTGCTGCAAATTTATTTACCTCTTCGTGGTCAACGTTTGGATTCATAGAGTCTTTACGAAGTCTAGAACTTCCTCAGCGTGCCCATCCACTTTGACTTTATCCCACTGTTTGAGAATATCACCCTCTGGGCTAATGACAAAAGTAGATCTAACTATTCCAATGTGCTCCTTGCCGTACATTTTTTTGAGCTTTAAGACATCGAACTGCTTGCACAAAGATTCGTCCTCATCCGAGATTAAATCGATCGTGTAGTTAAACTTATTAATGAATTTTTCATGGGACGCAATCGAGTCTCTAGAGACGCCATAGACTACCGAATTATTTTCAGCAAAAGAGTCATTCAGCCTAGTAAAGTCGTTACCTTCAATCGTGCATCCTGGAGTGTCATCCTTTGGGTAAAAATAGAGCACAATATTCCTTCCTTGGTCGTCAGGAATGTTGACATTTTGATTACTTGTTGCAACACATGTAGTAGGGTTTACTTTATTCATATACGATATAATCTCATGGTTTAAATTAAAAGCATTCATTTTATCATTGATATGCAAAAAATCCGAAATTTTTCTATCATTGCTCACATCGATCACGGTAAGTCAACGATTGCTGATCGATTCATTCAATATTGCGGTGGATTGAGTGATCGAGAGATGTCATCTCAGGTTCTCGACTCGATGGATATTGAGAAAGAGAGAGGGATTACAATCAAGTCGCAAAGCGTCTCACTGAACTACAAGGCTCAGGATGGAGAGACCTATCAGCTCAACTTTATCGATACGCCAGGGCATGTCGATTTTTCCTATGAGGTATCCCGCTCGCTCTCTGCCTGCGAAGGCGCTTTGTTAATTGTTGATGCGTCTCAGGGAGTTGAGGCTCAGACCGTTGCCAACTGTTACACCGCTATCGATCAGGGTCTTGAGGTTTTGGCAGTACTCAACAAAATTGACTTGCCTGCTGCTGAGCCTGAGAGGGTGGTCGATGAAATTGAGGATGTCGTTGGGGTTGAGGCTCATGACGCTGTCCATGCCAGCGCCAAATCTGGAATCGGTATTGAGGAGATTCTGGAGCAGATTGTGGAGAGGATTCCTGCCCCAGAGGGGAAGATGGACGCTCCAATTAAGGCGCTCATTATTGACTCTTGGTTCGATAACTATCTTGGGGTGGTATCTCTAATCAGAGTTATTGATGGCGAGATTAAAGCTAAAACAAAAATTAAAATCTTTTCGAATAAAAATGAGCATCTGGTTGATGAGGTTGGTATTTTTACCCCGAAAAGAACCAAAACCGAAAACCTCAAGGCGGGTGAGGTTGGTTACTTAATCGCCAGTATTAAAAATATCGACGGTGCTCCGGTTGGTGATACGATTACTGGTAGTAAAAACCCAGTCGAATTGCCTCTAGATGGCTTTAAGCCAGTTCAGCCTCGGGTTTTTGCAGGGCTATTCCCGACCTCTGGCGAAGACTATGAAAAATTTAGAGATGCGCTTGGAAAGTTGAGGCTCAATGACGCCGCTTTACAGTACGAACCTGAAAATTCTGACGCTTTGGGTTTTGGTTTTCGAATTGGATTCTTAGGTCTTCTGCACATGGAGATTGTTCAAGAGAGGCTTGAGCGTGAATATGATCTTGATTTGATTACAACGGCGCCAACGGTAATCTATGAAATACTCGATACTAAGGGCAATATCTCAAAGATTGATAGCCCATCAAAGCTTCCCCCAGTTCAGACTATTGCAGAGTTTAGAGAGCCCATCATTACAGCAAATATACTAGTCACCAGTGAATATGTTGGTCCAGTAATTAGTCTCTGCGTTGAAAAGAGAGGGGTTCAAAAAAGCATCAACTATATGGGCAGACAGGTATCGATTGTTTACGAGTTGCCTCTCAATGAGGTCGTTCTTGATTTCTTTGATAAACTGAAGTCAGTCTCTCGAGGATTCGCATCGATGGACTACCAATTTGAGCGCTACCAAGCCTCTGATTTGATTCGTCTTGATATACTCATCAACGGTGAAGGGGTTGACGCCTTGGCACTCATTATTCACAGGGATAACTCTGTCTACAAAGGCAGAGAGATCGCTGAGAAAATGAAGGAGCTCATTCCTAGGCAAATGTTTGATGTCGCTATTCAGGCCTGTATTGGTGTTAAGATTATTTCTAGAACCAACGTTAAGGCGCTCAGAAAAAATGTGACCGCAAAGTGCTATGGCGGAGATATAACGCGCAAAAGAAAGTTACTGGAAAAACAGAAGAAGGGCAAGAAAAGAATGAGGTCGATTGGAAGGGTAGACATCCCGCAAGAGGCATTCCTTGCTGTTCTTCATATTGACTAAATAATTTCCTCTAGACCGCTAAACCAGTCAGTATGGTCTTTAGCACAAACCAGCGTTGGTTTAATTTCAGGAGCAACCATAGTGCTTCCTAGCGGAGCTAACATCCATCCTTTCGAGGGTATAAATCTTGGTGCCCTTGAGCCACAGTTTTTACAAAAAGCGTTTCCAAAAGTGTTTGGTGGCTCCAAAGCATATTTACCGGTATTGTCTTCACCCGAAATCCACTTAAATTGCTTTGCTTTGACAAAGAGATTCGTTGCAAATGCAGCGCCCGTGACCTTTCTGCATCTTGAGCACTGACACATACCGAAAAACTCATACGGTCCTGAGAGCTCCCATGATACTTGGCCGCACAGGCACTCTCCTTTTAGTGTTTTATATTCATTCATGATTCATTATTCATACAGCTAAGACTTCGAAAAAGAACTTGTTTCCAAAGTAAGACAAGACCAGAACGGCAAAGGCGACTTGAGTTAATAGAACGATAAGCTTTCCTCTGATGCCAAAGACCATGTGCACAAAAAGGATTCCAGCAAAACCTATCCAGGCCATCACAGATAGGATGGTTTTAAAGGTCAGCTTCTGAGTAAAGAAATCACTGATATAGAAGTAGCCTGAGATGAGCGAAAGTGTGAGCAATAAGAAGCCCATTTTGAGTGTCTGATATAGAAAATCTTCCATCGTTTGGAGTGCAGGAAGTTTATCCACAAAGGTGTTGTAGTTGTGCTCATGCAAGAATCGTTCTTGAATGTTGAGAAGGAGAGATTGACCCACCGCTAAGGAGAGCAGGGCATAGGCTCCAATTGAAAGGAAGACATGCGCAGCAATTGAAATAGAGAGGAGTTTGCCTTGAGAGCCTGGATAAAGAAAGGCAACTATCACTGCAATTGCGCTCAAAGGGTAAACGATGATTCCAAGCGAATGTATTGGCTTTGCAAACGAGGTTAAAAACAATAGCGTTGCAACAACCCAAGCCACAAATGAAATACTCACTGTCAATCCAAAAAATACGCCTTCATGCTGCCAAAGCTCAAACAAAATATAGCCGTGAGATGTGCACGCGACAAAGAGCAATAAATTAACAATAATTCGATGTTGATTGGTGACCTTATCTAGAACAAAATATCGGGTCAGCAGAAGCCCAGCTAAGAGATAGGTGATGAATGGAAGAGTGTGTAGTAATGGCATCTCTAGCAATGGCTATGCAAAAGATTATATAATAATATATTTCAACCAACCTGAACGTAATGTTTGATAATTTAACAGATCGACTTTCCAATAGTTTTAAGGCCCTTCAGGGAAAAAACAAGTTATCAGAATCCAACATCAAGGAGGCCATTCGTGAGGTAAGAAGGTCACTTCTTGAGGCTGATGTCGCGCTTGATGTGATTAAGCATTTCATTGACAGAGTCCAAGCCAAAGCTATTGGACTTAAGGTGGGTGAAGGGCTCAGCCCCTCGCAAGCCTTTATTAAGCTCGTTGAGACTGAACTCACTGAGGTTATTGGCGGGCAAAATGAGTCTTTAAACCTTGCAACACAGCCTCCAGCCGTTGTTATGGTTGCAGGTCTTCAGGGCTCTGGTAAGACGACCTCGATTGCCAAGTTGGCGCGATTTTTAAAGCAAGAGCAAAAGAAGAAAATTCTCGTAGTCAGTGCTGACGTTTACAGGCCTGCTGCGATTGAGCAGCTAAAGGTTCTTGCTTCAGAGATTGAAGTTGATTTTTTCCCCTCGAGTGCAGATGAAAAGCCTGAAAAAATTGTCGCTGACGCTAAAAAACATGCTCAATCACAATTTCATGATGTTCTTTTAGTTGATACTGCTGGAAGGCTCGCTATTGACGAGCAAATGATGTCTGAAATTCAGGCGCTTCAGAAACAAGTCAATCCGATCGAAACACTCTTCGTTGTCGATTCAATGACAGGTCAGGACGCAGCTCATACTGCAAAGGCATTCTCTGACAGACTGCCTCTGACTGGTGTGATTCTAACTAAAACGGATGGTGATGCAAGAGGCGGTGCTGCGCTCTCGGTTAGACACATCACAGGCAAACCCATCAAGTTTATGGGTGTTGGGGAGAAGACGGATGCTCTAGAGCCGTTCCATCCTGACAGATTGGTTTCTAGAATTCTTGGAATGGGAGATGTGCTCTCACTGGTCGATGAAATTTCTAAGAAGGTAGATCACAAGAAGGCACAAAAAAGTGTCCAGAAGATGGCAAAAGGTCGATTTGATCTTGATGACATGAGAGATCAGCTCATTCAAATGCAGGACATGGGAGGTATGGGTGCATTAATGGATAAGCTCCCCGGCATGGGTCAAATACCGCAAAGCGTTAAAAATCAGGTGATAGGAGATAAAGAGAGCTCCAGAATGATCGCTATTATTAACTCGATGACCCCCAAAGAGAGAAGCCATATCAACTTAATTAAAGGTTCACGTAAAAAAAGAATTGCCGCTGGATCGGGTACCGATGTTCAGCACGTCAACAAGCTCCTAAAGCAGTTTGAAAAAATGCAAAAAACAATGAAAAAAATGAAAGGCGGCAAGATGAAAAAGATGATGCAGCAAATGGAGGGTATGCAAGGGCAGGGCGGTATGCCTGACTTATCTAAAATGCCCGGATTTGGAAAGAAGAAGTTTCCTTTCTAGGTTGTAATTATTTTTATTAATGACCCTTGCAGTTTGTTGTTTTTGATATAAAATTCGCCTTTTAAACTGACCTCAAAAATCAATGAACTTAAATATTAAAATCTTATCGATATTTTTGATTGGTTTATTCTCGTTTCAGCCATTATCTGTCATGGCAGAGAATTCAAACGAGACGGTGCAATTGACCCTGGCCATTACCTCAGGTGATCAAATCAATTTAACTGCTGTCAAACAGGTTGAGAAGGGGATGAACTCTTACGATGCTATCAGGCAGCTGGTTGTTGTTGGCGTTAAGGATACAAGTTTTGGCCCTCAGATTATGTCTTTGGGCGGGATAGAGGCTGTTGGGAATACCTACTGGGCATTGTACGTAAATGGCTCAATGTCAATGGTTGGTGCGCATGATGTTATTCTCAATGAAGATACATTTATTCGCTTGAACATGGAAGCCTTTTAAGATATGATTATTCGAAATTATTTGGAGAGAAATGATGGACAATCAAGATTACAAACTTAATTCAAGTTTTAGTTATTTAGTTATTTTGGCAGTCTTAATTGCCCTTGGTGTCGCTGGAAGGCTTTTGCCTCATCCGCCAAACTTTACTCCAATGGCCGCAATCGCGCTCTTTGCGGGCTTTATTTTTGTAAAAAGATACATGGCCATTGTTGCGGTAGTAGCGACTATGCTGCTGTGCGATTATTTCGCTTTTGGTTCACTCTCTGCAAACTGGTTTGGCTCAAAATCAATGTTCGTTGTTTATCTCGCCTTACTCTTTCCAATTGTTTTTAAAAACTTTCTTCAAAGAAAGCTGGGTGTGCTTAGAATTGCCGGTGCAGCTCTAGCGAGCTCAACGGTCTTCTTCATTGCAACTAACTTTGCTGTCTGGGCCTTCTCACCAATGTATGCCAAAACCTTAGAAGGACTTGTTCTTTGTTACACGATGGCGATTCCTTTTTTCCAGAACACAATTGCAGGCGATTTAATTTGGTCTGGCGTCATCTTTGGTGCGTATTTCGCTTTACGTCATTATTCAAATTTACAAATCTTAAATCGAAAAGACTCATTAATTTTCAGCTAGGTTTGCTCCTTATAATTTGATCGATGGAATATCGTTCAAAATATTCAAATTTGAATCGTATTCATTGGAATGAGCGTGCTCCAATTCATCAAAAGAAATATGTTGATGACTTGGTTCTTGAGGTAGCTAGAGACGACTTTACAACTTTCGACTTTGTAGAGCAAAAGCTTTTTAAAACTATTCAGTTATCAGGCAAGTCGGTTGCACAAATTAACTGCAATAATGCCAGAGAGCTCATCTCTGTCAAGAAAGCTGGAGCCGGTCGCTGCGTTGGTATTGATATTAGTGATCAGTTTATCCAGCAGGCTAAAGTGTTAGTGAAAGCTTCAAATGTTGAAGTTGAGCTTGTTTGCAGTGATATTTACGAGCTAGGTAATGCTTATGATAATCAATTTGATTTACTCTACATCACGATTGGAGTGTTAGGTTGGCTTGAAAACCTAAAAGCTTTTTTTGATATATTGGATAAATTATTGAAACCAGGTGGTCAAATTTTTATGTATGAGATGCATCCAATTTTGGAGTTGTTTGAAGAAGATTCAGGAAGCAAAATTGTGAATGATTATTTTAATAGCGAGCTCTATGTTGAGGAGAATGAAAGAGACTATTTTGATCAGAACGCAATCATTAAGTCTCCAAGTTATTGGTTTCATCATCCACTGAGTGAGATTTTTGAGAATGTTATCAGTCATGGCTTTCGTATTACTCATTTTGATGAATATGCCCATGATATATCTGGAGGCGGTGAGTTTTTATCGAGCCAAAAGAGTCGTCCGCCGATGTGTTTTAGCCTAATAGCAACTAAGGTAGGTGGGAAATGACAAGACACCTTAAAGGCTTACTGATGAGCGTTTTTGCGGTAGTCATTCTGAGTCCAGACTCCGTTCTTATTCGGTTGGTCGAAGAGGCTTCTCCAGAAGTTGATAGCTGGACTGTTTTATTTTGGAGAGGTTTGCTCTATGCGGTTGGCGTTTCATTGCTTGTCTTTATGAAGTATGGAAGTAAAACGATCGATGAGTTTAAAAATATTGGAAAAGGCGGGCTAGTGATTGGTTTCTTTTCTGGAATCAGTACAGGAACCTTTGTCTTTGCGATTGTCTACACCTCTATCGCAAATGCTTTGGTTATTATCAGTACTGGGCCCATTATGATTGCTATTGTGGCCTGGTTTCTACTTAAAGAGAAATCCAGCGTCATCACCTGGACATCCATGATTATTGTCTTCATTGGTATTTATATTGTTATGAGTGGTAGTTTTGGAGGTCAAAACCTTGTTGGAGATTTCTTTGCTTTGATTACAGCAGTGATGATGGGCTTTACCTTTACTTTGACTCGAAAATATAAGCATATCAATATGGTTCCTGTGAATGCGATCGGAGGTCTAATTGCCGCGCTGATTGCATTTGTAATGGCGAATCAGATTAGTGTTCCTGCAGAAGTTGTTGGTTACATCATTGCTATGGGAGCAATACTTTCCATCTCATTTAGTTTAATTACGATAGCGCCAAGATATATGCCTGCTGCAGAGGTTGGAATGATTATGCCTTTAGAGACTGTTTTGGGTTCTCTCATCGCTTGGTATTTCATCAGTGAGGTGCCTTCAACGAACGCCATAATTGGAGGAACCATTGTAATAGTGACACTATTTTTACATTCTTGGTACAGCACCAGGCTTGCTAAAAACCAACTCAGCTAAAGTAATATTAATGATGACTAATCATTTAAAAGGACTCTTGATTGCATTTTTTGGCGTCTTAGTGCTCACACCTGAAGGCATACTCGTTAAGTTAGCTCACTCAGATAGTTTTACTGTTTTGTTTTGGAGAGGTATATTTTTTGCACTCAGCATTCTGATTATTTTGTTTATTGGTTATCGATCTAGAGCAATCAATGAAATTAAGAATATTGGAAAAGAGGGCATCTTGATTGGCTGTTTGACAGGGCTCGGCGGAGCAACCTTTATTTTAGCCATTCATTACACTACCCTTGCGAAAACACTAGTGATTATTAGCGCTTCACCCCTCATGGTCGCTTTGGTTTCGTTTTTTTTGTTAAAAGAAAAGCCAAAACTTTTTACCTGGCTTGCAATGATTATTGTCTTTTTCGGAATTTATATTGTTATGTCTGGTGACACCAGTGGGGTCAATTTGACAGGAAGCTTGTTTGCGCTTGCATCGGTCACTACAGGTGGTTTCTCTTTCACTCTGCTTCGAAAGTACAAGGAAGTTAATATGGTTCCAGCTATGGCAATTAACGGCTTATTCATCACCTTAGTTGGTCTTCTCTTTGCAGAGTCATTAGCGCTATCCTCGCAAGCAATGACCTATATCATTATAAGTAGTATTCTTGTTGCAATCTCATTCACCTTAATTACAATTGCACCTCAGTATATTCCCGCGCCCGAAGTCGCTATATTTTTTCCAATGGGGACAGTTATCGGTACTGTGTTAGCATGGCTCGTTCTTAAAGAGGAGTTATCAACTAACGCGGTATTTGGTGGTGTGATTGTTGTTTTAACTTTATTCATTCACTCTATTTATAGTGCGAGACAATTTAAAAATTAAATATTATGAAATCACAAGCCATTAGAGCCGACCTTCTCATGCTTCTTGCTGCAGCAATCTGGGGCTTCGCCTTTGTTGCACAGAGGGAGGGTATGGAGACGATGGGACCGTTTCTATTTAACACCGCCAGGTTTTTTATTGGTACGGTTTTTTTGATTCCGATAGTTTGGTATTTGTCGAAGAGAAACAAGGTTCAAGAAAATAAGGAAACGTCCACCAAAAAGCTCTTATTTGCTGGTTTTGTTGCTGGGTTATTCTTGTTTATTGCTTCAAGCTTTCAGCAGGTTGGAATCCAATATACAACAGCTGGAAAGGCTGGCTTTATAACGGGTCTTTATATCTTCTTTGTTCCTCTCATTGGCATCTTTTTTGGTCAAAGAACTGGCTCAGGCACTTGGCTTGGTGCTTTCATAGCGGTGATTGGTTTATATTTGCTCAGTATTAACGAAGACTTCAGTATTGCTAAAGGTGATTTACTTCAGCTGATCTGTGCCATTTTCTTTGCTGCTCATGTCTTAGTTATCGGTTATGTTGCCAAAAGAATGGATCCATTAAAGCTCTCTCTGATTCAGTATTTTGTCTCGGCGATCCTCAGTTTATTGATAGCAATTGCTATCGAAGTCATTACTTGGCAGATGATCGTTGATACTGCGATTCCGCTTCTTTATGCAGGCATTATGTCTATTGGAGTAGGCTACACGCTTCAGGTTGTAGCTCAGCAGCATGCTAAATCCTCGCATGCAGCCATTATTTTGGGCCTAGAGGGTGCATTTGCTGTTCTTGGTGGATGGCTTATTCTGGATGAAAACTTGTCAACCAGAGGACTTATAGGGTGCGCATTGATGCTCTCTGGTATGTTCCTGTCTCAGCTATTACCTCGACTCAGTTTTAAGAAAGCAAGTTAAAGCTTTGTTTCTTTCTCATGGTATGATGAGTTAGCTTCTTTGCTATTAGATGTTTTAGAGGATATTGATGAATATTATCGATCTTCAAAATATAACGGTATTTCAAGGAAGAAACAAAGTCCTTGACAACTTCTCACTGACAATTGATGAAAGTCAAAGCACAGTCATCCTCGGGCCAAATGGTTCTGGAAAGACGACTCTCTTAAAGCTTCTGAATCGTGAACTTTACATCGTTGAAGAAAAAAATAGCAGCATTAAAATCTTTGAAAAAGAAAGGTGGAATGTTGATGATCTTAGAGCAAATTTGGGAGTAGTTTCTCAGCACCTGCAGTATGGATATTCGAACACTGCATTAGGTCTTTATGTTGTACTTTCCGGTTTTTATTCAAGTGATGGTATATGGCAGCATCAAGCATTTGATGAAAGCAAGATGACTCGTGCTAAAGAGGTGATGGACCTATTGTCAATTACTGATCTTCAGGATAGAGAGTTTTCCACAATGTCTACTGGCGAGCAAAGAAAATTCTTGCTTGCAAGATCACTTGTAAACGACCCTGCTGTCTTGGTCTTTGATGAACCCACTAGCGGCCTAGATATGAGTACTTGCTTTCAGTATCTTGAAATCATCAGAGAGCTCATCGGGATGGGTAAAAAAGTTATCTTGGTCACTCATCACATACATGAAATTCCACCTGAAGTCACAAGAGTGATTCTTTTAAAAGAGGGCAGGGTGATTGAGGATGGAGATAAAGATCAAATCCTAACAAACACAAACCTGACCAACCTCTTTGATTGGCCTATTCAGGTGATTCAGGAAAACGGTTATTACCAGGCAATACCAGGCTGACTAGCTCTTATCTGTCCGGTACAACGCTGATTTAGCATGCGCCTCAAGACCCTCCCCATAGGCAAGTACTGAGGCAGTTTTACCCAGCTTATTAGCCCCATCTTTTGATGCCATAACAATGCTGGACCTTTTAATAAAATCATATACTCCTAGAGGTGATGAAAATCTTGCAGTACTCGATGTTGGTAGGACGTGGTTTGTACCAGCGCAATAATCGCCCAGTGCTTCAGAAGAGTATGTGCCCATAAATATTGCTCCTGCATGCTTAATGTCATCAATGATTGATTCGGGATCCTCAACTGAAAGTTCAAGATGCTCTGGAGCTATTCGGTTAGAAATTTTTACCGCTTCATCAATATCTTGCGTCAAAATGAGAGCGCCCCTCTTTTCAAGAGAGGTCTTGATGATTTGTTCTCTCTCCAAAGAAGGAAGAAGTTTTGAAATGCTTTTTTCAACTTCTTTAATGAACTCCTCATCGGGGCACAGAAGGATTGCTTGGGCATCTTCATCATGCTCAGCTTGAGAGAAAAGATCCATGGCTACCCAATCCGGATTCGTTTTGCCATCACATATGATGAGAATCTCTGATGGACCAGCAATCATATCAATTCCAACCTGTCCATAAACTTGCCTCTTAGCAGTAGCTACGTATATATTTCCTGGACCAACAATCTTATCAACCTTCGGAATTGACTCCGTTCCGTAGGCAAGTGCAGCAATAGCTTGAGCGCCGCCTATGGTTATGACTAAGTCAACTTCTGCAACATAGGCTGCTGCCAGGACTAATTCGTTGACGATGCCTTTTGGAGTTGGAACGACCATAATGAGCTCTTCAACTCCAGCGACTTTTGCTGGAATACTGTTCATAAGAACTGAGGATGGGTAAGCTGCCTTACCTCCAGGAACATAAAGCCCAGCTCGCTCTAGAGGTGTGATTTTTTGTCCTAATACTGTGCCGTCATCTTCCGAGTAATTCCAAGACTCTTGAACTTGATTTTGGTGATAAGATTTTATTCTCTCAGCCGCAATCGAGAGGGCGTCTTTTTGTTCCTTCTCAAGATTATCAAACGCTTGTTTAAGTCTCTCCTTAGGCATGGTCAGCTCTGAAATGGACTTTGCCATAATTGAGTCAAACTGCTTGGTGTAATCTAGAACTGAGCTATCACCATTTCGCTTAACATCATTAATGATTTTTTTAACAGAATTGCTGATTTCTTCATCGATTGAGCTATCCCATGCAATCAATGAATCGAGCTCACTATCAAAATCATTATCAAGAGTCGAAAACTTATTAATCATATACTCTGTTCAATTTTTTGAATCCAGTCACTAATTTCAGCATGCTTGGTATTAAAAGCGGCTGAGTTAACAATGAGTCTAGAGCTGATTTCATGGATTAACTCCAATGGAACTAGATTGTTTGCCTTTAATGTGTTTCCTGTATCTACTAGGTCAACTATGCAGTCAGAGAGCCCAACTATAGGTGCAAGCTCCATAGCCCCATAAAGCTTAATGACCTCAATTTGCTTGCCTTGCTGATAAAAATACTCTTTTGCTGATTTAACGTATTTTGTAGCGACCTTAAGAGTGCTTTTGTTGAGATTCTTATTCTTCTCAGCAGCAACCATAAGCTTGCATTTTGAGATTTCTAAATCTAGAAGTTCAAACACACCGTCAGCCCCATGCTCCATCAAAACATCTTTTCCGGCAACCCCAAAGTCTGCAGCGCCATGCTGAACGAATACTGGAACATCACTCGCTCTAAGAACGATGACCTTTATATCTGCAATGTTGGTATCTAAGATTAGTTTTCTACTCTCTAATTCACTTTTAGGAATGCTGATTCCAGCCTTCTCTAAAAGCGGCAAAGTTTGGTCTAAAATTCGACCTTTTGATAGTGCAATCGTTAGCATGCTGTTTTTTTAATCTAGTTGTCTAGTAAAGTTTTAGTGCTGAACGCGTTCTATATTGGCGCCAAGCATTTTAAATTTTTCTTCAATCATCTCATAACCTCGATCGAGATGATAGACGCGCTCAATAGTTGTAGTCCCATGAGCCGCTAAACCTGCCAAAACAAGGCTAGCAGATGCTCTTAGGTCAGTAGCCATCAAATTCGCGCCAGACAAAGATTTTACCCCTTTACATACAACTGTGTTGCCTTCTAGCTTCAGGTCTGCTCCCATACGACTGAGTTCAGGTACATGCATAAAACGATTTTCAAAGATTGTTTCTGTGATAGTGCTGCTTCCCTCTGCAATGGAATTAAGCGCCATAAATTGAGCCTGCATATCTGTTGGAAAGTTTGGATAGGCGCTCGTTCGAATATTGACTGGGTTAGGTCTCTTGCCTTTCATATCTAATTTAATAGAGTTTTGATTAGTCTGAATATCCGCGCCAGTTTCTATGAGTTTGCCAATAACCGCTCTCATTGAGTCTGGCTCAATGTTGTTCACAGTAATTTTGCCGCCAGTTATCGCTGCAGCAACGAGGTAAGTTCCAGCCTCAATTCGATCAGGACAAATCGAATATTCACAGCCATCAAGATGATCGACTCCCTCTATGATAAGTGAAGAAGTGTTCTCTCCCGTAATTTTAGCGCCCATTTTTTTTAAGCATCGAATCAGGTCAGTGACTTCGGGTTCTTGAGCAGCATTGTTAATAGTTGTAATGCCTTTGGCAAGGGTTGCCGCCATAACTATGTTTTCCGTTGCGGTAACTGAGATTAGGTCAAAATTGATTTGAGCCCCTTTAAGCTCTTTTGCAGAAGCATAGATGTAGCCATTCTTTACTTCAATAGTTGCACCCATCTTCTCTAGAGCGTCTAGATGCAAGTTGACCGGCCTTGTTCCTATGGCGCAACCACCTGGCAGGGAGATTTTTGCTTTCTTGTATTTTGCGAGCATCGGCCCAAGAGTCAAAATAGAAGCGCGCATTGTTTTTACTAAAGCATATTCAGCGGTCAAATTAGTCAGCTTAGATGAGTCAATAAATATGGATCCATCCTCCTCAAGAACAAAGTTTGAGCCCATGTCCATTAAGAGTCTAAGAGTTGTCGAAACATCACTAAGCTGGGGCGTGTTTGAGAGTTTTAGAGGTCCGTCTGCAAGAATTGAAGAGAAGAAGATCGGAAGAGTCGCGTTTTTTGACCCCGAGGTTTTGATGCTCCCAGTTAGAGGAGATCCACCATGAATATCTAATTTATACATTTAGTTTATGTTTTTGATAGCATTCTTTCAATCAAGTTATCAATGCCTTGACGTTTTATTTTAGAGTCATATCCAATTTTTTCTATATCTAAGATACTAACCGATTGGTATTCTAAATCATAAATCTTCCAGCGATTCTTATTGATTAGTTTAAGAGTTACAGTTGCAATAGAGCTAGGGTCACTTTCAAGAGAGATTGAAACTTTAACTCTTGCAGTGTTTTCGTTTTGGCTGAAATTATTATCAACCGAGATGATTATCTCTTCCCACTCGGTGATTTCAGACAAAATTCCAACATAATCATTGATAAGTGAATTCTTAATATCCCTTTCAAAAATTTTCCTTTGTTTTGTATCAAGCTGACTCCAATAATCTCCTAGTGCAAGCTCTGTGCTATATTCTAAATCGATATAAGGAATAATTTCTTTTTTAGTAAGATTAAGAGTTGACTTTATTGAACCATCATCATCACTATTTAAATCTATAAAAGAGCAAACGACATTATTCAGTATTGCTTCTACTTGTTCTGATGCTGAGCTTCCAGCAGAATTGGGTGAAATAGAGGGGCAGGAAGAAAATCTAAAATTAAAATTAAAAAATCTGACAAAAGAATCTGGCGTCTACAAGATGCTTGATAAATCTGGAAATGTTATCTATGTTGGTAAGGCAAAAAACTTAAAAAATCGTGTTTCAAATTACTTTAATAAATCATCCCAAGATGAAAAAACACAGTTACTCCAAAAAAATATCCATGACTTTTCGATCACCTTAACCAAAACTGAAACGCAGGCGCTCCTTCTTGAGAATGATCTCATTAAGCAGTTCAAACCCAAATACAATATTCTTCTCAAAGACTCTAAAAGCTACCCTTATATCTATATTAGTAATGATCACCACCCAAGGCTTGGAATGTATAGAGGAAAGAAGAACAAGGATTATCATTACTTTGGACCTTATCCTTCAAAGTATGCTGCAAGAGATGCTCTTGATCTTCTAAAAAAAATATTCAAAGTCAGGCAGTGCAGTAACAGTTTTTATAGGGCTCGCTCCCGTCCATGCCTAGAATATCAAATCGGACTTTGCAGTGCGCCTTGTGTTGGAAAAATTTCTGATGAAAGGTATGAACAAGATGTTAAATTGGTGAGTCTTTTTTTGAACGGGAAGTCAACTAAACTTTTAAATGAGGTCTCCAAAAAAATGAAAGCGGCATCCAGTGAGCTTGATTATGAAGCGGCAGCGACATATAGAGATCAACTGATTAGTCTCAGGACTATACAGGAAAGACACAGCTCACAATTCACATCGGATATGGATGTTTTGAGTATTGTAAAAGATTCACAGATTCACTGCATTGAAATTGTATTTGTGAGATCTGGCAAGCAGATTGGCAGTGAGACCTTCTTCCCAAAAAATGCAAAAAACGATTCCTGTGAGTCAGTATTAAGTGCTTTTTTGCCTCTATACTACCTCGGAAAGAATACCCCTAAAGAAATTGTCATTAGTCATAAACTAAAGGATAAGTCCTTGTTAGAAAAAGGTCTATCAACAAAATTGATCCATCTCCCGAGAGTTGACAAAAAGCATTTTCTAGAATTAGCTACATTGAACGCTAAAGAAAATTTAAAGCAGCGACTTCTACTCAAGTACACCAAAAAGAAACAACTTGAGGCCATCCAAAAATTACTCGCCCTTGATAAGCTTCCTGAGGTTATGGAGTGTTTTGATATTAGTCATACAATGGGTGAGGCGACCACTGCATCATGTGTCGTCTTTGAAAAAGGCTCGCCTAAGACGAGTGAGTATAGACAATTTAATATCAAAGACATTACTCTAGGGGATGACTATGCAGCGATTAATCAGGCTGTCTTTAGAAGGTACTCTAGGCTTCAAGAGGCAAATAAAGAGATGCCAGATATTGTGTTTATTGATGGCGGCTTAGGCCAACTAAACCAAGCCATTATGGTTATGAATTCAATTGGAATAGACAATGTTTTGTTGGTGGGTATTGCAAAAGGAGAGGGAAGAAAGTCGGGTCTTGAAACCTTAATAACTGTTAAAGACGAAAAGGTTAAGAAGATTAACCTAACGCCTTTTGATCCTGCTCTTCTTTTGATTAATCATATCAGGGATGAGTCTCACCGATTTGCTATTAAAAATCATCGCAAAAAAAGAGCTAAAAAAAGAACAAAGTCTTCTCTGGAATCAATTAAGGGGGTTGGTGTGAACAAAAGGAGCGCACTTTTAAATCATTTTGGAGGTATTCAAGAAATTGAAAATGCTAGTGTTGATGAACTTCAAAAAGTTGTTGGCATTAATCTAAAATTAGCGACTAAAATACGAGAATCTTTAAAGAAATAAATTAACTCTATGTTTATATTAAGACTTTTAATCGCTGCGCTCATCGTCAGTTACCTGATTTGGTTATTTAACACAAGGGTTATGGGCAAAGACATTGCCCTTTCAAAAATTGCAACATGGGTTTTAAGCGCTACCTTTGTGATCTTTGTCGTGCTATCAGGTCTGTCCTACCTCGTTGAAGGGTCTTAGGACTTATTTGAAAGCACAAAAGTCTTCAAATGCTTTGTGCTGCTGATGATTCTGCTGGTTGCGTTCACAATGATTGAAAGTCTTGAAACTTCCCAAACTGGAAGGTCTCTCATGTGGTCCCCCATATAGTCAAAGTTTTTTTCTCCGAAGCGTTCAACTAATGCATCAGCCTTGTTTTGACTCGATAAATTAAAGTCTTTATTGGAAGCCATAACATCATCAAAAATCTTTAAATGTTTAGCAACAGCAAATGCATAGTTTTTGTGGGATGCGGTGGCTAGAACAATTTGGCAGCCTTGTTTTTTGCGCTCCATAATGTAACTAATGACATTATCGTTATAGGGCAGCTCAGGAATATTAATTTCAAACCTTCTGACGAGCTGATCTTTAAGAAAACCTTTCCCTTTTGAAAGCCAAAAAAAATAATGACCTATGAGCCACGGCCTTTTGGAAAGGACACCGAGCGAGGATAAAAACAACAGATCGGTATCAATAAGCGTATGATCAAGATCCACAATTAACGGAAGGTTGTTATTGTCCACTATCTAATTCACTCCATTTGTCATAAAGTAGCTCTAATTCTTTTTCCATAGACTTAAGACTAATTGTTAGATTTTGAGCATCCGGATTTTGATAAAAGTCAGGATCGGATAACAATTTTTGTGCCATCGAAATCTCATTCTCTAAGTCCTCAATATTTCCAGGTAGAGATTTTAATAGCTGCTGATCTTTGTATGAGAGCTTTTGAGAAGATTTTCTAGGTTTGGCCTTATCACTTTGGCTTTTAGTTGATTTAGATTTAACATTGTCCTCTTTCTGAAGGATATAGTCGTCGTAACCACCATTATATTGTTCAATTATTGCGTTACCTTCCATAACAATAGTTGAGCTGACAATATTGTTTAAAAAGGTCCTATCATGAGATATTAAGATGAGTGTTCCTTCATAATCAACGAGCATTTCCTCTAATAGCTCCAGCGTTTCAACGTCTAGGTCATTGGTAGGCTCATCAAGTACCAGAAGGTTGGCGGGCTGAGATAAAATTTTGGCAAGCATTAATCGATTCTTTTCGCCTCCAGAGAACATTTTGATTGGCGACATGGCCTGTTTTCCTGTAAACAAGAATTGCCGTAAGTAGCCAATGACATGTTTACTTTTTCCATTAATATCAATGTAGTCTTTACCTCCTGAGACGAAATCCATCGCCTTTAGGTTTGGATCGAGTGTTTCCCTCATCTGATCAAAGTAGGCTAACTGAATGGTTTTTGATCTTCTTATATTGCCTTCATCCGGTTTGAGCTCATCCAGTAAGAGTCTAATGAGAGTTGATTTTCCTGAACCATTGCCTCCAATAATTCCAATCTTTTCACCCTTTAAGACAAGAAGAGAAAACTGTTTAACCAGTTCAAGTTCGTCAATCGAATAGCTTATATTTTTGACCTCAAATACAATTTTAGAGACTCTCTTTTCATCCTCTAAAGTATGAATCTTGACATTGCCTTGCCTCTTACGCGTGTTGATAAATTTTTTTCGCATAGCCTCAAGCGCTCTAACTCTGCCCTCGTTTCGAGTTCTTCTTGCCTTGATTCCCTGGCGAATCCATGCTTCTTCCTGTGCTAATTTCTTATTAAATCTGGCATTTTCAAGTTCCTCGCTGTTCAGAAGGATTTCTTTACGTTTAAGGTAATCCTCATAGCCACAGTCAAAGATAGAAAGTCTTCCTCTATCCAGGTCAAAGATTTTATTGACTATCCCCTTAACAAAGGATCGATCATGACTGATCAGCAAAAGTGTCCCATGAAAATCTTTGAGCATTTTTTCAAGATCAAGGATTGCAGTGATGTCCATATGGTTGGTTGGTTCATCAAGCAGAAGAATATCTGGCTCCTGAATAATTGCTCTAGCAAGCATGACTCTTCTTTTCCATCCTCCCGAGAGAGTTGAGAGTTGAGAGTCGGAGTTGAGTTGAAATCGATTTAAAATAGTTTCAATCTTGTGAAGATAATGCCAAAGATCTTCACTTTCAATCTGCTGTTGTAATTTAGAGCTTTTTGAGTCATTACCCTCTCTGAGAGAGTCGTGATAATTAGCAATGACTTTTCCAGCATCACCAAGCCCGTGTGCAACTATATTAAAAAGAGTATCGCTATTATCTTCTGGAGGTTGCTGCTCTAGGTAGCTAATAGTCGTTCTATTTTGAACTTTTAAATCACCATCATCCGCTGAAATGAGCCCAGACAGGAGTTTTAGAAAAGTTGATTTGCCCTCACCATTTCGACCAATAAGTCCAATCTTGTCACCCTTATGGATGGTTGCATTGACCTCGTCAAGGATTATTTTTTCTGAAAATCTCAGAGAAATATTGTCTAAGGTTATAAGTGGCATAAGTTAAAATTGTAACTTTAAATAACAGCTTTACTAATGCGTTATTTTATTCATTTTGTATTTGGAATTTTGCTTATTCAGGCACCTTTTGCAGAAAGCATTGAAGCCAGTATCTTTGAAACCGAGGGGCAACAAAGTCGTTATACACAATTAATTGAAAATATTCGCTGTCCAGTCTGTCAAGGGCAGAGTATTGGTGGTTCAAATTCAGGGCTTGCAAAAGATCTCAGAGAAAAGGTGCGTGAAATGATTTTAGATGGCCAGTCTGACCCTCAGATCTATTCATACATGGTCGAGCGTTATGGTGATTTTGTTGTTTATAAACCTCCTGTAAATACCAAGACCTATCTTTTATGGTTTGCACCTCTATTCATTTTGATTTTATCTCTGATATTTTTGTTTCGTTCTACAAAAAGAAATAAAGAAAAAACAGTCAATGTATCCAATGACCTTGAGAGAGCAAAAAAATTATTAAAGTAAATAAGTGTCCTTATGAATGAAAAAGAAATCAGTGATTTGATTGTTGAGGCATATACTCACCAAAAAAATGGTCAACTGTCTCAAGCTATTCAGTCTTGGAATGCTCTATTAAATCAAAAATCAATCACCCAGGATTTGGCTGCTAATACGCATTTAAATCTTGGTAATTTGCATCTTCAGCAAGGCAATAGTGACCTGGCTTATGAATCGATGGCGAAAGCTATAAAGGCTAACCCAAATAGCTCAGAAGCTTTTTTCTGCTTAGCCTATATGGAACAAGAAAAGGAAAACTTTAATGAGGCGATTGATTTTTTTAAATCTGCGCTAAAACTCAAGCCAGATGATGTGGGCGCATTAAACAACCTTGGAAACTGTTATGATCGTCTTAATAAAAGCAAAGATTCAATTGAAACCTATTCAAAGGCTCTTTCAATCGATCCGGAATATATTGCAGCTTATTATAATCGGGGCAATGCATACTCTAAAATAGCGGATGACAAGCTGGCTTTGCAAGACTTAACCCGTGCAATCGATTTAGATAATAATTTTTATCAGGCATACTATAATCGAGGTTCAGTATATAAAAGGCTTGGAAAAAACGATTTAGCTGAAAAGGATTTTGCCAATGCGCAAAAGTTAGCTAAAGAAGAAATTGAACAATCAAAAAAACTATAGGATAAATGTGAGCGACCAAGACGAAAACAAATTAATAGCAGAAAGAAAATCCAAATTAGCATCACTCAGAGAGTCAGGTAACCCTTATGTTAATGATTTTAAACCTCTCAATTTAGCTTCCGAAATTCATAACGATTTTGACAGTAAAACCAACGAAGAGCTTCAAGAGGTGGTTGATACTGTAACTGTGGCTGGGCGTATGATGTTAAAAAGGATTATGGGTAAGGCTAGCTTTGTCCAGCTTCAGGATACTTCTGGACAGATTCAATTGTTTGTTACTAGGGATGAGCTTGATGATGGCTTCTATAATGAGCAATTCAAAAAATGGGATATTGGTGATATTATTGGAGCTACAGGAACGCTCTTCAAAACAAAAACTGGAGAGCTCTCAATTCGAGTTAGCAGTATTAGACTTCTAACTAAGTCACTCAGACCTTTACCTGAAAAGTTTCATGGCTTGTCCGATCAAGAAACCATTTATCGTCAGAGGTATGTTGACCTTATTATGAATGAGGATTCAAGAAGAGTCTTTAAGACGAGGTCTAAAATTATTTCATATATCAGACAATTTTTCCTTGACCATGATTATCTAGAGGTGGAAACCCCAATGATGCAGGTGATACCTGGCGGCGCAGCTGCTAAGCCTTTTATCACTCATCACAATGCTCTAGACATGGATCTTTATTTAAGGATTGCTCCTGAGCTCTACCTTAAAAGGCTTGTTGTTGGAGGTTTAGATAGGGTCTTTGAAATCAATCGAAATTTCAGGAATGAGGGCCTCTCTCCTAGGCACAATCCAGAATTTACAATGGCGGAGTTTTATCAGGCATACGCAACCTATCATGACTATATGGACCTTACTGAAGAGCTCTTAAGAGGCATCGCTATTGACGTGTGCGAATCAAATGTAATCCATTATCAGGGTGATGACTTTGATTTTTCAAAGCCTTTTGAGAGAATCAGTGTTTTTGATTCAATTTTGAAATACAATCCGAATCTTTCTGCTGAAGACTTGTCGGAGGATAATGCTAAAAAGACTGCTCAATCTCTAGGTATTGATGTCAAAAAGAGTTGGGGGTTAGGAAAAATTCAGATTGAAATCTTTGAGGCAACGGTTGAAGAAAAACTGATTCAGCCAACCTTTGTTATTGAGTATCCTACTGAAGTATCCCCATTGTCACGAAGAAATGATGACAATCCATTTATAACGGATCGATTTGAACTATTCATTGGTGGGCGAGAAATTGCCAATGGCTTTTCAGAGCTTAATGATTCTGAAGACCAAGCGCAAAGATTCCGTGATCAGGTCAGCGAGAAGGATGCAGGTGATGATGAAGCCATGCACTACGATGCCGATTATATTAGAGCTCTAGAGTATGGTATGCCTCCTACTGCAGGAGAAGGTATAGGAATCGATCGTTTAGTTATGCTATTTACAAACTCTCCATCAATCAGAGATGTGCTATTGTTTCCTCATATGAGGCCAGAGTATGAGAAATGATTCAAAAAAGTATTTCTAGTAGCACATTATGATTCCAGTTTTAACAATTGATGGGCCGAGTGGAGTTGGAAAAGGGACGGTCTCTAATATTGTTGCTAATGAGCTGAAATGGCATATTTTAGATTCTGGTGCCATTTATCGGGCCTTCGCTTTAGCAGCTTCAAAACGAGATCTTCTCCCTGAAAATACTAAAGAGTTAATAGATTTAGCATCTAACTTAGAACTCAAGTTTGTTTCATCTCCCCTAAAAAATGATTTAGAAATATATCTTGATAATCAGGAAGTATCATCGGATCTAAGAACAGAAAAAACGGCTGAACTGGCATCCAAGTTTGCAATGATTGGTTCGCTCAGGGAGTCATTACTCATAAGACAGCGTGATTTTAGAAAACCACCCGGACTAGTTGCCGATGGAAGAGATATGGGCACTGTTGTCTTTAAAGATGCGCCTTATAAAGTTTTTTTAACTGCAAATGTTGAAGAAAGAGCCAAAAGAAGACTTAAACAGTTGCATCAAAAGGGTATTACTGGTAACATTTCGCACACTTTAGAAGAGGTTAGGAATAGAGATGAAAGGGACTCAAGTCGAAAACACTCTCCCCTGAAGCCATCTAAAGAGGCATTAATCATAGATACATCAGATCTAACGGTTGATGAAGTCGTTACGAAAGTAATGGCGCTAGTTAAGGTTTGAGCGGTCAAGCCTTTTTTTAATTAACCCGATAAGAGTTAAGTTTTTTACCGATATAGCTTAACATTTAGCGGTCAACATCGAGATATTATGTCAGAATCATTTTCAGAGCTATTTGAGAATAGCGAAACACAGCAAAACGTAAAACCTGGTGCCCTATTAATGGGAACTGTAGTCAGCATGAATCGTGAAAAAGCGATTATTAATGTTGGTCTCAAGTCTGAAGGTTTTATTTCATTAAACGAATTTAAAGACGTCAAAGGCGAGCTAGAGATCACAGAGGGTGATGTCGTTGAAGTTGCCCTTGAGTCGATTGATGATGGCCTAGGCCATACGCTTCTTTCACGCGAAAAAGCTAAGCGCATTAAGATGTGGCAGGAGCTTGAAGCTGCGATGAACTCTAAAGAAGTGGTTAGAGGAATTGTTACAGGTTCAGTTAAAGGTGGTATGACAGTTGATATTGGTGTGATTAAAGCCTTCTTGCCAGGTTCTCTCGTTGACGTCAGACCAGTCAAAGATTTTGACTTTCTGTTAGGTCAAGAGATTGAAGCGCTTGTTATCAAGATGGATGAAGTTAGAAACAATATTGTCATTTCTAGAAAGGCAGTAATGCAAGAGGTTAATTCCGCAGATAGAGAGGCTCTAATTGAGAACCTTGATACTGGTAAAGAAGTTGAAGGAATTGTTAAAAACCTTGCAGATTATGGTGCATTTGTTGACCTTGGAGGGGTTGACGGACTACTTCATATTACTGATATTTCTTGGCAGAGAGTTAATCATCCGTCTGAGAAGCTCTCCATTGGTGACAAAATTACAGTTAAAGTGCTGAGCTATGATAAAGAGAAAATGAGAGTCTCATTAGGTCTTAAGCAGTTGACTCCTAGTCCTTGGGATAACATCTCTGAGCGCCTACCTATGGGTAAGAAAGTTTCAGGTGTGGTCTCTAATCTAACTGATTATGGTGCATTTGTTAGAATCGAAGAGGGCGTTGAAGGATTGGTTCATGTTAGTGAAATGGATTGGACTAATGCAAACGCAAGACCTTCAAAGTTTGTCAAGCTTGGTCAAGAAGTCGATGTTGTTGTTCTTGATGTTCAAGAGTCAAAACACAGAATTTCACTGAGCATGAAACAAGCTAAAGAAAATCCATGGGAGGCTTTTGAGTCATCTCACAACAAGGGCGATACAATCAATGTAACTGTTAAATCAATTACTGATTTTGGTCTATTTGTAGGACTTCCGGGTGGAATTGATGGGCTGATTCATTTGGCTGATATCTCATGGGAGAAGCAATCTGCTGATCAAGTTGTTTCAACATATTCGAAAGGTCAGGAGCTTGATGTCGTGATTCTTAATATTGATGCTGAAAAAGAAAGAATTTCTCTAGGAATCAAGCAGTTAACATCAGATAATTTTGCTCAATATGCATCATCGAACTCGAAGGGCTCTATAGTTAAAGGAACCATTCAAGATGTTGATGCAAAGGGAGCGGTGATTGAGCTTGCTGAGGGCATCACTGGATACCTTAAGGCCTCTGAGATTTCTCAAGACAGGGTTGAAGACGCATCAACAGTGTTGAAAGCCGGTGAAGAGGTTGAGGTAGCAATCACAATGATTGACAAGAGAACCAGAAAAATTAATCTAAGTATGAAGGTTAAAGATTCTGTAGAAGAGAAAGCTGCTATGGATGACTATAATAGTCAATCAAATGAGGCTTCTGGTTCAACTCTAGGTGACCTTTTAAAAGAAGCAAAAGATAAATAATATAAACTTTGAGCTACTATGCTTTGGCATAGTAGCGTCTTAAAAATATGAAAAAAATAGATCTTATTGAAGCTGTTGCTAAAGAAATAAAAATTACACGATCTGAGGCAAAACAGTCTGTTGAAATTATTCTAGAAGAAATAAGTTCAGCAATTGTCTCTGGCAAAGGAGTGGAAGTTAGAGGATTTGGTGGTTTTCAAAAGAGACACAGAAAAGGCAGAATGGGTATAAATCCAAAGACTGGAGAAAAGACTCAAGTTGCCGAAAAATTTGTACCTTTTTTTAAGCCTGGAAAACTACTGAAAGAAGCCGTTAATAAAGGCTAATATACGATTGATTAATGAACCCTTGTTCAGTATAATTTCTCGTTTTTATTTGGGGCGTTAGCTCAGTTGGTAGAGCATCGGACTTTTAATCCGCTGGTCGAGCGTTCGAATCGCTCACGCCCCACCATATACTAAAAGGGTTTCCAGTCAAGGAAGCCCTTATTTCTATGAAATCTATTCTGGCACAAGTATGGTATACGAGAGTAAATTGATTTTGTTTCTTTGATATTTAGGTTAATATGTAACAACATTATTGTGTTTTTTTGACATGAAAAAAATTGCAAGTGTCAAATAACAACGGAAAATTAATTAAATATATTTAATAAACATATTTTACAAGTATGAGTCAACATCGTATCAATTGGTATCGAACTCCTATTGACACAGATAATCTCATAAATTTAATACGGAGTAGTAATTATCAGGGCTGGTTACAGGCGGGAGGACATCTGTCGATTTTTTTGATAACTGGATTTTTGACATTCATGTTTTGGAGTCTGGAAGTATGGTGGGCATTTTTCATCGCATTGTTTTTTCATGGAACGGTGAGTAGCTTTTTCAATGGACTAGTGACTCATGAGCTTGGTCACGGTACAGTTTTTCGCACTAAGAAACTTAATAAATTTTTTCTTTACTTTTTTAGCTTCATAAGCTGGTGGGACCCTTTTGATTATGCAATGAGTCATACTTATCATCATCGTTATACGATACATCCGGAATTTGATAGAGAAAATCTTTTACCATTGAAGCCATCGTTAAATCTTATTCTTTTAATACAGCTTTTTAGTATTAATCTTTTTAGTCCTGCTGGACGTACTTTTGGCAAAGGGGGCTTGTTCACAACTATATACCTCACATTTTTATCTGCTTTGGGAAAAACGGGTTCTAAAGATATTCCGAGTCAGGAGTGGCT